>JAHECL010000123.1 GCA_024641745.1 Gemmatimonadota bacterium | reverse complement strand
GACCGGGTCGGGCGCCCGCGGCTTCGGCCGCGGCCTCGCGCTCGGGGTGGTGGCCGCCCTCGTGGCGATGGTGCTCGGGCTCGGTGCCGCGGGGGCGAGCTGGGTCACCGGCGAGGGCACCTTCGGCGGGTGGGCCGGGTCGGCGGGGTGGACGGCGGTGGCGCTCGCCCTTCCGGCGTTGAGCGAGGAAATCATCTTCCGCGGGCTGCCGCTGATCCTGCTGGCCGGCGTGGTGGGGCGGTGGCCGGCAGTGGTGGCGACGTCGGTCGTGTTCGGAGCGGCCCACTGGGCCAATCCCGATGTCACCTGGCTGGGGCTCGCCAACATCACCCTTGCCGGCGTGCTGCTCGGCACGCTCTTCCTCGCCCCCGGCGGGATCTGGACGGCCTGGGGAGCGCACCTCGGATGGAACGTTTCGCTGGCGGCGCTCGGCGCGCCGGTGAGCGGGTTGCCGCTCTCGATCCCGTACCTGCAGTACAACCCGGGCGGCCCCGACTGGGTGAGCGGCGGGGCGTTCGGCCCGGAGGGGGGGGTGCTCGCCTCCGCGGCCATGCTGGCCGCGATCGTCGTGGCGTCGCGCTGGATCTCGAAAGGGGAGGGGAGGACATGAAGAAGGCCGCCGTCGTCGGAGCGGGCACGATGGGCAACGGCATCGCCCACGTCTTTTCGCAGCATGGGTGGGAGGTCGCGCTGATCGATGTCGCCCAGCCGGCGCTCGATCGTGGCATCGCCACCATCCGCGCCAACCTTGACCGCCAGGTCAAGAAGGGGACCCTGACCGCCGCCCACGCCGACGAGGTGATGGGGCGCATCACGCCGCAGCTCTCGCTGAAGGCGGCGGCCGATTCGGCGGTCGTGGTCGAGGCGGCGTCGGAGCGGCCGGACATCAAGTTCGGGCTGTTCGAGCAGCTCGACGCCATCGCCGCGCCGGACGCCATCCTCGCCACCAACACCAGCTCCATCTCGATCACGGAAATCGCCGCCCGGACGAAGCGACCCGGCCAGGTCATCGGGATGCACTTCATGAATCCGGTGCCGGTGATGCAGCTGGTCGAGGTGATCCGCGGCCACGCGACCTCGGACGCCACCGCCACCTGGACGATGGACACCGCCCGCGCTCTCGGCAAGACGCCGGTCGAGGTGAACGACTATCCCGGCTTCGTCTCCAACCGGGTGCTCATGCCGATGATCAACGAGGCCATCTTCTGCGTCATGGAAGGGGTGGCGTCGCCGGAGTCCATCGACACCGTGATGAAGCTGGGGATGGCGCATCCGATGGGCCCGCTCGCGCTCGCCGACTTCATCGGGCTCGACGTCTGTCTCGCGATCCTCGAAGTGCTGCACAAGGGCCTGGGCGACGACAAATACCGCGCCTGCCCGCTCCTCCGCCGGATGGTCGCGGCGGGCTACCTTGGTCGGAAGAGCGGCCGCGGGTTCTACGAGTACACCAAGTGACTTCGCCGACCGCCGGACGGCGCATCCGCCCCGGCGCCTCTCCAGCCCTCTCCCAGTGAGCGCTGCCATGGATCTGTTCAAGGACATCGCCGGATACGGACACGAGCAGGTGGTCTTCTGTCACGAGCCGGCCTGCGGATACTTCGGCATCATCGCCATCCACGACACCACCCTCGGTCCCGCCCTCGGCGGCACCCGGTTCTGGCAGTACGACTCCACCGACGCGGCCATCACCGATGCGCTCCGGCTGGCACGCGGGATGACCTACAAGGCCGCGGTCGCCGGGCTCAGCCTCGGCGGCGGCAAGTCCGTCATCATCGGCGACAACAAGCGGACCGACCGCGAGGCGATCTTCCGCGCGCACGGCCGGTTCGTCGAGTCGCTGGGCGGACGGTACATCACCGCGGAGGATGTCGGCACCAGCCCGGCGGACATGGAGTTCGTGCACTACGAGACGAACCATGTCGCCGGCCTCACCGGCCTGTCGGGCGATCCGTCACCGGTCACGGCGCACGGGGTCTACGTCGGCATCAAGGCGACCGCCAGGGCCAAGTGGGGCAGTGACGTCCTTACCGGCAAGACGGTGCTGGTCCAGGGGTGCGGGCACGTCGGGCAGTACCTGTGCAGCTACCTCCGGGCCGAGGATGTGAAGCTGATCGTGAGCGACGTCGACGAAGCCAAGGTCAAGCAGGTCGTCGCGGCGACCGGCGCCACGGCCGTGGCCCCGGACAGGATCTACGACCAGCAGGCAGACATCTACGCGCCCTGCGCGCTCGGGGCCACCATCAACGACGACACGCTGCAGCGGCTGAAGGTCGCCATCGTGGCCGGCGGCGCCAACAACCAGCTGGCCGAGCGGCGGCACGGCGACGCGCTCGCCGCGCAGGGGATCCTGTACGCCCCCGACTTCGTCATCAACGGGGGCGGGCTCATCAACGTCTACGGCGAAATCCACGGCTGGACCGCCGAGCGCTCCAAGAAGAAGGCGGGGGAGATCTACGACACCCTGCTGCGCATCTACGATCTGGCCGCGGCGGAGAAGATTCCGAGCTACCTCGCGGCCGATCGCCTGGCCGAGGAGCGGCTGCTGAAGGTCGGCGGCATGCGGCCGATGTGGATGCCGGGGTAAGGCGGGCCGTCGGCCCGACCGGCCGGCGCCACGTCCTTCCGCCATCGCATACCCTTACATTGGATACCATGCGCGAGACTATCCCCATCGCCTCCGACCACGCCGGTGTCGACCTGAAGGAGCGGCTCAAGCGCGAACTCCTCGCGCTGGGGTACGCCCCGCTTGACCTCGGCACGGACGGCGCGGACTCGGTGGACTATCCGGACTACGCCCACCCCGTGGCGGAGAAGGTGGAGCGGGGAGAAGTGCAGCGCGGGATTCTGCTCTGCGGCACCGGGCTGGGGATGGCGTACGCCGCCAACCGGCACCACGGCGTCCGCGCGGCGGTGGCCTGGACGCCCGAAGTGGCCCACCTGTCGCGGGAACACAACGACGCCAACGTCCTGGTGCTTCCGGCGCGGTGCATCTCCGAGGACACGGGGGTGGAGATCCTGAAGGAATGGCTGGCGACACCGTTCGCGGGTGGTCGCCACAGTCGGCGAGTCGCCAAGATCGAACCAGGGGAGGGGACGTGAAGGGACACAACACGGCCACGCTGCGGGAGGCCGATCCGGCCGTGGCGGCGATCGTCGACCGGGAACTCCGTCGCCAGCGCGACGGGCTGGAGCTGATCGCGAGCGAGAACTTCGCGAGCCGGGCCGTCATCGACGCGATGGGGACACCGCTGACCAACAAGTACGCCGAGGGGTATCCCGGTCGACGCTACTACGGCGGGTGCGAAGTGGTCGACGAGGTGGAGCGGCTGGCCATTGAACGCGCCAAGCGGATCTTCGGGGTGGACCACGCCAACGTGCAGCCGCACAGCGGGGCGCAGGCCAACCTCGCGGCGTACCTGGCGCTGATCGCCCCCGGCGACCTGCTCATGGGGATGTCGCTGCCGCATGGGGGACACCTCACGCACGGCGCCTCCGTCAACCACAGCGGGATGATCTTCCGGGCGACACAGTATGGCGTGGACCCCGCCACCGGATTGATCGATTACGACGCGGTGCGAGCGCAGGCGCGCCGCGAGCGCCCGAAGCTCCTGGTCGCCGGTGGGAGCGCCTACGCGCGCATCATCGACTTTGCCGCCTTCCGCAGCATCGCGGACGAGGTGGGTGCCTACCTGCTCGTGGATATGGCCCACTTCTCCGGCCTGGTGGCGGGCGGGGCCTATCCCTCACCGATTCCCCACGCGCACGTCACGACCAGCACGACGCACAAGACGCTGCGCGGCCCGCGCGGCGGGATGATTCTCTGCGGCGAGGCGTTCGCGAAACAGGTGGACAAGTCGGTCTTTCCCGGACACCAGGGCGGACCGCTGATGCACGTGATCGCCGCGAAGGCCGTCGCCTTCGGCGAGGTGCTGGAACCGGGATTCAAGGTGTACGCCCGCAAGGTGGTCGAGAACGCCAAGGCCCTCGCGGCGGCGCTCCAGGAGGTCGGTTTCGACATCGTGTCCGGCGGGACCGACAGCCATCTCCTGCTGGTCGACCTCCGTCCCAAGGGCCTCACCGGCAAGCTGGCCGAACGGCTGCTCGACCGCGCCGGCATCACGGTCAACAAGAACACCATCCCTGACGACCCGGAATCGCCGTTCGTCACGAGCGGCATCCGCCTCGGCACCCCGGCGCTCACGACCCGCGGCATGGGGACAGGTGAGATGAAGCGCATCGCGACGCTGATCGACCGGGTCCTCGTCGGGCAGGACGACGATACCATCGAGGTGGTGCGGGGCAAGGTGGAAGCGATGGCGCGCGCCTTTCCGCTCTACCGCGCGGGCCCGGCGTGAACGATCTCACGTTCGTCGCCGACGTCCTGACCCGCATCCGTGCGCGGGGCGACGGGTTCGACGAACGTGCCTACCTGTTCGTGCTCGGGGCGATCGAATATGTGCAGGGCCGGCTCCCGGCCCGGCGGCACCTGGCCGGCGCGGAGGTGGCGTGGGCCTGCCGTGACCTCGCGTGGGACCAGTTCGGCCTGCTGGCGCCGGCGGTCCTCGGGTACTGGGGCATCTCCTCCACCGAGGCGGTCGGGCAAGTCGTCTTTGCCCTGGTGGAAGGGGGACTGCTGGTGGCGCAGCCCGGCGATTCCGTGCAGGACTTCACCGACGTGTACGACTTCGGCGTCGCGTTTCGGTCGGGGTACGCCTGGACAGGCGCAGCAGCGGCGCAGCTCGACACCTAGCCCGGGAGGGGAACATGGAAGGGAAAGACTGGCCGGTGTGCCAGAAGTGTGCGGACGGGAAGCTGATCCCGCTTTCCGACTACGGCCGGGAGGGCGCCCCGATCACCTACAAGGCGTGGGTCTGCACCAACCCGGAGTGCGGGTTCAACCTGCGGATCGACAACGGCGAAATCTCCTTCGGACGGGTCATCGGCCAATCGTACAAGTAGGCTCCGGCGACGGCGGGCCGGTGACGGAGGATTGAGCCAGTGCTGATACCGGTGCTCACACCGACGCAGGCAGCCGAGTGGGATCATCGCGCCGAGGCCGCCGGCATCGCCCTCGGCACCCTGATGGATGCGGCCGGCCGTGCCGGCGCGCAGGTCGTCGCCCGCCGATACGGTCCCGCGCTCCGCGGCGGGGTGCTCGTGGCGGCGGGCACCGGCAACAATGGCGGCGACGGCTGGGTGGTGGCGCGCACGCTCCACCGCCACGATGTCGCCGTCTGGGTCGCCGCCCTTCCCGGGACACGCTCGCCCCTGAACACCCAGGCACGGACCATCGCCCTCGCGGAGGGGGTGCGTGAGGTGTCGCCCGACGGACCGTGGCCCTCGGTGGCCCTGGCGGTCGACGCCGTACTCGGCACCGGCGCGCGGGGCGCTCCACGCGGTCCGGCCGCGGCGCTCCTCGACCGATTGCGGGAGTTGCGGATGCCGGTGGTCGCCCTCGACGGCCCGACCGGCGTCGAATTGCTGACCGGCGCAGCGTGGGGCACCGCCGGGGCGGATCTCTCCATCACCTTCGGCGGGCTGCGACGCGGGCACCTCCTCGCGCGAGACGAGGTGGGCGAGGTGGTCGTCGTGGACATCGGCCTGCCTGCCGCCGATCCGTCCTGGCCGCTCCTGATGACCGACGCGGCGGCCTCCGGCTGGCTGCCGCCACTCGCGGCGCGGGCGCACAAGGGTGATCGCGGGCGCGTGGTCGTGGTCGGAGGCGACGTCGGAATGAGCGGCGCGCTTCGGCTCGCCGGCCGGGGGGCATTCTCCGCCGGTGCCGGGCTGGTGTACGGCGTCGCTCCGGAGGCGACGACATCCGTGCTGGCCGGGGCCGAACCGGACCTGCAGCTGCGGTCGCAGTCGTTCGACCACGCGCCCGACGCGGTGGTGGTCGCCCTCGTCGGGGCGGCCGACGCCCTGGTCATCGGACCGGGGCTTG
>JAHECL010000122.1 GCA_024641745.1 Gemmatimonadota bacterium | reverse complement strand
CGACCCCCTCGTCCAGGCGCACCAGGTGGAGGTCGTGACCGACGAAGTTTTCGTGCACCTTCTGGTCCTCGAATTCCACCGCAATGGTCCGGCGCCCGGCGGCCGGCTCGCCATCGACCACGATCCCCCGCTCGCTGGAGAGCATGATGCGGATATCGGGGATTGGCTCGGGCGCATCGGTGACCGCATCCGTCACCTGGAACTGGTGAACCATCCCGTAGGCCGGCCCATTCGGATTGAACGAGTGGAAGACACCGCCGGTCTTCACGTAGCACTCGAGCATGTACGTACCCGGCTCCAGATAGACGGTGGTCTCTGACGCGTGGCCGCCGGCCGTCAGCCCCGGCCCGCCCATGAAGACAACCTTCCCGAACCATTCGGGCAGCGCGCCAAAGGCCGCCATTGCCGAATCGACCTGCCCCGCCGTCAGGAGACGAAGCCCTTCCTGGAAGACCGGCGCCACCTGCTCCTGCTGCTCCCTGACCGAGATGCCGGGTGGCAGGCGCTCGACGACGGCAAAGTGGATCATCGAGGCCTGATTGTCGAAGCGGAAGGTGGTCCACCCAGCCGGGATGGTGTCCGGCGCCTCGAAGGTCAGACCCCGGGCGACGACGTTCACGGTGCCGACACCGGCTGCACGTGCCGCCGGGGGGCGTTCGCCCGATCCGCAGGCCAGCATCAGGAGTGCGCCGGCCACGATGGCCCGACGGTCTGACGAATTCGCTCGAGCGTACATCGAGTGATCCCCTGCAGAGGTGAGACAGAGTCAAGGCTTTCAAGGCAGGCGCGAACTCGTACACTACTGGCCGCAGCCGGATTGGGCAACTCAGGCACCAGGAGGGTGGAAGAGGGGGCACATGAAAAGCGGGACCGGGCACCCGCCCGATCCCGCTTGACCACGACCGACGCCCTGGAGGCTAGTTCTTCTTGGCCTGCGGCGGATACTTCTTGAACATCTTGTCGACGGCGTTCTGCAGGTTCTTCTGCATCTTGGCCTGGTCGGTGCCGGGATTCAGCTGCTTGGTGGCGGTGCTCTGCCAGACGAGCTGCTTCATCCCCGGATCGTAGAGATCGACGGCCAGCGTACCGACTTCGATATTCTGGGAGGTGGTCGTCGTCGTGCCCATGCCACCCATCCCGCCCCAGCCCCAGCCGCCACCACCGGTGTTGTAGGAGTTCCACTCCTTCTGCTGTGACAGGGAAAGCTGATAGCCGACATAGACGTTGGCATCATCGGTGTCGACCTTCGTAAAGCCCTTCGTCGACAGGGTCGAATCGATGGCTTTCCGGATCTGCATGTCCTGGAGCTGGTTCGGGTACTGGACACCCTGGATGTTGACCCACTTGTACGTCTTGTACTTCATGAAGTCCACGGTGGTATCGTAGTTCGTGGCGACCTTCTGGGCCTCCGCGTAACTGGCGACCACGAACAGCGCGCCCAGGGCCAGGGCGAGCCGGGTGGTGATCAGGCGAATGCGGGTCATCGTACGTCCTTTACCAAGATGTGAGTACTGCGTCGTGGCGCCGCTGGGGGTCTGCGCGGCACCCTGCTGGAATATGTCGAGTTGGTCATGAGAGGCAAGCCCGTTACCCCGCTGCCGTGCTCTCCGTTGTTGGTGCCCGGAAAGGTGTTTCCCGGGCACCTGGGTGGGGGACGACCAAGCCTGCTCCGGCCACACATCCGCTGGCCGATCCTCTACCGGCGTTCAGATCCCTAGTCCTCCCGCTTCCTGTCGATCATCAGGTCCCACGCCCGCTGAATGGCCCGTGAGGAACCGAGCCCCACGGCCAGGGCGAAGGACACGCCAATGGCCCCAAACCCGATCAGGAACGCCGCCAGGACGATCTGGCGCCCGAAATTCAGCTCCCAGAGCGCCAGTGCGCCGACCACCGCCAGCAGGGCACTCTTGAAGATCCTGGACACCAGCCGGGCCCGGCCGATCCCCTCCTCCTCCAGCGTATCCTCGACCCGCTCGGCCAGGGTGTTGGCCAGCAGGACACCGATGCCGCCAATCAGTGCCACCATTCCCACCGTGGGGAGGTAGAACAGCACCTGGTCCACCAGGCGCGAGAGCACCACCAGCCCCCAGATCTGCAGGGCGTTGTCCAGAAAGACGAGGACGATCATGATCATGACGACGTTGCCAGCCAGGCTGTACAGCGCCGACCTGACGTCGCCCTTGGCGAAGGCCGCCCTCCAGGAGTGCCCGCCACCCAGTCGATCGAGGCGGAGCCAGAGCAGGGCGCGCATCACCGCGCGTTTGGCGACCCAGCCCACGACAATGCCTAGCGCCAGGACGACCAGGCCGGCCGCCAGCGTCGGAAGGTAGGCGGCGACCTGGGCCTGGAACTGGGCGATGGTACCCGAGACGGGAATCTGAGTCATGGCCTACTTCCTCGAGAAGAAGACATCTTCCAGCCGGCGAGCGCGGTGTTCCTCCACCGCACGGACCACGATGACCGGGTGGCCCTGCCGGCTGGCCAGGAGGGCGGGGATCGTCTGGCCGACAAGCGGTACCACCGGCCCGGAGGAGGGGGCGCCGATCAGGACCAGCTCGTCGCTCCCGATGGCCCGCAGCAGGCCTCGCGCCGGATCGGAGCGGCGGAGCACCTCGAGCGGCCGCCCCGGCGCGCCCTTGTCGACCACCGCCCGTGCCTCCGCGCTCCGCTGCTCCGCCTCGCCTGCCGCCAGGGCACGATCCACCACGGTGAGCATCCGCAGCTCTGCCTCGAACCAGGTGCCGAAGGCGGGCGCGAGCCGGGCCGCCAGGGCGGCGTTCTCGCCCTTGGTGACCGGGACGGCGACGCGCCTGATCGCCCCGCGAGAGATGTCCCCGTAGACGACCGCCACCTGACAGGGCGCATCCCCCACCACCTGCTCCACCACCGAGGGGACCAGCCGCTCCAGGAACGACAGCTGCTTCGGCCGACCCATCACCAGGAAGTTGCAGTCGGCCTGCCGCGCCGTCTGGACGAGCGCGTGGCTTACCCGGCGCCCGATCTCGACCACCGGACGCACTTCGAACCCGCGCCCCCGGCCATATTCGACTGCCGCGTTCAGTCCCTGCTCGACCCCGCGTGGCAACGCCATGGCTGCATGAATGGGCTCCCCGTCGGGCACCTCCACCACCGTGACGGCGACGATGCCCCCTTGCCTCGGATGGGCGATGGCCATCGCGGTTTCCATGAGCGTCGGGACGCTCCGCGTATCCCCGATCGCTACCAGCACCCGGTACTCGTCCTGCGCGATCCGCTCCATCCAGGAGGTGCGGGCCTGGAAGGCGGTCTCCCGCTTGCGGCTGTAGGCGATGTAGAACAGCCATCCGGCGATGATCCAGCCCCCTGCCGCCACCCAGGCCAGCGGATATCCCACGAACATGAAGACCGCGATGAAGAGCATCGCCACAATGGCGATGATCGGCAGGACCGGCACCCATGGCACCTTGAACCCGCGATCGAGGTCGGGCCGCTGTTTCCGGAGGCGGATGAGGGCGACGTTGACGCCGCCGAAGAGCAGCATGAACATCACGCTGGCCGCCGCGGCCACGTCCTCGATGGGCAAGGCCACGGCCATCCCGATGATCAGGACGGCGGAGACGATGATGGCGATGTGCGGCGTGCCGCGGGTGGGGTGGACGCGCGCCATCGCCTGGGGCAAGCTGGCGTCGCGCGCCATGGCGAAGGCGACGCGCGAGGAGGAGTAGATGGTGGCGTTCAGCGCCGAGATGGTCGAGAGCAGGCCGCCGACCAGGATGACGATGCCGCCCCCGATGGCAAACTGATCGGCGGCGGCGACCAGCGCCACTTCCTTCTCGGCACCCAGGTAATCGGTCACCGACACGCCGAAGGGGGGCGTCACCGCCCCGATGGCCACCAGCGCCACCAGCAGGTAGATCGGAATGACGATGATCAGCGAGAGAAACACCGCCCGCGGAATGTTGCGCTTCGGGTCCTCCACCTCTTCGCTGGTCTGGGCGATGATCTCGTAGCCCTCGAAGGCGATGAAGGTCAGGCCCATCGCCGCGAAGATCCCGCCCCAGCCGCTCGTCATGAACGGCGTGAACGCGCCCTGCCAGTCGGTCTTCTGCGCCATCGCCCAGAGTCCGGCCGCGATGAAGGCGCCGATGATGACGATCTTGCTGATCGTGACGACGTTGCCGGCCTTGCCCGCCTCGGAGGCGCCCCGGTAGTTGATGGCCGCGAAGAAGACGCACGCCCCGACCGCCAGCCAGATTTCGAGGGAGAAGACCGGGGTGTGGATTTCATGGAAGCCGAGGACGCCCAGGACTTCGCGCGAGTAGGCGCCGAAACCCAGGGCGTAGAGCGAGCAGGCGACCGCATGGGCGAACCAGTCCATCCATCCGGACAGGAAGCCGCTCGGGTCGGGGAGAGACTGCTTGATCCAGAGATAGCCGCCGCCAGCGCCGTGGATGGCGCTGCCCAGCTCGGCGTAGGCCATGGCGGTGAGCAGCGCCACGAGACCATTGAGCAGGAAGACGACGATGAGCGCGGGACCCGCGACACCGGCCGCGATGCCGGTCAGCACGAAGATGCCCGCGCCGATCATCGCGCCGACGCCGATCATGGTGACATCGATCAACCGCATCTCGCGGCTCAGACGGACTTCAACCGCCACGGGCACTCCTTGGTCCTGGGCTGCTTGAGGGTATCGCCGGATGACGGGCAGGGCAAGCGGCCCATTGCCCCTAGCCCGGACGCCTCCTGCGCTGTTACATAAAGGAGGAGGAGGGCACCGCCATGGATGATGCCGCACTTCAGGAACTCAGCGCTCGCCTGACCGCCGCCCTGGCCGGCCGGCTCGAAATGGGTGCAGTCCTCGGCGTGGGCGGATTCGGCGTGGTGTTCCGCGCGCGCGACCCGCTGCTCAAGCGCGATGTGGCCATCAAGGCGCTGCACCTCAGCCTCATCCAGGATGCCGCCTCGGCCGAACGCCTCCTGGATGAAGCGCGGCTGGTGGCGACCGCCGAACATCCCCACATCGTACCGCTCTACGAGGCGGGGCACCGCGACGGGGTCGTCTACCTCGTCATGCGGTTCTTCCCTGACGGGACCGTCGCCGGGCGCCTCCACCAGCAGGGCAGGCTCTCCCCGGCGGAGGTGGCGCGCCTCGGCATCGAAGTTGCCGACGCCCTCGCGGCGGCGCACGCCCGTGGGGTGATCCACCTCGACATCAAGCCCGAAAACATTCTGCTTGACCCCGAGGGGCACGCCGCCGTCACCGACTTCGGGATCTCGAGGATCGCTGCGGCCAGCGACCACTCACCCGATGGGCTGGTCAGTGGCACCCCGCATTACATGAGCCCGGAGCAGGCCTCGGGCGACGTGATCGACGGGCGGTCGGATGTGTACGCCCTCGGGGTTGTCCTGTATGAGCTGGCCACCGGGAAGCGCCCCATCTCCGGGGCCTCGGCGGCCAGCATCCGGGCCAACCAGGTCAGTCAGGCGCCGACCGACATCTCGAGCCTGGCGCCGGAACTCCCTGCCGCCCTGGCGGCCATCATCATGCGCGCCCTGAAGAAGGACCCGGCGGAGCGCTGGGGCTCGGCCAGGCAGATGGCGGACGCCCTGCGCGCCGCCAGCGCCTCGGACAAACTTCTTTCGCCGAAACTGCTCCGCCGGCGAACGCGCCGGAAGTGGCTCAGCCGGACAGGCCTGGTGATTGGCGGACTCTCCGTCGGCATCATCCTCTTCGCGTTCCTGGCCTACCAGGTCTGGATGGGCTTCCGCAGCGGAGTCCCCCCGGCGCTCGATGCCTTCGCTCCGAACATTCCGGCCGCCGTCCTCGATTCCGCGCGGGGCCTCGGGGCCGTGACCGACGCTGACACGGTGCTGTACGTGTTTGCCCCCAGCGGGCACGGGGTGCGCGACGCCATCTTCGTGAGCAGGACGGAACTCATTGTCACCACGGCGGGACGGGCGCGACGGTTCGGTCACGACGAGTA
>JAHECL010000121.1 GCA_024641745.1 Gemmatimonadota bacterium | reverse complement strand
GTACCGGAAGGCCGGCTCGATGGCATAGAGGAAGCTGGTCGACGACTTCATCCGGATATTGTAGGCGGCGACGACCTGGAATCCCCAGATGGTGTTGTCGCTGTTCAGGATGCTCTCGCCATGCAGGTAGTCCACCATCGCATAGAACCCCTCGTTCCCCGGTGCGCTCCACGCCGCGTCGAACCCGTAGGCGGTGTTGCGGGCGGAGCTGTCGGCGGCCACCGTGGTGTCGGGCCGCTGGATGTAGTCGTGGTCGGCATAGGAGGCGCCGATCGAGAGCATCGGGGTGATGGCGTAGGTGGCCCGCGCATACAGCGACTTGCTGTTGTTCAGGTCGTAGAGGTTTGCCGACAGTGCGCCGTTCATCACCGCACCCATGACGGCGAGCTTGCTGTCCATTCCGGTGTACAGCAGGCCGGCGCCCAGGTCGTGGGCTTCGAATCCGTTGAGCACGGCGAGGTCGTTCGAGGACGTCGGCAGGAGGCCCCGGTAGGCGCCGCGCTCCAGCGAGGGGAGGTTGTTCGACGAGGTCAGCTCATACCGGCCGAAGAAGCGCTTGAACTGGCCGACCCGGAGGGCGACGCCGTTCCTGGCCTCGGGCTTGGTGAAGTCGACATCGACGTAGGCATCCTTCAAGGTCACGCCCGACTGGCCGGTGGTGTAGTTCGGCTGGATGATGAACGTGACGTTTTCGGCGAGCTTGCCCTTGACCGTGATCCGGGCCCGGCGGATGTAGAAGCTGCTCTCCGGGTTTCGCACCGGGATCGCCGCGTAGAGGGCGTTGTCCGAATTGTTGAAGTCGTAGAAGTCCGCCTGGAGCCGGCCGGTGAGTTTCACATTCGGGTAGGTCGTCTGGGCCGCGGCGGTGCCGGCGGTGACCAGGGCCAGAAGGGCGAGGCTCAGAGCCGAACGCATCGTGGAACGCATGTCCACCCTTTCGTGCGGGGGCCGCATCGGCGCCCCTGAGGTTGTCGTCGGGAGGACGTGGTGCCCGCCCGCGCGGTGTGCAGCAACGGGTGCTGAACATCGCGGCGTAACAGACGCACCTGCGCGTCACGCCCGTACCAGTGCCAGGTCACAGCTCCGTAACGAGGGTCTCGGCCCCGGGGAACCAGCAATGCACCCGCGTGCCCGCCCCCAGCTGGCTCTCCACGCTCACCCGGCCGCCGTGGGCCTCCACGGTGTGCCGGACGATGGCCAGGCCGAGCCCGGTTCCGCCCTCGGCGCGCGACCGGGAGGGGTCCACCCGGTAGAACCGCTCGAAGACCCGCGAGAGGTGCTCCGTCGGGATGCCGGCGCCGGTGTCCTCGACCTGCAGCGCGACGCCCTCCTCTTCCCGAACGGCCCGGAAGGTGATCCGCCCGCCGGCCGGCGTGTACCGCAGGGCGTTGTCGATCAGGTTGCGGAGCACCAGCCGGACACCTTCCGGATCGGCCGGGAGGACGGACGCCCCTTCCCCGATCTCGGTCTCCCAGGACACACCGCGCGCGGTGCCGCGCTCGGCGAACTCGGCCCAGACCTCCGCCGATGCGCTGGCGAGGTCCACCGCCACCCGTTCCGGCTGCCATCGCCCCGATTCGATGCGGGACAGGTCGAGCAGGTCATCCACCAGCCGCTGCATGCGGTGGGCGTTGGCCAGGATGGTCTCGAGGAACTGACGCTCGGTGGTCTCGTCGGGCCGCTCTCCCAGCAGGGTCTCCGCATAGCCCGAGATGCTGGTGAGCGGCGTCTTGAGTTCATGGGAGACGTTGGCCACGAAGTCGCGCCGGACCGCCTCGAGTCGACGGACCTCGGTCTGATCGTGGAGGACCAGGATTGCCCCGCCGGTGGGGAGCGGGTGTCCGCTGAGCACCACCTTCCGCCCGTCGATCGCCACCTCTTCCCCGTCGACCGCCGTGCCTTCGCTCACGAGGCGGACGATCTGGCGCGCGTCACGGCCCCGGAAGAGCTGCTGGAGCTCGGGAAGGGCGGCGTCGGGTCCGTACCCGAGCAGCTGGCGGGCGGCGGGGTTTGCGGTGAGGATGCGGCCGCGGGCGTCGGCCGCCACGACCCCCTCGACCATCGCCGCGACCAGGGCGGCCGATTCCGCCTGCTCGTTCCGGAGCGTCTCGAACCGTATTGCCAGCTCGTGGTGCATCTGGCGCAGTGCCTGGACCAGGGTGTCGATGTCGCGGATGCCGGAGTGCGGGAACCGGGGGGGCTGACCCGCCGCGATCGTTCGGGCGGCTTCCGTGATGGCCATCAGCGGCCGCGTGACCGATCCGGCGGCGATCCAGGCCACGATCGTGCCGATCAGCAGCGCCACCAGCGCCGCGAGCCCGACTGCCACCTGGGCCCGGTGCACGACGCCGTCCACCTGGTCGAGATTGGCGGCCACCCGGACGAAGCCGGCACCGGAGGGGATGGCCACGTAGATCAGTTCGCGCCCGACGGTGGCGCTCCGCCGCTTGCTGACGCCGAATGAGTCGGCAAGGGCGGCACGGACCTCCGGGCGGGACGCGTGGTTCTCGATGGCGGGGAGGGGGAGCGCGGCGTAGTCGCTCTCACCGGTGACCGTGCCATCCCGGCCGATGAGGGTGATCCGGTATCCGGTCTCGTTGCCGATTCGATAGATCCATCGCTGGGCCTCGGCCGGGTCGGCCGGGAGGCCTTCCCGGACGACCAGCGCCTCGCGTCGCAGCGTGACCGCGACCTCGTCCTCGAGATCCCGGCGAAGCGCGACATCCGCCGTCCAGAGCAGCACCACCACGCTGGTCACGAGGACCAGCAGCGAGCCCGCGATGACCCGACCCGTGAAGGTCACGGCGTGCGGCCCGTCCGGTCGGTGGCCCGGAATCGGTACCCGAACCCCCGGACGGTCTCGATCAGGCGTCCCGCATCGCCCAGCTTGGTGCGCAGCCGCTGCACATGCATGTCCACCGTCCTGGTCTGGATGTCGGGCTGGGCTTCCCAGACCGTCTCGAGGAGGTGTGGGCGGGTCTGCACCCGGCCGCGCCGCTCCACCAGGGTGAGCAGGAGCTTGAACTCGGTGGCGGTCAGGTCGAGTTCCTCCCCGCCCATCGTGGCTCGCAGGGCGGCACGGTCGATGGTGATGTCACCCGCGGTGAGGGTGTTTCCCTGCGCCACCGACGGGGCGGCGAGTCGGCGAAGCACGGCACCCACCCGAAGCGTCAATTCCGCGGGGGAGAATGGTTTGGTGAGGTAATCGTCGGCACCGAGCGTCAGGCCGCGGATGCGATCGGCCTCCTCCTTGCGCGCCGTGAGCAGGATGACCCCGACGTCACGCGTCTCCGGCCGGGCGCGGAGCTCCGCCAGGACGTCATATCCCGACATCCCGGGCAGCATGAGGTCGAGGATCACGATGTCGGGTCGCTCGTCGGCAGCGGCCTTCAGCGCTTCCGGCCCCCGGGCCGCGGTCGAGACCCGATACCCCGCCTTGGCGAGATGGTAGGCCACGAGCGCCGTGATGTCCGGCTCGTCGTCCACCACCAGAATGCGATGGCTCATGGGAAGAACGCTCGAGAGGGGGTCACGAACTGGATTCCACGAGCGAGGCCGCGCGGACCCGCGGGTTGGCCCGGCTGCGGTCCGACGCCTGGTGTCGTTCGGCCCGCATCTGCTCCTCCTGGGCCAGCGCGTCGAGGGTGGTCGCGACCAGCCGCCCCCGGACCCCGGGGGTCCGCTGCAGCCGGTAGAGCACGAATTGCGCGATTGGCGTATCCCGGACCAGCTGGGCCTCCTTGAGGACCTTGAGGTGCCGGGACACCGTCGGTTGCGGGACCGCCAGGATGGCCTGCAGGTCGGACACGCAGAGCGGCGCCGCCGCGAGGCAGTTGAGGATCCTCAGCCGGGTCGGCTCGGCCAGGGCCACGAGCAGGTCGGTGGTGGACGGCGGGGTATTCATATGCGCGTAAACGAATATACCGGTCTGGAGGAAGGCGCAAGGGCGCCCCCACTGCGCATTGCCAAACCTGCGGGGACGGGCGGATATTTCCGGGATGCTCCTTGCCCTGCTCCTGCTCGCCCCGCTCGCCCCGACGGTCCAGGATTCCGCCCATCTCGTCATCGTCGCGACCACCGACGTGCATGGCCGCGCCACGGCGTGGGACTACGTGCACGACCGGCCCTACGCCGGTGGCCTCGTCCGGGCCGCGCGCCCCATCGATTCCCTCCGCGCCGCCTATCCCGACCAGGTGATCGTGGTGGACGCCGGGGACCTGCTGCAGGGCAACCCGTTCGGGGCCTACTTCGCCCAGGTGGCCCCGCGGGATCCGAACCCGATTGTCGACGTGATGAACCAGATCGGGTATGACGTGATGACGCCGGGCAACCACGACTTCAACTTCGGGTTGACCACCCTGCGCGAATCGCTTCGCCGGGCCTCCTTCCGCGTGGTGAGCGCCAACATCGTCCAGGAACCGTCGCGGGAGCCGATGTTTGCGCGGCAGACGGTATTCCTCCGCCAGGGCGTCCGGGTCGGCGTCACCGGATTCACCACACCGGGGGTGATGATCTGGGACCGAAACAACGTCCGGGGTCAGGTGGTCGTCGAACGGATCGACGCGACCGCTCCCGCCGAGCTGGCGCGGCTGCGGCAGAACTCGGACTTCGTCCTCACGCTGATTCACAGCGGGATGAACGGGGGAAGTTCCTACGACACGACCGACGTCGGGCCCGAGAATGTGGCGGCCAGCCTGGCCGCGGGGGCGGTACGCCCCGACCTGGTGGTGGTCGGTCATTCCCATCGCCTGATGCGGGACTCGGTGCTCAACGGGGTCCACTTCATCCAGCCCAAGCCCTATGCGCAGACGCTTGCGGTCGCCCACGTCGACCTGATCCGGGAGGGCGGCGGCTGGCGGGTGGCGCGGATCCGCGGGGAGGAGATCGACCTCGCCGGCATCGAACCGTCCCCGGGCCGCTTCCGCCGGGTGGACGAAGCACAGAACGCGGTCCGGCTCTGGGCGGCGACTCCCCTCGCCGTCGCGACCGCCGCGATGCCCGGCGTGGACGCCCGGGTCGAGGCGGTGCCGCTCACCACCTGGATCAACGAGGTCCAGCGCCGGCAGGCCGGCACCGACCTGGCCTCGACGGCGGCGTTCGACACCCGCTCGGGACTCCCGGCTGGTGAGGTGCGCCTCGCCGATGTCGCCGGCGTCTACCCCTATGAAAACACCCTGCGCGGCATCCGGATCACCGGTGTGCAGCTCCGGAACTACCTGGAGCAGAGCGCCCGCTACTACCGCGTCGATTCCACGGGTGCCGTCAGCACCGATCCGGCCATTCCCGGCTACAACTTCGATATCGTGAGCGGCGCCGACTATGAGCTGGACCTGACGCAGCCGGTGGGCAGCCGGGTGCGGGGACTCCGCGTGCACGGGCGGGCCGTCGCTCCCGCCGAGACCTTCACCCTCGCCCTCAACAGCTACCGGCAGGAGGGCGGGGGAGGGTTCGAGGCGCTGCGCGGCGCGACCGTCGTCTACGACCAGAACGAAAGCGTGCGCGACCTGCTGGTCGCCGACCTCCGGCAGCGCGGCCAGATTGATCCGACCCAGTTCGCCTCGCGGAACTGGCGGCTCACGCCGTCGGCCATCCTGGCCTCGGCGCGCCTGCTCACCCGTCCGCCGGTGCGCGACAGCCTGCAGCTCCGTATCCTGACGATCAACGACTTCCACGGCGCGCTGGAACCGCGGGTGTACAACTGGTCGGACGGCCGCCGAGTCGGCGGGGCCGCCGCGGTGGATGCGACCATGGACTCGCTGGCGGCCCGCTGTCGCTGCACCACCCTCCGTCTCGACGCCGGCGACGAGATGCAGGGGACGCTGCCGTCGAACCTCGCATACGGCCGGACGACCATCGAGGCCTTCGACCTGATGGGGATCCAGGCCGCGGCCATCGGCAACCACGACTTCGACTGGTCGGTGGACACCCTGCTGGCGCGGATGCGGGAGTCCGACTACCCGTGGGTCTCGGCCAACATCTTCGATTCGACGACCGGCA
>JAHECL010000120.1 GCA_024641745.1 Gemmatimonadota bacterium | reverse complement strand
GGTCGTGTGCTGTAAGGTAAAGGGTATCAGGGAGACCTGGATCGCCCGTCTTCCGAGGATGGCATTGACGGTCAGACTCACGCCATCCACCGTGATCGAACCGAGCGGCACCGAGGCCTCCGCCACGACCGCCGGGACCGTGATGTCGAGGAGCACGGCATCCTCCCTGCGCCCGACCCGCCTGATCCGGCCGAGGCCGTCCACGTGCCCTTGCACCAGGTGCCCGCCCAGTCGATCGCCCGCCTTCAGGGCCCGCTCGAGATTGACCTTGCGTCCCGCCCGATAGGAACCGAACCCGGTCCGGTCCAGCGAGGTCGCGATGACATGCACCGCAAACGCCCCCGTGGAGCGGCGCATGACGGTCAGGCAGGCCCCGTCCACCGCGATGCTCTCCCCGAGCGCCACACCCCGCCAGGGCGCCTTGATGACCAGCGTCCGGCCACCGTCCTCGGCACGCGCCGACTGGATGGTCCCGACGGCGGTGACCAGCCCGGTGAACATCAGCCCCGGTCCGCCACGAGCAGGGTATCGGCGCCGAGCGCCCGCCGCTCGACCACCGTCCAGCGTTCCGCGCTGGCCAGCTCGACCCCGGACCATCCGCCGACCGCCGGCACGCCACGCTCGCCGAGCCAGAGAGGGCTCTGAATCCAGTAGAAACGGTCCACCAATCCCTCCGCGAGCAGCGCGCCCGCCAGTTGTCCGCCGCCCTCGACAAGTATCGAGGCAACGCCCGCACGCCGGAGCGCTGCGAGGCCTGCCCGCAGGCTCTGGCTCCGGATCAACCGGGCAGACGTGGCCTCGATCGCGGCGGCCCGTTCTCCGGAGAGCAGCGCACCCGCCACGACGCAGGTCGGCTGGGCCGCTGCCGTCTGGAGCACCCGGAGCGTCGTGGGCAGGTTTCCGGCCCGGTCGAACACGACACGCAGCGGAGCGGTTCGCGGTTCAATCGCGCCGCGCACCGTGAGCGATGGGTCGTCGGCCCGTGCGGTGGCGCCGCCGACCCCGATGGCGTCCATGCCCGCGCGAAGCCAGTGCACGTACTCCCGGGCTGGTTCGCCCGAAATCCATCTGGAGCGGCCCGAACGGTCAGCGATCCGGCCATCCATCGAGGTGGCGAGCTTGAGCGCCACCCACGGCCGGTCGGGAGTCCGCCACCGCCCGAGAAACTGGGCGTTCTGCGCGGCGGCCTCCGCCTGCCTTACCCCGGCGTCGACCGCCACTCCGGCGGCCCGGAGCGTCCCCGCCCCTCCCGCCGCCGCCGGATTCGGATCGTCGAGCGCGTACACCACCCGCGTGATCCCTGCCGCGACGATCGTCTCGGTGCACGGAGGCTGCTTGCCGAGGTGATTGCACGGCTCGAGGGAGACCACGAGCGTCCCGCCCCGGGCACGCTCCCCCGCCGCGTCGAGCGCGACGCGCTCACCGTGGTGCCCCCCGTACTCGGCGTGCCAGCCCTCCCCCACCACATCGCCAGCCCGATCGAGCACGACCGCTCCGACCAGCGGGTTCGGGTGGACCCGGCCCCACCCGCGCCAGGCCAGGTCCAGTGCCCGCTGCATGACGCCGGCGTGGTCGGTCATCTCATCGAGGCCGATGGCTCAGGAGGTGAACCGGACGCCCTGCGCACCGGCCATCACCCGACCCATCACCCAGGTCTCGATCCCGTCCGCCGACGCGGCCGCGCGGGCCGCTTCCACGGCGTCCTGCGGGAGTACGACGATGAGTCCCGCCCCAAGGTTGAAGACGTCCCGCATCTCGTCGGTCGAGACCTTGCCCGCCTCCTGCAATGTCCGGAACAGCGGCGGCCATTCCCAGCTTCCGGCGTCGACCACTGCTTCGGTCCCCGTCGGCAGCACGCGCACGAGATTGCCCGGGATCCCGCCGCCGGTGATGTGGGCGATGCCGTGCACCCTTCCGAGCACGGGGGTCACGGCCCGGGCGTAGCTGCGATGCACCGCCAGGAAGACATCGGCGACCGTCTGTCCCAACGCGGGCCAGCGGTCCGTGACGGCGAGGCCCAGGTCTTCGGAGGCGATCTTGCGGGCGAGGGTGTAGCCGTTGGTGTGCAGGCCGCTGGAGGCATAGCCGAGCAGGACGTCACCGGCCACCACGGCGTCGCCATGGAGCGCCTCATCCTCCTCGACGACGCCGACGATCGTGCCGGCGAGGTCGAAGTGGCCGTGGGCGTAGAGCCCCGGCATCTGCGCCGTCTCGCCGCCGGCGAGGTCCATGCCATGCGCCCGGCAGCCGCGTGCGACTCCCTCGACGATGTCCGCCAGAACGTCGATCCCGAGGCCCGCCCCGGCGATGTAGTCCATGAACGCGAGCGGCCGCGCCCCGTGCACCAGGATGTCGTTCACGCTGTGGTTGACCAGGCACTCGCCCACCGTATCGTAGCGTGCGGCCTGGTGCGCCACGAGCACCTTGGTGCCGACGCCATCGGTGCTCATCACCAGGGTCGGGTGCCGCATCCCGGCGGGCACCCGTACCATCCCGCCGAAAGCCCCCACGCGGCCCGCGGTCAGGTCGGTGCGGGTGCCGGCCACGAGGCGCCCGATCCGCTCCTTGGCGGACTCGGCATCGGCGAGATCGACGCCGGCGGCGGCATACTGCCGGCGTTCATCCTTGCGGGTCATGGGATGCGCTCCGCCTCGGCCACGTGGGTGAGGTCATGGAACGCCCGCACCCGCTGTTCGACGTCCACCGTCGTCACGCCGTCGAAGCCGTTGATTCCGAACTGCGACACGGCAAAGGATCCCATCGCCGCGCCGTAGACCATCGCGCGGCGGAGGTGATCACTATTGGCCACGCCGGCACGGGCGAGGTAGCCCATGAACCCGCCGGCAAAGGCGTCCCCGGCCCCGGTCGGATCAAACACTTCTTCCAGGGGGAACGCCGGCACGTAGAAGGTGCGTCCCGGCTCGATCAGCAGCGCGCCGAACTCTCCCTGCTTGATGACGACCCGCTTCGGGCCATGCGCGAGGATCCAGCGCCCGGCCCGGTGGATGTTCCAGTCGCCCGACAGTTCGCGGGCCTCGCCGTCGTTGACCATCAGGATGTCCACGCGGCGCAGCAGGTCCATCAGCGCCGGCTTCTTGCTCTGGATCCAGTAGTTCATGGTGTCGCAGACGACCAGCTGCGGCGCCGTGACCTGGTCGAGCACGCTGTGCTGGAGTTCCGGGTCAATGTTGCCGAGGAAGACGAAACGCGACGCGTGCAGCGCCTCCGGGATGCGCGGCTGGAAGTTGGCGAAGACGCCGAGCCGCGTCTCCAGCGTTTCCCGGCTCTGCAGGTCGTAGGAATACTTCCCCTTCCAGCGGAAACTCTCTCCCTCGGCGCGCTCCACCCCGCTCCAGTCGATGCCGCGGGACGCCAGCCGGTCGAGCTGGGCCACGGGGTAGTCGCTCCCGACCACGCCGACGACGTGCACCGGGTGCAGCAGGGCCCCGGCGACGCTGAAGTACACTGCCGAGCCGCCGAGCGCGTCCGCGGTCTCGCCGAAGGGGGTGTGGATGGAATCGAGGGCGACGCTGCCGACGACAAACAGGGTCATGGCGCTACATCCGGTCGGGGGCCGTGAGGCCGAGAATGGTGAGGCCGTTGGCCAGAACGATGCGCGTCGCGCGGGCGAGGGCGAGGCGGGCTCGCTCCACTTCCGTCGGCTCGCCGAGTACGCGACACTTGTGGTACCACCCGTGGGTCAGCCGCGCGAGGTCCTCGAGGTATCCGGTCAGCCGGTGGGGCTCCCGCTCCTGTGCGGCGCGGGCGGTGATCTCGGGAAACGCCGTCAGCTTCTTGAGCAGCTCCCGGTCTTCCGGCGCGGGAAGGGCGTCGAGCCGGACGTCGGCATCCACCTCGTCGGGGTCCACCCCGGCCACGCGGAAGATGCCGTGCATGCGCGCGTGGGCCATCTGCACGTAGAAGACGGGATTTTCGTCGCTCTGGCTGGTGGCCAGGTCCAGGTCGAAGTTCAGCTGGGAATCCGCGCGACGCATCAGGAAGAAGTACCGCGCGGCGTCGGGGCCCGTCTCCTCGATGAGGTCGCGCAGCGTGATGAATTCCCCGGAACGCTTCGACATCTTCACCTCTTCACCACCCCGCATGACCTTGACGAGCTGGACGATGGAGACGTCGAAGAACGCTTCGGGGTAGCCCAGGGCGCGCATCGCGGCACGGACCCGCGGGACGTAGCCGTGATGGTCCGCGCCCCAGACGTCGATGACATGATCGAATCCGCGGTCGTGCTTGTCGACGTGGTAGGCGATGTCCGGCAGGAAGTAGGTGAAGGTGCCATCCGACTTCCGGAGGACGCGGTCCTGGTCGTCGCCGAAGTCGGTCGTCCGCAGCCAGAGGGCGCCGTCCTGCTCGAAGGTCAGCCCCCGCGCAGCGAGAAGCGCGAGCGTCTCGGGGATGGCACCACGGTCGTAGATCGCCTGTTCGGAGGCGATCACGTCAAAACGCACACCGAAACTCGCCAGGTCGCGGTCCTGCTCCTCGCGCTGCATCCGCACGGCCAGGACCCGGCACCGGCGCACCCCTTCCTCGACCGGAAGGTCGGCAAACGCCCTGCCTTCCTGCTCGAGCACCTGGGCCGCGTTCGCGCGGAGGTATCCGCCGTGGTATCCGCCCTCCGGAATGACCGCGGGACGGCCGGCCGCCTCCTGGACCCGGGCCCACAGGCTTTCCGCCAACCGGTCGATCTGGACGCCGGCGTCGTTGAGGTAGAACTCGCGGGTGACCGTGTGCCCGGTCCACTCGAGCAGCGAGGCGATCGCGTCGCCCAGGGCGCCGCCCCGGCCATGCCCGACATGCAGGGGGCCCGTCGGATTGACGGACACGAACTCGACGTTGTACCGGAGCCCCTCGCCGAAGGTGTGCGCCCCGTAGCCGGGGCCTGCCGCGATGATGCCGCGGAGGGCCGACGCGAGTTCGTCGGTGGCGAGCCAGAAGTTGATGAATCCGGGGCCGGCGATCTCGGTCTTCTCGATCGTGCCCGCCGGGAGATCGAGCGCCTCGAGGATGCGGGCCGCGACGGCGCGGGGAGGCGCCTTCTGCACACGCGCCAGCACCATGGCCAGGTTCGTGGCCAGGTCGCCGTGTCCGGCGTCCTTGGGGCGCTCAAGCACGAACTCGGCACCCTCGGCGCCAAGGTCCACGGCGACCTTCGCCAGGGCGGCGCGAAGCGCGTCGCTCACCGGTCAGCCTTCTTCGAGGGGCCGGATGCCTTGGTGGGGAGTGGACTGGCCGGCTTGGCGTCTGCCTTGGAGGGCTTGCTTTCCGACCCTGCCTTCGGCTCGGGGGACGAACCGGAGGTGGTGGAGTCGGCCGACTCCGCCTTCCGCGCTCCCTTGCCGTCCTTGCCATAATCGGTGATGTAGAACCCGCTTCCCTTGAACACCAGTCCCGCCCCCCCCGAAATCTGGCGCGCGGCCGGTTTGCCGCAGGTCGGGCAGCTGACCCGCGGCGATTCCGACATCTTGTGGATCTTCTCGAAATTATGCCCAGCAGTGCACTGATAGTCGTACGTCGGCATGTCGCTCCGCCCGGTCTAAGTAATGCCAAGCCCTAAACTTAGCCCTTCTCGGAGCCGTGTTCAAGGAATCGTCAGGCGGTGGGTCGGTAGCTCCCCCAGACGGCACGCAGTGCGTCGCTGATTTCCCCGATCGTTGCCCGGGCGCGGACGGCCTCGAGAATGGGTGGCATGAGCGGATCGGAAGATTGTGCCGCAGCCCCGACGCGGCCGAGCGCGGCCTCGACCCGGCCGGCATCCCGCTGCTGCCGAACCGCGGCGAGGCGGGCCCGCTGTCGGATCGCCAGCTCCGCGAAGTCGGGGATCGGCTGCACCGGCGGCGGCTCGGCGTCGGTGAATCGATTCACGCCCACCACGACGAGGTCGCCGGCTTCCTGGCGCTGCTGCGCCTCCCAGGCGCTTCGACCGATCGCGTCCTGGAAATACCCCGTTGCCACCGCCTCGGGAGCCCCGCCGAGCGCATCCACCTCC
>JAHECL010000119.1 GCA_024641745.1 Gemmatimonadota bacterium | reverse complement strand
CAGGCGTAGGCGACCTGGGGCAGGGGCAGACGCAAACAGCCGGCTCGACTCGCGTCGAACCGGCTGTTGCTGTCCTGCGGATGCTGCCGCGTGCTTAGGAAGCCGCGCGGGTCACGTTCTCGGCCGCCGGGCCCTTGGCGCCCTGGACCACATCGAACTCCACCTTTTCGCCTTCGGCCAGCGACTTGAAGCCGTCGCCGTTGATGGCTGAGTGGTGCACGAAACAATCCTTCGC
Organism: Gemmatimonadota bacterium; assembly: GCA_024641745.1. GTDB lineage: Bacteria > Gemmatimonadota > Gemmatimonadetes > Gemmatimonadales > GWC2-71-9 > SPDF01. Next base: position 5,873 of record JAHECL010000119.1, on the reverse strand, counting down.
GCCACCCTCGGGGGTGATGAATCCAAAGCCCTTCGCATCGTTGAACCACTTCACTGTGCCGGTGGTACGCATTGCTGTACTCCATGTTCTTGAATCGGACCGCGGCGTTGCCGTTGATACCGACTTGTACTGCCCCGTGACAAGCCCTCACGGGAAGGGTCCTGCGACAGTGCCGGGGACCTCCCCAGTCACTCCCAGCGCTCTCGGCAAACAACAGGGGGCCACAGCTTCGCTGGGCCCCCACCGTTTCACATGGAATGAATCCGTGTACAACGTGCCTCAACCGCTGAGACAAGGTAACCCATTGCCCCCGAAGGCGCAATGGGCAGCTTCCGCGTCTACTCCTTGATCCAGCCCGGCGCACGGTAGGGCCCCGCCTCGAAGATCGCGTCATCGATCGGAGGCACCGGGTCCGCGGCCGGCTCCAGGTACTCCTCGGTCAGGGTGAGGACGCCGTTCTCGAGGAAGAGCACCTCGGTTTCGATCCAGCCCTGGCCGAGTGGCACGTACTTGTTGAACTGCACCTCCGTCACGACGCCCTCCTTCTGCGGGTGCGGCCCGAAATCCCGCACGAACACCAGCCGCTCCTGATCGATCCAGAACTGCTTCGAGACGGTGTCGCCCGCGGCCGCACCGACGACCCATACCTTCCGGCCCTGCCACTCCCCGGCGTGCACCTTGGACAGGTCGTACCCCAGCTTGTCCAGCGCGGCGATCGTGGTCTCGGCCGGCTGCCCGTACACGTCGAACCCGAGAATCAGGAGGGGATGCACCAGGGGCCGGTTCAGCGTGAGCTCGCCCTTGACGTAGCGGTAGATCGAGTCGTTTCGGAACAGCATCATGGTCTGTGACGCCAGCGGCGCGATGTCGATGCGGAGCATGCCCGGCACGCGCAGCGCCTCATACCACGTCGCCACGGCCCCGTCCGGTTGCTTCGTGCGCTGGACGAAGGTGACCGTCGTGTACCACCCCGCCGCCCCCCGCGCCTGCATCATCCGGATGACATCGGCACCGGTGCCGGGATCCTGATGGATGGACGGAGCCACGGCGACCAGCGCACACAGCAGGGGAAGAGCGAACACCGAAACCTCCAGGGATAGGGGTGCAGGGGACCCTCGTCCGTACGCGGAGCGCCCGGGCCGGGTTTCCCGGGGACCGTGCCCCCGCGCGCTGTCGCATCTCGCGCGGGCGCACTATCATACAGCGCCGCGCCCGTAGCTCAGGTGGATAGAGCGTCAGCCTTCTAAGCTGAGGGTCGCAGGTTCGAATCCTGCCGGGCGCATCCTTTCCCCTCTGCCGGTTTCCATGCCCCCACTCCCGTCCCTCCCAACACGAGCCGAACTGCGGGCGCTCCTGACGCTGGCGGTTCCCGTCGTCGTCGTCCAGGTCGGGATGATGTTCATGGGGGTCGTGGACACGTTGATGGTCGGGCACGTCAGCGCCGCCGCGCTCGCCGCCGTGGCACTCGGGAATCTCTACTTCTTCGCCGTGGCCATCTTCGGGATGGGCGTCCTGATGGGCCTCGACCCGATCATCGCCCAGGCGGTCGGCGCGCATGACGACGCGGCCATCAGTCGGGGGGTCCAGCGGGGCATGCTGCTGGCTGCGATGCTCTCCCTGCCGGCGATGGTCCTGTTGTGGCCTGCCGGGCACGTCTTCCGCTGGCTGGAACAGCCGGCGGAGGTGGTGCCCCTCGCAGGGACCTACGCCCGCCTCGTCATACCCGGCGTGCTCCCCTTCCTGGGGTTTGCCGTCCTGCGGCAGACCCTCCAGGCGATGGGCCGCATGCGCGCGATCGTGGTGACGATCGTCGCCGCCAACCTCCTGAATGTGCTGCTCAACTGGGTACTGGTGTTCGGGCACCTCGGCGCCCCGCCGCTCGGCGTCGCCGGCTCCTCGATCGCCACGACCACCAGCCGGTGGACGATGGCGCTCGTCCTCCTCGGCCTCAGCTGGCCGCTCCTCCGGCGCCATCTCCTCCCCATCCTCCCGGAAACGCTCCAGCTCAAGCCGCTGGGGCGGATGCTGCGGCTCGGCGCCCCGATCGGGATCCAGTTCGAGCTGGAATACGGCGCCTTCGGGCTGACCGGCATCCTGATGGGTCGACTCGGGACCACCCAGATGGCGGGGCACCAGGTGGCGCTCAACCTTGCCTCCCTGACCTACATGGTGCCGCTCGGTGTGTCGGCCGCCGCCGCGGTACTGGTGGGGCAGGCGGTCGGCCGGGGCGATCCGCAGGGCACCCGCCGCCACGCGCGCACGGCGCTCATGGTGGGCGCCGCCTTCATGCTGGTGACGGGAGCGACCTTCCTCACCATCCCGGGGACCCTCGCCGGCCTCTACACCAACGCACCCGGCGTGCTGCTCGTCGCCGGCACGCTCCTGCCGCTCGCCGGGATCTTCCAGGTCTTCGATGGCATCCAGGTGGTGGCGAGCGGGGTGCTGCGGGGACTCGGCGACACTCGCTCGCCGATGATCATCAACATTATCGGCTTCTGGATCGTAGGGATCCCGGCCGGACTCGTCCTCTGCTTCTCCATGGAGATGGGGGCGTCCGGGCTCTGGTGGGGGCTTGTGCTTGGTCTCGCCGCCGTCGCCGTCATCCTGCTGGGCCGGGTCCGCCACCGGATCCGGGCCCGGCTCGGCCGCGTGATGATCGACGATCACCACCGTCAAACCTGAGCAACATGCTGTCGCATATGAGGTTATATTCTGCCGATGCCCGCCAACAAGGCGTTTTCGATCACGCCGCCGCTCCGACCCGAGCCTCGCTGGCAGGGCATGGCCATCTCCCTGGCGATCTACGCCGCCCTCTTCGGGGCCGGCGTGCTGCTCCAGCGAGGCCCGAAGGCGGCCCAGATGGATACCCGTACCGCCGAGGAAATCCAGCTGGCGCGGGAAGAACTCGCGAAGCGACAGGTCCGCATGGTGTACCTCCCACCAGCCGCGAGGCAGCAACGGGCGCCGACACCGACCCCACCGCCCCCGTTGCCGCCCCCGAAGTCCGGCAGCCCAGCGAAACAGCCTGACCCGAGCGCCGATCCCATCCGCGCCGTCCGCTCCCCCATCGCCGATCCCGGCGGGGATGCCGCGCGCCTCGGCGACGGCGCTGAGGCGAACCAGCCGAAGATCACCCCGCCGCGACCGATGCCGGTGGCCCTGAACCCCGGCCCCTCGGCCCCGTCGCCGGCGGAGCCCGCCCCGACGAACACCGCCGCCACCTCCGGCACGCCCGGGGGGATTCAGCTGGGACCCCGGCTTGGCCTCACGCCTCGCGATCCGAGGCCGTGGACGCGATCGATGCCGGAACGCGGCGATTCCTGTCCGTCGGTGATGCCGGATTCAACCCAGCCGGGTGAGCCTCGGATGGGTTCGGCGACCGGCCGGGTGCTGGCGGTCAGGGGGGGAGCCCCGATGCCCAACGCCCACCTCCAGATCATCGGCACGGCGTTCTCGACCTTCACCGACCAGAACGGGGAGTACCTCCTGACGTTCGACGCCTCGCTCCTCGACCTCTGCCGCACCCAGTATGTCCGGGTGAGCGCACCGGGGTACGAACCCCGCCTCCTTGTCCTCGTGATCGGCCGGAACATCCGGAGCGATGACGTGGCCTTGCGCAGGAACTAGGCCTCCGTGACCACTCCCCGGTTCCGCACCGTCGTCTTCGACTGCGACTCGACGCTCTCGGCGATTGAGGGGATCGACGAGCTGGCCGCCGGACGCCGGGACGAGATTGCGGCACTGACAGACGCCGCCATGCGGGGGGAGGTCCCCCTCGAGACAGTCTACGGCGCCCGCCTCGCCCTGATCCGTCCCGGTCGGTCCGCCGTGGACGCCCTCGGCGCCCGGTACATTGCGGCGGCGATCCCCGAGGCCCTCCCCACCGTGCGCGCCCTCAGGAGAGGGGGCGTCGCGGTCCGGATTCTCTCTGGCGGGCTGCGTCAGGCCATCCTCCCGTTTGCCCGCTGGCTCGGCCTCGCCGACTCCGATGTGCGGGCGGTCGACATCCATTTCGATGACGCGGGCCGCTATGCCGGCTTTGACGAGTCGTCTCCGCTTGCGCGATCGGGGGGGAAGCGCACCGTCATGGATGCCTGGCGCGCGGAGTTGCCCGGGCCGATCCTCATGGTGGGTGACGGCATGACCGACCTCGAGGCCCGCCCCGCCGTCGACCGGTTCATCGCCTTCGCGGGCGTGGTGGACCGCCCATCGGTGACGGCCGCCGCTGACGCGGTCATCCGGGAGCTGTCACTCCATCCACTCCTGGCGGAGGTTCTTCACACAGACGGAGGCTGAATCTTCAGCCGCCAGCCGTCTATCTTTCAGGGTCCGTCGTTCCTGCCCTCATTCGAGAGATCCACATGGCACCGTTCGGCAGTTTCTTCCTTCCAGGCCCCACCGAAGTCACCGACGCCGTCCTCGCCGCCCAGACCCGCCCGATGATCGGCCACCGCGGCAAGGGGATGGAGGAGCTGCTGGCCGGCATTCAGCCGGCGCTGCAGCGGGTCTTCCGCACCAGCCGGCCGGTCTACATCTCCTCCTCCTCCGCGACGGGACTCATGGAGGGGGCGCTCCGGAACGGCGCCCGCCGCCGGGTCCTCTCGCTCGTCAACGGCGCGTTCAGCAGCCGGTTCCACAAGATCGCCGGGGCCTGCGGCTTGGAGGCCGACACGCTGGACGTCGAGTGGGGCGCGATCCACACGCCCGAAATGCTCGCCGATGCGCTGAAGGGCGGCAGCTACGACGCCGTGACCGTCGTCCATTCGGAGACCTCGACCGGGGCGCTGAATCCCATCGCGGAGCTGGCCAAGGTGACGCATGCCGCGGGCGATGTGGTACTCCTGGTGGACAGCGTCACCGGCGTCGCGGGGCAGCCGGTCGAGAGTGACCTCTGGGCGCTGGATTTCGTGCTCACCGGATCACAGAAGGCGTTTGCGCTGCCACCGGGCCTGGCCTTCGGCGTGGCCCAGCCCAACCTCCTCGAGCGGGCGGCCAGGGCCACCGGGCGCGGGGTCTACTTCGACTTCCTCGAGTTCGAGTCCTACACGCTGAAGAACCAGACCCCGAATACGCCCGCCGTGTCGCTGCTCTATGCCCTCGCCGAGCAGGTCGCCCACATCGACCGGGAGACGATGCCGGCCCGCTGGGCGCGGCACGAGTCGATGGCCCGCCGCACCTGGGCGTGGGCGGACGAGATGACGGCGCGCGGCCTCCCGATGCGCGTGCTCGCCCCGGCGGGTCATCGTTCGTGGACGGTCACCTGCCTGACCGTGCCGCCCGGGAAGAAGGGCGGCGACATCAACGCCGCCATGAAGGCCCGCGGGATCACCATCTCGGCCGGGTACGGCAAGCTGAAGGACACCACCATCCGGATCGGCCACATGGGAGAGCACACCCTGCCCGAGCTGGAACAGGTCCTCGCCGCACTGGAAGAGGTGCTGGCCTCATGACCGCGCAATATCGGGTGCTTATCGCCGACAAGATTGCCGCAGACGGACTGGCGCCGCTCCGTGACGACCCGCGCTTCGAGCTGATCACGAGGCCCGGCATGAGCCTGGCCGACCTGACGCAGGCCCTCACCGAGGTGGACGCCGTCATCGTCCGCAGCGCCGCCAAGGTGCCGCGGGAAGCGATGGAACCGACCTCCCGCCTGAAGGTCATCGGACGGGCGGGAGTCGGCGTGGACACCATCGATGTCGAGGCCGCCACGGAGAAGGGCATTGCGGTCCTCAACGCGCCGGCCGGCAACACCATCTCCGCCGCCGAACTCACCATGGCCCTGATGCTCTGCCTCGCTCGCCGGGTGGCCGCCGCCGACCGTTCGATGAAGGCCGGCGCCTGGGACCGCGGAAAGCTGGGCGGCGGCGAGCTCT
>JAHECL010000029.1 GCA_024641745.1 Gemmatimonadota bacterium | reverse complement strand
CTCCTGGTGACCTTTCCTGCCAACGCGGCCCTCTGGCAGCCGGTGCTGGGCATCCTGGCCATCGCCACGATGGTGGCCGGCAATCTCATGGCGCTCGGCCAGCGCACGCTGAAGCGCATGCTGGCCTACAGTTCCGTGGCGCACGCCGGGTACCTGCTGGCGGCGGTCTGGCCGGGCACCCTGATCGGGGCGGCGTCGGTCGAGGTGTACCTGCTCGCCTACTCGCTCACCAGCCTTGCCGCCTTCGGGCTGCTCGCGGCGCTGGGTCGGGGCGGCGAGCGAGACCTCACCGCCGACGACCTGGCCGGCCTCGCGCGGGTCCGGCCCTGGACCGCGGCGGCGTTCGCCATCGTCCTGCTGTCCCTGCTCGGGTTCCCGGGGACCTTCGGGTTCATCGGCAAGTGGATGATCCTGACGTCGCTGGTCACCTCCGGGCAGTGGATCATGCCCGTGGCGCTCGTGCTCGCCAGCGCCGTCTCGGCCGGCTACTACCTCCCGGTCATCATGGCGATGTACATGAAGCCGGCGCCCGAGGGCGCCGAAGCCCCGGCCCGCCTGCCCCGCGGCACCCTGCTGGTGGTCGGCACCGTGGTGGCGGTCATCGTGATTCTGGGGGTCTGGCCGGGTCCGGTGCTCTCCGGCGCGATGGACGTCGCCGCGTCGCTGTTCGATCGCGCATTCCAGTCGGCCGGTCGCTGACCTCTTCGGCCGGGAGGCTCGGTGCGTGTCCCGCGCTCCATCTTTCGCCAGTATGACATCCGTGGCCTCGTCGGCGAGGAACTGACCGGCGAGTTTGCGCACGCCCTCGGCCGCGCCGTTGCCGCGTTCGGGACGGCGCGACTCGGTCGCCCTCCCGTCCTCGCCGTCGGGCGCGACAACCGCCCGTCGGGGCGGGACCTCTCCGCGGCGCTGCAGGCCGGCATGGTCGAGGCGGGCGCCCGCGTCATCGACATCGGCGAGCTGCCGACCCCCGCACTCTACTTCGGGGTCCAGGCGCTCCAGGTGGACGGCGGAGTGCAGGTCACCGGTTCCCACAATCCCCCGGAATTCAACGGCTTCAAAATGGTGCTCGCCGGTGACTCGGTCCACGGCGACGACATCCAGGAGTTGTACGAGATCATCACCCTCGAGCAGGCGGACGCCGGGCAGGGCAGCCTGTCGGCGGATGGGTCGGTGCTCGGGCGGTACCGGGAGGCGATCGTCGCGCGCCATCACCTCGCGCGGCCGGTGCGGGTCGTGATCGACTGCGGCAACGGCGTCGGCAGCGTGATCGCGGCCTCGACCCTGGAGGCACTCGGCGCCGAGGTGATTCCGCTGTTCTGTGAATCTGACGGCACCTTTCCCAATCACCACCCCGATCCGACGGTGCCCGCCAACCTCGTCGACCTCCAGGTCGAGGTCCGGCGCAGCGGCGCGGAGCTGGGGATCGCCTTCGACGGCGACGCCGATCGCATCGGGGCGGTGGACGAGGACGGGCGGGTGCTGTTCGGGGACCAGCTCCTCGTGGTCTTCGGACGCGACGCGGTGCGCCGCTTCGGCACGGGTTCCCGGGTCATCTTCGACGTGAAGTGCTCCGACCTGCTGCCGACCGCGCTGCGCGAGGCCGGCGCGGAGCCGGAGATGTGGAAGACGGGGCACTCCCTCATCAAGGCCCGCATGAAGGAGGTCGGCGCGGTCCTCGCCGGCGAGATGAGCGGTCACATGTTCTTCGCGGGCGACTGGTACGGCTTCGACGACGCGCTCTTTGCCGCGGCACGCCTCCTCGAGATCGTCTCGCGGACGCCGCGCGGGCTGGCCCCGCTCCTGGCGGACCTTCCCCCCACCTTTGCCACGCCCGAGATCCGGGTGGACTGCCCGGACGACCAGAAGTTCGAGATCGTCTCCCGGGCCACGGAGCACTTCCGGGCCCGGTACCCGGTGAACGACATCGATGGCGTGCGCATGTCGTTCGCCAGCGGGTGGGGGCTGATCCGCGCGTCCAACACGCAGCCGATCCTCGTGCTCCGCTTCGAGGCCACGGACGAAGGATCCCTCGCGGCGTATCGGCGGGAGGTCCTGCAATGGCTCGCGGAGCAGGGCGTCCAGGGCTAGCGGGGGTGCAGGGGCGCGGTCGCTGGCTCGCGGGCGGGCTCGCCGCTCTCGTGGTCCTGCTGTTCGCCGGGCAGTGGGGGGCCGACTTCCTCGCCGACCGCTGGTGGGCGGCCGCGCTCGTCCCGGAGGCCGCCAGCTTCCTCGGCAGCGTGCGGCTCCTCCGACTGACGCTTGAGGCCGCCGCGGTCCTGATCGCCACCGCCTGGTTCACCGGGCACCTGCTGGTCGTCCACCGCGCCATCGACTCCGTCCAGATCTCCCGTCAGGTGGCGAACCTCGAGATCCGCGAGGCGCTGACCCCGACGACGCTGCTGCCGCTCGCGCTCGGCATCGGTGTGGCCCTCGGACTCGTCGCCGGCCTCGGTTCCGGCCGTGAGTGGCCGGTCTTCGCCCTCGCCTGGCACGGCGTCGCCTACGGCACGACCGATCCCCTCCTGCATCGTGACCTCGGCGTCTTCGTTGCGCAGCTGCCGCTCTGGGAGGTGCTGCACGGCTTCGCCCGGCTCCTGGCGTGGGGCGGTCTCCTGCTCGTCGGCGTGCTCTACACCGCGCTGGGAGCGCTCCGGTGGCAGCGTCGCCGGCTGGCGATCTCCGGCCATGCCCGCCGGCACGTCGGGCTGCTGCTCGCCGCCTGCGCGCTGACGCTGGCGTGGGGGTTCGTGCTCGATCCCTTCCTGGCCGCCGCCGGCAGGGCACCGACGCCGGCGCAATGGAGCGCGTTCGAGTTGTCGTCCCTCGCCCTTGCCGGGGCGTGTCTCGCCGCCGCGGCCGTCTCCTCGCTCTGGGCGATCCGGGGGCAGCATCTCCTCATGGTGGCCGGCTGGAGTGTCCTCCTCGCCGGAGCGTTGGTGGTCCGCCTGGTCCTTCCGGGCGGCGCGCTTGCCGAGGGCCGCGATCAGGGTGTGGAGCGGATCTCGCTGGACCGAATCGCGTACGGAATCGACCGGCTCGAGGATGTGGCAGCGAGCTTCCCGGTGCAGGACGCGCCGGGGGCCCCCTCCCTGTGGACCTGGGCAAGCATCGGACGGATGGTCGTCACGGACTCGCTTGTCCTGGAAGCCGCCGCGCCGGCCTCCATTCCGCTGGGCGGATCGTCCATTCCGGTGTGGCTGGTGCTGCGTTCACAGCCGGGCGGGCAGGCGTCGGTGCTGGCCATCGCCGATGGAGCAACCGGTGCGGGGTCGGGTCCCGTGTCCTATCGCGCAGGCGACACGGTCGCCTATCCCGGGCTGGTGACCTTTGCGACGCTGGCCCCGTCCGCGGTGCGTCCGGGAGCGCCCCGCCTGACTTCGGAGCAGGGTGGGCTCGGCGTGTCTGCCGCCGGCTGGGTCCGACGGGTCGTGCTCGCCTGGTCCCTCCAGTCCGCCGACCTGCTGCGTCCCCTTCCGGAGGAGGGCAGGCTCCGGTGGCATCTTGCGCCCCGCGGCCGTCTCGAGCGACTGGCGCCGTTCGCCTCCTGGGACACGCCCCGTCCGGTCGTGATGGGAGGAACGCTCGGCTGGGTCGCACACGGGTACCTCTCCAGTACGCAGTTCCCCGGATCGGCGCGCATTCTCGATGCGGGGGCTGAGGTCGGGACCCTCGAGGCGGGGCTGATCGGGATGGTGGACGCCGCCACCGGGGCCACCGCCATCTACCTGGCGCCCGACGCGGGGCCCCTCAGCCGCAGCTGGGCCGACCTCACCCAGGGCGTCGTGCGTCCGACCAGCGAGCTCCCGCTGGCGGTATGGCAGCGCGTGCAGTATCCGGCACGGTTGTTCGCCGCACAGTCACTGGTGCTCGAGCAGGAGCCATGGCGGGCCGGGCAGCTTGCCGGGCGGAACGCCGCCGGCGAGGACGACCCCGCGCCGCCGCTGTCGTTCTGGGAGGAGGGGAGCGGCCATGCGCTGGTCGCCCCGTACCTCCGCGGGGATGACCGCCGGGTGCGGACACTCCTGATCGGCCGGGTGGGGGAGCAGGGCTACCGTCCGACGCTCCTCCGCCTCAGCGAAGGCGGAAGCGTGCCGGGACCACAGGCCGCCGAGGCCATCTGGGACCGTTTCCCCTCGTATGAACAGATGCTCGATTCGGTGGTGCGAAGCGGTCAGCGGTTCGAGCGGGGTCCCTACCGCATCCTCCCCGGGGGCGATCGGCCGATCGCGTACCAGCCCTGGTACGCCTTCGACCCGGCCGGCCGCGTGACCCAGCCGTATGTCGCCGTCGCGCAGGGCGTGCAGGCCGGGGCGGGGCGCACCTTTGGTGACGCCTGGAACAACCTGCTCGGGACGGGGGCACCGCTCCCGCCCGGCTTCGGGCCGCTCACGCCGCTCGAGGAGGCTCGGCGGTGGATGCTGCGGGCCGATTCCGCCCTCCATGCCGGGGACTGGGAAGGATTCGGCCGCGCGTTCGGTGCACTCCATCAGGCCCTCGGCGTGGTCCGGGTGGAGCAGTGAACCGGTTGTATCCACCACCGCGGTCGGGTAACTTTCCGCGCTGCCAACCATCCCACGGGAGACACGGTGAATCTGCATGAATATCAGGCGCGGGCGCTGCTGAAAGCGGCGGGCGTGCCGGTGCCGGACGGGGACGTCGCAACAACCCCGGCCGAGGTCGAAGCGGTGGCGCGCCGGATCGGCGGTGCCGTGGTGGTGAAAGCGCAGGTACATGCCGGCGGGCGAGGCAAGGCGGGCGGCGTGAAGCTGGTGAAGACGCCGGAGGAAGCCGCCGCCGTCGCCGAGACGATCCTCGGGATGCAGATCAAGGGACTGACGGTGCAGAAGGTGCTCGTCGTTCCCGCGGCTGAGATCGCCACCGAGGCGTACGTGGGCCTGATTCTCGACCGCGAGTCCCAGCGGCCGGTCTTCATGGTCAGCCCGGCGGGCGGTATCGACATCGAGGAGGTGGCGGCGACCACCCCCGACAAGATCATGCGGCTGCCCGTCGATCCCCGCTTCGGGCTGCTGCCCCACCAGGCGATGGCCCTCGCGTTCTTCCTGTACAGGGACATCAAGCAGGTCCGGGCCGCCGCGGACATCATGCAGCGGCTGTACCGCGTCTTCACGGAGAACGGCGCGTCGCTCGCCGAAATCAACCCGCTCGTCACCACGCCCGAGGGCAAGGTGCTCGCGCTCGACGCCAAGGTGTCGATCGACGACAATGAACTGGATCGCCGGCCCGACCTCGCCGCCCTGCGCGACGACTCCGCGGAGGACCCCAGCGAGGTGGAGGCGCGGAACGCCGGCCTCACCTTCATCAAGCTTGACGGCAACGTCGGCTGCGTGGTGAACGGGGCCGGCCTTGCCATGGCGACCATGGATCTGGTGAAGTACTACGGGGGGGAACCGGCGAACTTCCTCGATATCGGCGGCAGTTCAAATCCCGAGAAGGTCGTGAACGCACTCAAGATCATCACCGCCGACCCGAGCGTCCGGGCCATCCTGTTCAATATCTTCGGCGGCATCACCCGGACCGACGATGTCGCGAACGGCATCAAGGCGGCGCTCGCCGAGTTTCCGGTGCAGGTGCCGATCGTGGTGCGGCTCACGGGCACGAACGAGACCGAGGCTGTCCAGATCCTCAAGGGGATCGGGATGACGGCGCTCTCCGACATGGACGAGGCGGTGTCCAGGGTGGTCGCGCTCGTCAAGGAGGCCGCGTGAGCATCTTCATCGGCAAGGACACCCGGCTGGTGGTGCAGGGCATCACCGGCCGGGACGGCTCCTTCCACGCCAGGCAGATGATGGAATACGGGACCCGCGTCGTGGCAGGCGTGACGCCGGGGAAGGGTGGCCAGACGTTCGAGGGCTCCGTACCGGTCTACGACACGGTCGCGGAAGCGGTGGCGGAGGCGGGCGCCAACGCGGCGGTCATTTACGTGCCGCCGATGGGTGCCGCCGGGGCGATCTTCGAGGCGGTCGATGCCGGCATCACGATGGTGGTCTGCATCACCGAAGGGGTGCCGGTGATTGAGATGACCCGCGTCATGCCGTTCGTGCGCGACCGCGGCGCGCGGCTGATCGGTCCCAACTGCCCCGGCGCCATCACGCCCGGCGAGGCGAAGGTCGGCATCATCCCGGGCCGGATCTGCGCCCCCGGCCGGGTCGGCCTCGTGTCGCGGAGCGGGACCCTGACCTACGAGGTGGTCAACCAGCTGACCCGCGCGGGAATCGGGCAGAGCACCTGCGTGGGGATCGGCGGCGACCCGATCATCGGGACGAACTTCATCGACTGTCTCCGGGCGTTCGAGGAGGACCCTGCCACCGATGCCATCGTGATGATGGGGGAGATCGGCGGCACTGATGAGCAGCATGCCGCGGCATTCGTCCGCGCCCACGTCACCAAGCCGGTGGTGGGCTTCATCGCGGGGCAGACCGCGCCGCCCGGGCGACGGATGGGCCACGCCGGCGCCATCATCTCCGGCTCCTCCGGGACCGCCGCGGAAAAGATGGCGGCGTTCGAGGAGGCTGGCATCAGCGTCATGAAGCGGCCGGCCGACGTGGTCCCGCTCCTCAAGGCCCGGCTCACGTAGCCGGGCATCACTTCCGACCCGAACCCAGAACTCGAGATCATGCAGACCCTCGCGATCATCAAGCCCGACGCCATCGCCTCCGGCAAGGCCGGCCTTATCCTGGCCCACCTGCAGGAGGCGGGGTTCACCATGAATGCCGCCCGGCTCGTCCGGCTCACGCTCCCCCAGGCTGAAGCGTTCTACGGGGTGCACAAGGGGCGCCCGTTCTTCGCGGAACTGGTGGCCTTCATGACCAGCGGTCCCTGCATGCCGCTGGCCCTCTCCCGGAAGGATGCCGTGCCGCACCTCCGGACGGTGATCGGGGCGACCGACCCGTCCGAGGCCGCGGCGGGCACAATCCGAAAGCTGTACGCGGAGTCGAAGGGCAGGAACGCCATTCACGCCTCCGACAGCGACGAGAATGCCGCGCGTGAAATCGCCTTCTTCTTCCCGGAAGGGGAGCTGGCGGCGCTGGGGAGCTGATTTGTGGCTGTTCCTTGACCTAAGTGTCGATTACAGCTAGGTTTAGTGGCTATGCTCAGAATTGCGATCCGAGAGCTCCAGCATGGCCCGGTCGAGACGGTGGGAGAACTGCCGCCGTCGGATCCGGCGTTTGAGGGGCTTGAGTTGCCCCTGACGGAGCCGGTCCGTGTTGAAGGCCAGCTCCAGGCAACCGAGGGAGATGATTTCCTCTGGCGCGGGCGGATCCGGACATCGGCGCGCGTGCCCTGCCGGCGCTGCCTCGCCGAGGTGGACTGCGGGCTGGATCGGGACGTGGACGTGCTCCTGACGAGCGACCCCGACGCCGCCGATGACCCAAGCGTCTACACCCTGCCCGAGGCCGCGCTGCAGGTGGACCTGACCGGAGTGGTGCGCGAGGAACTGGTGCTGGACATGCCGGCCTACGTGCTGTGTCGTGAGGATTGTGCCGGGCTCTGCCCGGAGTGTGGTGCCGAATTGAACGCGGGTCCGTGCGGCTGCGCACGCTCCGCCGAACCAGCCTGAGGAAACCATGGCAGTCCCGAAGAGAAAACTCTCGAAGTCCCGCAAGCGCCTCCGCCGCGGCCACGACAAGGCCGCCAGCGTCAAGACGCAGGCCTGTCCGCGTTGCGGCGACCCCAAGCTGTCGCACCGCGTCTGCCCGAGCTGCGGGTACTATCGCGGCAAGAAGGTTGTCGAGGTCAAGGGCGACTGACCGTGATTCGCGTGGCACTGGACGCGATGGGCGGAGATCACGCCCCACAGGCGGAGGTTGAGGGGGCGATTGCCGCCCTTGCTCTCCTGCCGGGGGTGGTGGTCCAGCTGGTCGGCCAGGTGGAAGTCGTCGAGGCCGAGCTTGCGAAGCACCCTGGCGTGGATCGCGGCCGGCTCGAGGTGGTGCCCGCCACCGAAGTCATCGGCATGGGGGAAAAGCCGCTCGCCGCCGTCCGGAAGAAGCCCAAGTCGAGCATCGTCGTCGGCCTCGGCCTGCAGAAGGCCGGTGGCTCGGACGCCTTCGTCTCCGCCGGAAACACCGGCGCCATTCTCGCCGCCTCGACCGTCCTCCTCGGGATCCATCCCGGAGTCGAACGGGCCACCGTCGCGACGCCCTTTCCCACAGCCGACCTCCCCGTCCTCGTGCTCGACGGCGGCGCCAACGTCGATTGCTCCCCCAAGGAGCTGCTCGGCTTTGCCCGCCTTGGCTCGGTGTTCGCGCGCGACATCCTGCGTCGCGAACGTCCGCTCGTCGGGCTCCTGAACATCGGTGAGGAAGATGAAAAGGGGAACGCCGTGTCCCGGCAGGCGCATGAGCTCCTGAAGCAGGCGACGGGAATCAACTACATCGGCAACATCGAGGGGCGCGACATCCTCGCCGGGCACTCGAAGCTCGGCCATGTGGATGTGGTCGTGACCGACGGCTTCGTGGGGAACATCCTGCTGAAGTTCTACGAGTCGGTCGCCCGCCTCATCCTCCGGCTCGTCAAGCGCACCGCGCCCGACATCCTGGACCGCGCCGACGTCCAGGAGGTCTTCCGGGTGCTCGATTACGCCGAATACGGCGGCGCGCCGCTCCTCGGGGTGCGGGGCGTCTCCATCATCTGCCACGGCTCCTCCGGCAGCGCCGCCATCAAGAACGCCATCCGCGTCGCGGCCCAGATGGTCGAAACCGGATTGAACCAGCACATCGCCGCGGAGTTCGCCGCCGGCGCGCCAGTCGCATGATCCGCCGCCCTCTGGTGGAGTTTGCGGGCCTCGGCGTGGCCGTCCCGGACCGGGTGGTGACCAACGCGGAGTTCGAGAAGACCCTCGACACCTCCGACCAGTGGATCGTCGAGCGCACCGGCATCCGGGAGCGCCGCGTGGCGCCTCCCGAGCAGTCGGTGGCCATGCTGGCGCAGGAGGCCTCCCGCAAGGCCCTTGCGATGGCCGGGCTGGGGCCGCTGGACATCCACGGCATCGTGCTCGCCACCGCCACCCCCGACCGGCTCCTCCCCGCCACCGCCTGCGACCTGCAGGCGCTCCTCGGCGCCAGGAACGCCGCCGCCTTCGACCTCTCGGCGGCCTGTCCCGGCTTCCTCTTCGCGCTCACCGTGGCGGAAGGGCTCGTTGCGTCGGGGCAGGGGGAGAACTTCCTCATCGTGGGCGCGGAGAAGCTCAACACCATCGCCGACCCGACCGACCGTTCCACGGCCATCCTCTTCGGCGATGCCGCCGGTGCGGCGGTGATCCGGAAATCCGACGGCGGCACACGCGGCGTCCTCTCCACCTTCATCAAGTCTGACGGGAACCTCGCCGATCTTCTGTACCGCCCGGGCGGCGGAGCCGTTGACCCGATCAGCAACAAGGTGGTCGCTGAGCGAAGCCACTTCATCAAGATGGCCGGTCGCGAAGTGTTCAAGTCCGCGGTGCTGACGATGTCCGAGGCGTGCGACCAGGCCCTGCAGCGGGCCGGGATCTCCGCCGCCGAGGTTGACATGCTGATCCCGCACCAGGCCAACCTGCGCATCATCGAGGCGACCGCCAGGCACGCCGGCATGCCGCTCGAGAAGGTCATGATCAACGTCGACCGCTACGGGAACACCTCCTCCGCTTCCATCCCGCTGGCCATCGACCAGGGCATTGCCGAGGGTCGCATCAAGCCCGGCATGACGCTGCTGCTGGTGGCGTTTGGCGGCGGGTTCACCTGGGGCAGCGCGGTGGTCAAGTGGTAGCGGTCGTGCTCTGTCCCGGGCAGGGGGCGCAGAAGGTCGGGATGGGCAAGGATCTCGCCGAGCGGTTTCCCGAGGCGCGGCGGACCTTCGAGGAGGTCGATGAGGCCCTCGGCGTGGCATTGTCCCGCCTGATGTGGGAAGGGCCGGAGGAGGAACTCGTGCTGACCCACAACACCCAGCCGGCCATCCTGGCGCACTCGGCGGCCGTCTTCGCGGTGGTGGGCGCGCGTCTCGGAGCTGTTGCCGCCGGGGCGGGGCACAGCCTCGGGGAGTACAGCGCCTACGTGGCCGCCGGGTCACTCGCCGCCACGGATGCGGCGCGGCTGGTGCGGCGACGCGGGGAATTGATGCATCAGGCCGGTACCGACCGTCCCGGGGCGATGTCAGCTGTCCTGGGACTTGATCCCGCCGCAGTCTCGGCCGCCTGCGCCGAAGCCTCCGGGCCCGACGGGGTGGCTGTGGCTGCTAATCTCAACGCCCCCGACCAGATCGTGATTTCGGGAGATCCCGCCGCCGTCGTGCGCGCCGGAGAGGGCTGCAAGACGCGCGGGGCCAAGCGGGTGATCCCCCTCAAGGTCTCCGGGGCGTTCCACTCCCCGCTGATGGCCCCCGCGGTCGGCGGTCTCGAGTCCGCCCTCGCCGCCGCCCCGTTCGCCGATCCTGCCTTCCCGGTGGTGGCCAATGCCTCCGCCGCGCCGGTCCACCGGGCCTCCGATGCGACCCGGCTCCTCGCCGAGCAGCTGACGGCGCCGGTGCGCTGGATCGAGTGCATGCAGGCCACCGCCGCGCTGGCGCCGGAGGCCACCTACTACGAACTCGGTCCGGGCAACGTCCTCTCGGGGCTGTTGCGCAAGATTCTCCCCGGTGCCAGGAGCGTGCCGCTCGGCACCGCGGCTGATGTGGAGGCCTTCCTCACATGACCCAGATCGACCTGACGGGCAAGACCGCATTCGTGACCGGCAGCACCCGCGGGATCGGCCTCGCCGTGGCGCGGGCGCTGTACGCCGCCGGAGCCAATGTCGCCATCGTCGGCCGCGATGAGGCCAGGGCGCGCGCCGTGGCGGCCGAATTCGGGAACCGGGCGGTGGGCGTGGGCTGCGACGTCGCGGACCGCGCGCAGGTGGAGGCGGCGCTGGCAGCCGCGGAGGCCGCCCTCGGCCCGATCGACATTCTCGTCAACAACGCCGGCCTGACCCGCGACAACATCCTGCTGCGGCTGTCCGATGAGGACTGGGACGCGGTGCTGGACGCCAACCTCAAGGGCGCCTTCTACACGACTCGGGCGGTGATCAAGGGGATGATGAAGCGGCGCGCCGGGCGCATCATCAACATCACCAGCGTGGTCGGGCTGACCGGCAACAAGGGCCAGGCGAACTACGCCGCCAGCAAGGCGGGCCTGGTCGGGCTGACCAAGTCCGTGGCCAAGGAATATGCGGCCCGGGGCGTCCTGGCCAACTGCATCGCCCCCGGCTTCATCGAGACCGATATGACTGCCGCCTTGCCCTCTGAGGCCCGGGCGGCATTATTAGAAGGCATCGCGCTGGGACGGCTGGGGCGGCCGGAGGATATCGCCACCGCCGTGCTGTTTCTCGCGTCTGATCTCGCGTCCTACATCACCGGGCAGGTTCTGGTGGTGGACGGCGGGATGGTCATCTAGCCCGACCCCCCACTCCTTTTCGAGGACGACATGAGCAACGTGGAAGAGAAGGTCAAGGACATCATCGCCGAGGAACTGGGCGTCGAGCGCGAGAAGCTGACCCCGGAGGCCAGCTTCATGGAAGATCTGGGCGCCGACAGCCTCGACACCGTCGAGCTGGTGATGGCCTTCGAGAAGGAATTCGACATCGACATCCCGGACGAGGACGCGGAGAAGCTCCGGACCGTCGGCGAGGCGCTGAAGTACCTGCACGACAAGACCGGGAAGTAGCTTGGCGAGTCGTGTTGTCGTCACCGGCATCGGACTGGTGACTCCGCTCGGCAACAACGTCGAGGAGACGTGGGCGGGCCTGCTCGCCGGCCGGTCCGGGGCCGCCCGCATCACCAAGTTCGATCCCGACCGCTTCCAGGTGAAGTTCGCCTGCGAGGTCAAGGGATTCGATGCGCTGCAGTACATCGACAAGAAGGAAGCGCGCCGCTACGACCTCTTCGTCCAGTACGCCCTCGGGGCGGCCCACGAGGCCGTCACCCAGGCGGGGCTCGAGGGGCTGTTCCCCTCGCCGGAGCGGACCGGCGTCATCATCGGGTCGGGCATCGGCGGCATGGTGACGTTCGAGGAACAGACCAAGCTCCTCATCAACAAGGGCCCGGACCGGGTCTCGCCCTTCTTCATCCCGATGTTCATCCCCGACATCGCGGCCGGACTGGTCTCCATTCGCTACGGTCTCAAGGGCGCCAACTATGCCACCGTCTCGGCCTGCGCCTCGTCGGCCCACGCCATCGGCCAGTCCTACCAGCTCATCCAGTCCGGGCACGCGGACGCCATGCTGACCGGGGGCACCGAGGCGGCCATCAGCGAGCTGGCCATCGCCGGTTTCCAGAACATGCGCGCGCTCTCGACCCGGAATGACGAGCCGGAGCGCGCCAGCCGCCCCTTCGACAAGGAGCGCGACGGCTTTGTGCTCGGGGATGGGGCTGCCATGGTGATGCTCGAGAGCCTGGAGCACGCCGAGGCCCGTGGCGCGACCATTCTCGGCGAGGTCCTCGGCTACGGGCTGAGCGGCGACGCCTACCACATCACCTCGCCCGCGCCCTCTGGTGAGGGGGCCCAGCGGGCCATGCGCGACTGCCTGGCGGACGCGGGTATCGGCATCGAGGCCGTCGACTACATCAACGCCCATGGGACCAGCACGGCGCAGGGAGACATCGCCGAGACAGCCGCCGTCAAGGCCGTCTTCGGGAAGCAGGCGAACAACCTGGTCTTCGGCTCCACCAAGTCGATGACCGGGCACCTTCTCGGCGCGGCGGGCGGATTGGAGTTCGCGGTCTGCCTGCTCGCGGCGCGGCACGGCAGGATTCCACCGACGATCAACCAGGAGACGCCCGACCCCGAGTGTGACCTCGACTGCGCCCCCAACGTGGCGGTCGAGCGGGAGGTCGGGGTGGCGCTCTCCAACAGCTTCGGCTTCGGCGGGCACAACGTGACGATCGCGGTCCGGGCCTGGCAGGCCTGAAGGCGCCCAGGCTGGGGCAGGGCATCGTGACGGCCCCGGAAGCTCGCTTCCGGGGCCGTGTTGCATCTGGTCGGCTCATCTGGCACCGCGGCCCTGCTTCGGGGTAGATTCCGCAGGAATCGGTCAACGCCAAGGAGATATGCATGGACGCCACCCTCGACACCGCCGCGCTTCGGGATCCCGCGCTCCGGCCCATCGGGGAAAAGGTGCGTCTCGGCCAGCGGCTCGACCACGCCGACGGGCTCGCCCTCTATGCCACCGACGACCTGCTCGGACTCGGCCACCTGGCCGACGTGGCGAACCGGCGCGTCAACGGCGACCGGGTCTTCTTCTCGGCCAACCAGCACCTGAATCCGACCAACGTCTGCATCCTCCGGGCGACCTGCACCTTCTGCTCCTTCGCGCGCACGCCGAAGGAGGAGGGCGCCTACACCCGGTCGCTCGAGGAGGTGTACGCCGAGGCGGAGCAGGCGCGCGGGGCGCCGACCACGGAGTTCCACATCGTCGGCGGCCTCCATCCCAGGCTGCGGCTGGCCTATTACACCGACATGCTGCGGGGCCTGAAGGAACGGCACCCGACGGTCCACATCAAGGCGCTGACCGCCGTGGAAATCGCCCACCTCGCCCGCATCGAGAAGATCTCGGAGCGCGAGGTGCTGCAGGCGCTCAAGGAGGCCGGGCTCACCAGCCTGCCGGGCGGAGGTGCGGAGGTGTTCAGCACCGCAGTGCGCGCCACGATCGCCGAACGGAAGCTGACGGGGGAGGAGTGGATCCGGGTGCACCGGACGGCGCACGAGCTGGGCATCCCCACCAACTGCACCATGCTCTACGGGCACGTGGAGACCGCCGATGACCGGTTGCAGCACCTCGAGATGCTGCGCACGCTCCAGGACGAGACCGGCGGTTTCCTGACCTACATTCCGCTGGCCTACCATCCCGACCACAACGAGCTCGGCGAGGAACTGGGGCGGGTGGGGACGGCCACGACCGGATTCGAGGACCTGAAGAACATCGCGATCGGGCGGCTCTTCCTCGACAACGTCCCCCACGTGAAGACGCACTGGCCGATGGTCACGCCGGCGCTGTCACAGATCGCGCTGAGCTTCGGCTGTGATGACGTCGAGGGGACCGTGGTCTTCGAGCGGGTCTATCATGAGGCCGGGGCGCGCACCGACATGGCGATGGGCTATCCGGAACTGGTGGCGCTGATCCGGGATGCCGGGCGGCGGCCCGTGGAGCGCAACAGCCTCTACGAATCGGTCCGCGACGTGTTTGACGACCCGCCGCCGGCGCCTGCCCGAACACGCTCCAGGGCCCTCCCGGTGGTGCACGCGGCATGAAGGTCGGCCGGATTCCGTGGATCAATTGCTACCCGGTCACCGGCGCGATCGACCGGGGCATCGTGCCGGTGGACGCCGACCTGGTCACCGGCACCGCCTCCGAACTCAACGACCTGCTGGCCGCCGGGGAGCTCGATGTGAGCGTGGTGTCCGCGGTCGAGTATGCCCGCAACGCGGCGGCGTATCACCTCCTCCCCGACCTCGCCATCAGCGCCGACGGGCCGGTGCACAGTGTGGCGCTGTTCAGCAAGCGGCCGGTCGAGGAGCTTGACCGGAGGACCGTCCTGCGGACCGCCTCCTCGCGCACCTCCGTGCTGCTCCTGGAGCTGCTCTGTCGTCACCGCTGGGGCGTGGCGCCGAACTTCGCCACGGCGCGTGCGGAATCGGCCGATCTCGAAAGCCTGGTCAGCCTCCCGCACGAGGCGGTGCTCGTCATCGGGGATGCCGCCCTGCAACTCTCGGCCCGCGGATCGTATCCCTGGGTCCTCGATCTCGGGGCCGAATGGAAGGCCTGGACCGGCCTCCCCTTCGTGTTCGCGGTGTGGGCCGCGAGGCGCGAGGCATCCGCCGCCGCCGTGCAGGCCATCCACCGTCAGTTGCTCGCCTCCCGGGCCTGGGGAATCGCGCACCTTGATCTGCTGGCGGAGGCCGCGGCAGCGGCCACCGGCGTCAGCGTGTCCACCTGCCGCGCCTACCTCGGCACCCTCGACTACGCCCTTGGCGGCGCCGAGCTCGAGGGGTTGACCAGCTTCTTCCACCGCCTGGCGCAGGACCAGCTGGCGCCGGCGGGCTCGCTCTCGTTCATCACGGCGGCCTGACCATGTACGAAGTGGATCGCAGTTCCGCGGAGTTTCGCGAGTACCTCGACCTGTATGAGCGAGCGGACCTGCTCGACCTCGGGCGCCGGGCGGACGCCATCCGGTGGGAGCTCCATCCCGAACCGGTCGTGACACACATCGTCGATCGCAACATCAATTACACGAATGTCTGCGTGGCCGACTGCGGGTTCTGCGCGTTCTACCGCCGGCCGAAGGACCACGAAGGCTATGTCCTGAGCTACGAGGAGATCGGGGAGAAGATCGAAGAATGCCGGGCCGTCGGCGGCGTCCAGATCCTCCTGCAGGGCGGCCACAATCCCTACATCCCGTTCGAGTGGTACCTCGAGCTGATGCGGTACATCAAGGCGCACCACGCGATCCACATCCACGGATTCAGCCCGAGCGAGGTCGTCTTCTTCAGCGAGCGCTTCCGACTTCCGATCCCGGAGGTCGTGCGCCAGTTGCGCGAAGCCGGCCTCGACTCGATCCCGGGCGGGGGCGGGGAGATTCTGGTCGATGAGGTCCGCGACCGGGTCGCGAAGAAGAAGGCACAGACCGAGGAGTGGCTCGGGGTCCAGGAGGAGGCCCATCGCCAGGGGATGCGGACCTCCGTCACCATGATGTACGGGATGGGCGAGTCCACGGCCGACCGCATCGAGCATCTCCTGAAGATCCGCGACCTGCAGGAGCGGACCGGGGGCTTCACCGCCTTCATCTGCTGGCCGCTGCAACCGGAGGGCACGCCGATGTTCGACGGCGCCGCCAAGACGGATGCCGTGACGTACCTGCGGACGCTGGCCATGGGCCGGATCATCTGCCGCAACATTCCCAACATGCAGTCGTCCTGGGTCACGATGGGGCACAAGGTCGGGCAGGTCGCGCTCCGGTTCGGGGCGAACGACTATGGATCGCTGATGATGGAGGAAAACGTCGTGTCCGCGGCGGGTACCACCTACCGCGCCACGCTCGAGGAGATGGAGCGGGTCATCAGCGACGCCGGCTTCACCCCGCGCCGGCGGCGGCAGGACTACTCCCTGATCGAGGAGCCGGCGTTCGCGTGAGCCGCACTGGCATCGGATACGACTCCCATCGCCTGGTGGAAGGCCGGCCGCTGATCCTCGGCGGCCAGGTGATCCCGCACCCGCTGGGGCTGGCGGGCCACTCCGATGCGGACGCCGTCGCCCATGCCCTGACCGACGCCATGCTCGGTGCCGCCGCCGCCGGCGACATCGGCACCCATTTTCCCGACACCGATGCCCGCTGGCAGGGCGCCGATTCCATGCAACTGCTCCGGGCGGCCTGCGCCCTGGTCGGTGCACGGGGGTTTCGCGTGGCGCAGGTGGACGTCACCGTCATCCTCGAGCGCCCCAAGCTGGGGCCGCACATCCCCGCCATGCGGGCCGCGCTTGCCGATGCGCTCGGGATCGCGCTCGACGCCGTGAGCGTCAAGGCGAAGACCAACGAGGGCATGGGATTCATCGGCCGCGGGGAAGGGATCGCCACGTTTGCGGTAGCGACGCTGGAGGTGCGCTGATCGCTTCACTGCTGGACTCGCTGGTCCTGTACCCGCCGCTCGCGGTCTATGCCGTCCTGGCCGCGCTCTCCCTGGTCGAGAATGTCTTTCCGCCCGTCCCCGGCGACCTCGTCCTCGCGCTCGGCGCATTCCTCACCGTGCAGGGCGCCCTCGATCCGGTCACCCTCTTCCTGGTCTGCTGGTTCGCCAACTTCGCCGGCGCGGTCGGCGTGTATTTCCTGGTGCGACGCGTCGGTGGCGGGCTCTTCGAGACGCGCACCGGCCGGCGCCTCGTCTCTCCTGAATCGATCGCGTCGCTGGAACGCGGGTACATCCGATACGGCCTGCCCGGCGTCTTCATCGGGAGGCTCCTGCCCGGGGTACGTGCTGTCGTGGCGCCGTTTGCCGGCCTGATGCGTCTCTCCCCGGTCCGCGCGCTCGTCCCGATCGGGCTGGCCTCGGCCCTCTGGTTCGCCACGCTGATCATCGTCGGGCGGTACATCGGCCAGAGCTGGGAGGGCATCCAGGCGGTGCTGCGGGACCTGAACACCGGCCTCGCCGTCATCGGCGGGCTGGTGGTCGCCGGGCTCGTCATCGCGTGGTGGCGGGCACGCGCCGTCCGTCGCGCGCGGCTCTGGGACGCGCTCCGCGTCGCGCTGGACCACGAGCCCGCCCCGGCGGACGCCGTCGATCCCGCCCTCCAGGCCGTCGCCGCGTTCGTGCTCGAGCTGGCGGAAGCGGACGACCACCTCGTCACCGCGGAGCGCGAAGCCCTCACCACGCGGATCCGGGCCCGGTTCAACCACCTGCCGGGCCAGGTGAGCGCCGACCGCTCGGCGGTCGAGGCCGCCATCCTGCGGGCCACCTCCACCTACGACGCGATCGAGCGCCAGCACCTCGTGGACCGCATGCGCCATGTGGCGGAGTCGGATGGGATCGTCACGCCGGCGGAGGAGGCGATGATCGAGCGGGCGGCCTCCCTGCTGGGCGTCAGGGTTCCATGACCGAGTCTGATCTCGCGCGGCGCTTCTGGCTGGAGGGGTTCCGCGACTTCCTCGCGCTGGAGGCGGGGAGCAGCCCCAATACCGTCGACAATTATCTCCGCGACCTCCGCCGCCTCGTCGAATTCGCCGGGAGCAGGGGGGTCGACGGGCCTGCGGGGCTCTCCCGCGCGATGCTCCGGGAGTTTGTCTTCGCGTTGAAGGATCTGGGGCTGAGCGCGGCCTCGATCCGGCGGCACGTCTCCGCCGTCCGCACCTACTTCGGCTTCCTCCTGGGCGAGGGCATCGTCACGATGGATCCCAGCGACCGGCTGGAGAGCCCGCGACTGGGCCGGACGCTGCCGGAGACGCTGTCGGTGCCGGAGATCGAGGCCCTCCTCGCCGCCCCCTCCATCGACGAGCCGCTCGGCTGGCGTGACCGGGCGATCCTCGAGCTGGGGTACGGCGCGGGTCTGCGTGTTTCGGGCTGGGGTTGACTGACCTGGTCCTGTCCGAAGGGCTCGTGCGGGTGATGGGGAAGGGGAGCAAGGAGCGCCTGGTTCCGATCGGGCGGAGTGTCCTCGGCGCCCTGTCGGTGTACCTGCACACGCTCCGGCCGACGCTCGACCGCGGCAAGTCACAGCAGCGGGTGTTCCTCAACAACCGGGGGCAGCCGCTGTCCCGCGTCGGCGCCTGGGGCATCGTGAAGCGGGCCGCCCGGCGCGCCGGGCTCACGAAGCCGGTCACGCCGCATACGCTCCGGCATTCCTTCGCCACCCACCTGCTCGAAGGTGGGGCAGACCTCCGCGCGGTGCAGGAGATGCTGGGCCACGCCGACCTCTCCACCACCCAGGTCTACACGCACGTCGACCGCGAATACCTGCGCTCGGTGCACCGGCAGTATCACCCGCGCGGGTGACTCATCCCTTGCGGCGTTCCGGCACGAGGACGTTGGCGAGCAGAAGTCCCGCCACCAGCCCCGCGCCGATGAGCACCATCGTGAACGCGGTCTCCACCCCGGTCACCACCTCCCGATCCAGCAGCGATGACAGGCTCCGGAATCCGATCGAGCCGGGCACCAGCAGCAGGATGCCGGGCACGAGGGTGACGGAGGCGGGCCGCCGCAGCAGGTAGGCGTAGACATTGCTCGCCACGCCGACGGACAGCGCGCCGACGAACGCGCCGAGTTCGGGCCCGAACGCGCTCGAGCCCACCCGGCTGCCCGCGATGCCGAGCGCGCCCGCGAGCAGGATCCAGATCGCATCGCGCGCGTGGGCGCGGAAGAGGACGGCGAACCCGAGCGGGGCGGCGACGAGCGCCAGCCACCAGGTCCAGCCGGGCAGCGCCTCCGGGCGGACCCGGCTGGCGTAGTCGCCCAGGGTCAGGGCCACGGTCTGGCTGCCGATGGCGACCCCAAAGCCGATCACGAGGAACAGCATCAGGGCGCCGCTGAGCCGGGCCGTGCCGCTGGAGAGGTGCCCCGAGGACAACTCCGTCATGGCCGTGGTCAGCGTCAGCCCCGGGATCAGCACGATGAGACCGGCGAGGGTCCCGACATACACGCTGTAGTGCGGCAGCACGGTGGCGGCTGCGGCGGCGATGAAGGAAGCGCTGAACGCCGAGATGAAGGGAAAGACCCGGCCGAAGGCGGGGACCTTGCCGGCGACCATCAGAAGGACGCCGATCACGAGGCCGATCAGACCGGCCACCAGCGCCTCGCGCAGCCCGCCCCCGAGAAACCGGGACGCGGCGCTCGAACTGAGGCCAAAGGCCAGCATCGTGGTCAGGTCGCCGTAGCGGGGCGGGGCGGCGTGCACCCGCTCAAGCGCGGCTGAACCCTCCGCCAGCGTCATTCTGCCCCCGACGACCTCGTGGATGATCGCCTCGATGTCGGCGCTCTTGCCCAGGTCCACATCTCCCGGCTCGACGCGGATCAGGTAGGTGCTCTGGTGCTCGAGCTGGCCGAAGGAGGCCATGAACGAGGTGGGCGTCGAGAAGAATTGCGCCGTCAGCCTGAGTCGCCGGGCCACCTCGCCCAGCGCGCCCTCCACCCGATGCGCAGGGTAGCCGTAGGCGTGTAGCGCCCGGGCGAGACGGAGCACGAAACCGACCGCATCGCGGTTTTCCGCCGGGAGATTGTCTGGGGCAGGGATCTGGGTCATGTGTGTCGGTCACAAATGAGCGTAAGTAATGGCGGGGCAAAGATATACCAATTTCTGGGAATCACCAAGTAGGGGGCTTCCTCCAGGTCCCGGCGCAGACTGAAACTTTTGCCTCTCCCTGACCGTCACTAATTGAAACATCAAACATTTTCCGACACTGGGGGTCCTCAATGACCAAGTACTGGATCAAGATCATCGTCGGCGCCCTGCTCATCTTCGGGGCCGGCCTGGCTCTCTGGCTGACGGCCAAGAAGGGCGTTCATACCGTCCGCACTGTCATGGAGACGGCGGATCCCATCACCATCCCGATCAAATTTGCCGACTTCCGGGTCGATGGCGCCTCGATCGGCAAGCTCGAGCAGGTCAGGCTCCTGCGGAGCGCCCCGAAGGTGATCGAGGGCGTCGAGGTCACCGTCCGGCTGGACAGCGCGGCGGTCGGTGAGCGCCTTCGGGCGTGTACGATGCGGATCGATGACATCGAGCATCTCGACGCGCAGACGACCTTCGTCTGCGTCACGCCGGAGAACCCGGGAGCGGTCGGCTCCTTCGAGCCCTTCGGCCACGTCCTGATCGAAGGCACCGACATCGTGATGCCGCTGCTGCTTCCCGCCGCGGCGGTGCAGGACCTCAAGCGCCAGACGGGGAACGGGCCGCTGATTCCCGACGTCCCCGTCGTGCCGTCTGTCCCGTCGGTGGCGGCGCCGGGCGCCGATGCCGGAGCGGAGGCAGCCACCGCCGGCCAGGGGACCAGCGCCACCTCGACAGCGCCCGCGCCCTGAGGTATCGCCCCGCCGTCCCCGCAGTTATACTCTGACCACTCCCGCCCGCCCCCTGTTGGGGGCGGGCGCCGTTCATCTCCCTCCCTCCCACACGGACGGACGCATGCTCCTGAACACCATGCTGATGCTCGCGGTGCTCCAGCAGGGCGCGCCGCAGCAGGCCGCGGCTCCCCAGAACCCCTCCCCGATCGCCCGACTCGAAGTGCTTCCGGGCACTTCCCTGCAGATGCCGGCGGGTGACTCCCTCCAGTTGAGCGCACGGGCCTTCGATGCCAGCGGCCAGCCGGTGCCGGACGTGACGTTCCGGTATTTCGGGGCGGGCGGCCGGTTCGAGGGCACCGTGGATTCCACCGGCATGATCCGGTCCGGCTCGACCGGTACGCTGGCGGTCAGCGTGGTCGCCAGGGTGGCGGGTACCAAGCCGGTCGTGGAGCGGGTGGAGGTCCAGATGGTCCCGGGGCCCGCCGTGCGAGTGGCGGTGGCGCCGGAGGTCGGCAAGCTCGTCGCAGGGCAGCGGATGCGGCTCACCGGGACGAGCTACTCGCAGGCGGGCGATGAGCGGGACGACAAGCTCGCCTGGAAGAGTTCGGCCCCGGCGGTCGTGACGGTCTCGGAATACGGTGTCCTGACGGCGGTCGCGCCGGGCCGGGCAGGTATCACCGCGACGGCCGGGGCGGCGTCGGTCACGATCCCGGTGCAGGTGGTGGCCAACACCATCGCGTCGGTCGAGGTGTCCCCCTCGCGGAAGGAGGCGCGCACCGGCGACGTGATTCCGTTCGTCGTGGAGGTCCGCGACGCCAAGGGGAAGGTCATCACCGGGCTGACGCCCTCCTGGACGTTTGCGCCGGGGAGCGGGGAGCTCACCGCCGACGGGCAGTTTGTCGGCTACGAGGCGGGGGACTACTTCGTGACCGCCGGCTTCGGCGTCGCGAGCGCGGAGGCGGCGGTCACCCTGCGGGCGCGTGATGTGCGTCGGCCAGCGGAGGTGGTGGGTCGGCTGCCCCGCACACGCTTCACCACCGAAGAAGTCTGGATCCTCCCCGACGGGAAGCACGGCTTCCTCGGCAGCGGCAGCGGCGGCGACGTGCTGTACGCGATCAACGTCAGCGATCCGGCGGCGCCGTTCGTCACCGACTCGCTCGTGCTCAACACCCGCCGCGTCAACGATGTCATGTCGACGCCGGACGGCAAGTTCATCGTCTTCACCCGCGAGGGCGCGGCCGACCGGAAGAACGGCATCGTGATCGCGTCCACCGAGGACCCGGAACACCCGAAGGTGATCGCGGAGTTCACCGACGGCGTCACCTCCGGTGTCCATTCGGCCTTCATCTACCAGCAGGACGCGTACGGCACCAACGTCTTCCTCACGAACGACGGCACCGGCGCGATGCACGTGATCAACATCGACGACCCCTACCACCCGAGGGAACTCGCGCAGTGGCGCACCGAGCGGCCCGACGCCGGCCGCACCCTGCACGACATCGACGTGCAGGACGGCCTCGCGTACCTCAGCTACTGGAATGACGGGCTGGTGATCCTCGACGTCGGCAACGGGATGAAGGGCGGATCGCCGGGCAATCCGGTGCTCGTCAGCCAGTACAAGTACGACCTCAACGCGCTGTACGCGCAGGTGGAGGCGGCCGGCGGTCCCGGCTTCATTCGCGGGACGCACACCGCGTGGCGCCACAAGAACTACGTGTTCATCGCGGACGAGGTCTTTCCCGCCTCCGGCGTGAAGGGCGCGAAGGACGCGGCGGCGTTCCGCGCCTACGGGCGCCTGCAGGTGCTCGACGTGACGGATATTGCGGCGCCGAAGTCGGTGGCATGGTACGAGCCGGAGTTTGGCGGCGTCCACAACATCTGGGTCGCCGGCGATACCCTGTACATGGGGGCCTACAACGGCGGATTTCGAGCCTTCGACGTGTCGGGGGCGCTGCAGGGCGACCTCCGCGCGCAGGGCCGCGAGATGGTGCACGTGAACACCGCCGACATGGACGGAAGCACGAAGAACATGGCCATGACCTGGGGCGTGGTGGTGAAGAACGACCTCGCCTACGTGAACGACATGTTGAACGGGCTCTGGATCATCCGGATGGAGCCGAAGCGGGCGAAGCCGGCGACACCCTGACGCCCCTTGCGTGGCGTCTGTCCCACGCTTAGGTTTGCCCTCCCCTGAAGGACGGGTAAGGTGTTGGGGGTCGGGTGGTTCGGGTGGCTCAGGCAGGTGGTTTTCACCGCTGGTTGCTCCCCACTTGACTCACGGCAAAAGACCCGCTAATATTGGGGGCTCGCCAAGAATGGCGAGTTCAACACAAGCTCTTTGACAAATGATGTGAACCAGAGGTGATCGGAGTGCGGACCCTATGATCCGGACGGCGCAGAGGCTGGCCGGGGATGGGTAAACAACTCTGAACATTGATTCGGACGACAAGAACACAGTCGTTCGGAATGAGTCGATTGGACTTTCTATTGGAGAGTTTGATCCTGGCTCAGGACGAACGCTGGCGGCGTGCCTAACACATGCAAGTCGCACGGAACCCGCAAGGGTTCAGTGGCGGACGGGTGCGTAACACGTGAGGAACATGCCTATCGGCGGGGGATAGCCGGCCCAACGGCCGGGTAATACCGCGTACGCTCATCGGGGGGCATCCCCTGGTGAGGAAAGCAGCAATGCACCGATAGAGTGCCTCGCGGCCTATCAGCTAGTTGGTGAGGTAATGGCTCACCAAGGCAACGACGGGTAGCTGGTCTGAGAGGATGATCAGCCACATTGGGACTGAGACACGGCCCAGACTCCTACGGGAGGCAGCAGTGGGGAATCTTGCGCAATGGCCGAAAGGCTGACGCAGCGACGCCGCGTGTGGGATGACGGCCTTCGGGTTGTAAACCACTGTCGGAAGGGACGAATGGCCCGCAAGGGCAGTGACGGTACCTTCAAAGGAAGCACCGGCTAACTCCGTGCCAGCAGCCGCGGTAATACGGAGGGTGCGAGCGTTGTCCGGAATCACTGGGCGTAAAGGGCGCGTAGGTGGCTCGGTAAGTAGGGGGTGAAATCTTGCGGCTCAACCGCAAGGCTGCCTCCTAGACTGCCAGGCTTGAGCACAGTAGAGGCAGGTGGAATTCCCGGTGTAGCGGTGGAATGCGTAGAGATCGGGAAGAACATCAGTGGCGAAGGCGGCCTGCTGGACTGTTGCTGACACTGAGGCGCGACAGCGTGGGGAGCAAACAGGATTAGATACCCTGGTAGTCCACGCCGTAAACGATGGGCACTAGGCGTCGGGGGGAGCGACCCTCCCGGTGCCGTCGCTAACGCAGTAAGT
>JAHECL010000028.1 GCA_024641745.1 Gemmatimonadota bacterium | reverse complement strand
GGGGCGGTGGGCGTCGGCATCGGGGTGGCGGCGGGTCTCCTGGTCTCATACGTCGTCGATCGGAGCGGCCTGGTGCACATCAACCCCGCCATCTATTTCATCGATCGCCTGCCGGTCCATGTGGAGCTCGGTGACCTGCTCGTGGTGATGGCGGCGGGGTTCCTCCTCGCGCTTGTGGCGACGCTCTACCCCTCCCGCGCGGCCACCCGGTTGACGCCGGTGGACGCCATCCGCCACGAATGAGCACCGTCCTCGAGGCCCGCGACCTGCGGAAGCGGTACCTCGGCGGCGACGGGTCGCCCATCGACGTGTTGTCCGGCGTGGACCTGGTCGTCTCCCGGGGTGAGTTCGTCGCCATCATGGGGGCGAGCGGGGCGGGCAAGAGCACCCTCCTGCACCTGCTCGGCGCCCTGGACCAGCCGACCGGCGGCGAGGTGCTGCTCGACGGGAACCGCTACGCCGACCGGACGGCGGTGGAACTCGCCGCCCTGCGCAACCGGCGCATCGGTTTCGTCTTCCAGTTCCATCATCTCCTCCGTGAGTTCAACGCGCGGGAAAACGTGATGATGCCGCTGCTGATTGCCGGGGTGGGGGATGCCGAGGCGGGCGCGCGCGCTGACGCTCTCCTCGAGTCGGTGGGACTGGCGGCACGCCGGCTGCATCTCCCGACGCAGCTGTCCGGGGGGGAGCAGCAGCGCGTGGCGGTGGCACGCGCCCTCGCGAATGGGCCGGCGGTGGTGCTGGCGGACGAGCCGTCCGGGAACCTGGACCATGCCCACAGCGAGAACCTGCATGCGATCTTCGCCGGCCTGGCGCGCGACTTCCAGACGGCCCTCGTGGTGGTGACGCACAACCGGCACCTGGCGGAGCGCGCCGATCGCCTGCTGACCATGGAGGCAGGGGTGCTGGTCCCCGGCACCGGGGCGGAGGTTCATCCATGATCTGCCAGCAGTGCGAGGAACGGGAGGCGGTCGTTCTCCTGAAGAAGGTGGAAGGCGGCGATGTCCGGGTCCTGCACCTCTGCGAGAAATGCGCGGCGGAGCGCGGGGTGCCGGAGAGCGAGGAGTCGGCGAAGACGCCCCTGGGCGCCTTCCTGGCGGCCATGGGTACCGATACGACGGCAGACTCCCCGCTGAGCAGCGGCGCCGCGCTGGCGGAGTGCCCCGGGTGCGGGGCCACACTGCAGGACTTTCGGCGCACCGGGCGCCTGGGCTGCGCCACCTGCTGGACGACCTTCGAGGGGCCCCTGCGCGGGCTCACCCGACGGGTGCACGGCGCCACGCGGCATGTCGGCGAGTTCTATGTCCGCCCCGGAGCCGAGCCGCCCGACCAGGCGGCCCAGGCGCGCCGGATGCGGGAGCAGCTGTCCGCCGCCGTCGCCGAGGAGAATTTCGAACGTGCGGCCGAATTGCGTGATCGCCTCCGAGCCCTCGAATGATCGACCTCACCCTGCTCGCCGACGGCGGGATCGGATGGATCGACGCCTCGGGTCCCGCCAGCGCCCTCGTGCTGTCCACCAGGATCCGGCTGGCGAGGAATCTCGCGGGCTGGCCCTTCGCCACCCGGAATTCGAGTGCCGATCGCGAGGGAATCGCCGACGCGGTGTCCCAGGCCGTCGCCGGGACGGATGCGCTCGGTCGCGCCGCCACCTTCCGGCTGGATCGCCTCGACGTGCGTGACCGGCGCCTGCTGCACGAGCGCCACCTGGTGAGCAAGGAACTGGCGGGGCTCGGCGGGGATCCGGTCCCGGTCGGGGCGGCCCTGCTGGTTCAGGATCGGGTCGGCGCCATGGTCAACGAGGAGGATCACCTCCGGCTGCAGGGGGTGGTGTCCGGCTTCGCCCTGGAGGCGGCGTACGCCGAGGTCGACCGGCTGGACAGTGAACTGGGGCAACGACTTGCCTTCGCATTTCACCCTGAGTTTGGTTACCTTTCCGCCTGTCCGACCAACGTCGGAACCGGCCTGCGCGCATCGGTCCTGATCCACCTGCCCGGACTGGTTCTGACCAAGGAAATCTCGAAGGTCTTGCAGGGTCTGGCCCAGGTGGGGCTGGCCGTGCGGGGCCTGTACGGAGAGGGCAGCGAGGTCGTCGGCAACTTCTTCCAGTTGTCGAACCAGACCACCCTCGGCAAGTCCGAACGGGACCTGCTCGATCACCTCGGCAAGATGGTGCGCGAGGTGATGACGTACGAGGAGGAAGCGCGGGCCGTGCTGTTGCGCGATGCGCGTGCGGTGATCGAAGACAAGGTCTGGCGCGCCTATGGGCTGCTGCGACACGCCCGGGCGCTATCCTACGAGGAGGCGATGAACCTCCTCAGCGGCGTGCGGCTCGGCGTGGGGTTGCAGGTGATTCCCGGCGTCGGATTCTACGCCCTCAACAAGATGCTGGTTCACACGCAGCCGGCGCACCTCGCCGCGGCCCATGGTGTGGCGCTCGACGATCCGTCGCTCGCCGTCCGCCGCTCCGAGTTCGTGCGCACGCTGCTGGAAGACGAAGGACGGCGAGCAGGGTGACCCCATGAACGGATACAACTTCACCGACCGCGTCCGGAAGGTCCTGCAGATGGCCCGCGAAGAGGCGGCCCGTCTGCACCACGAGTACGTCGGTACCGAGCACATCCTCCTCGGCTTGATCCGCGAGGGCGAAGGGGTGGCCGCCGGCGTGCTGCAGAACCTCAGCGTGGACCTCGAGGACATTCAGCAGAAGATCGAGGAGACCGTCAAGCGCGGGAAGGCGGCGGCCGCCGCCGGCCCGGACCTGCCCTACACCTCGCGCGCCAAGAAGGTGCTCGAGCTGGCGATGGTCGAGGCCCGCGAGCTGAACCACTCCTACGTCGGGACGGAACACCTCCTCCTCGGACTGCTTCGCGAGGAGAAGGGCATCGCCGCGCAGGTGCTCGCCGACGCCGGCGTCAGCCTGGAGCAGTCGCGCGCCGAGACCCTGCGCCTGCTGGGCAGCGAACTGCCGCCGCCGGCCGCCGCGCCCGCGGGGCAGCCGCAGCCGGCCGCCAAGTCCGAGAAGAAGTCCAAGACGCCCGCGCTCGACCACTTCTGCCGCGACCTCACCCAGCTGGCCGCCGACAATGAACTGGACCCGACCATCGGCCGGGCCACCGAGATCGAGCGCGTCATGGAGATCCTGGCGCGCCGGAAGAAGAACAACCCGGTGCTCATCGGGGAGCCGGGCGTGGGGAAGACGGCCATCGTCGAGGGTCTCGCCCTCCTGATCGCGAGCGGCCAGTGTCCCGACGTGCTCCGCGACCATCGGGTGCTCTCGCTCGACATGGCGGCCGTGATCGCCGGGACCAAGTACCGCGGCCAGTTCGAGGAGCGGCTCAAGGCCGTGATGAACGAGATCGCCCAGAACCGGAACGTGGTGCTCTTCATCGACGAGCTCCACACCCTCGTGGGCGCCGGCGCGGCCGAGGGCGCCATCGACGCCAGCAACATGCTGAAGCCGGCGCTCGCGCGCGGCGAGCTGCAGTGTGTCGGCGCCTCGACGCTGAACGAGTACCGGAAGTACATCGAGAAGGACGGAGCCCTCGAGCGGCGTTTCCAGACCGTCGTCGTCGAGCCGCCCTCGATCGACGAGACCTTCGAGATCCTCAAGGGGCTGCGCAAGAAGTACGAGGACCACCACCGGGTGAGCATCCCCGACGAGACCCTCCTCGTCGCGGCGCAGCTCTCGGAGCGGTACATCACCGACCGGTTCCTGCCGGACAAGGCGATTGACGTCATCGACGAGGCCGGCGCGCGCGCGCGGCTCGCGTCCCAGGCGCCGCCGCCGGAGGTGGCGGCGCTCAAGGGTGACCTCGACAAGGTCAACGTCGACAAGGAAGAGGCGGTGCGCGACCAGAACTTCGAGCGTGCGGCGTCCCTGCGCGACCGGGAACGCGACCTCCAGAACCAGATCCGGCTCCGCCAGGAGGAGTGGGAGAAGGAGCGGCAGACCAAGCGCCCGGTCATCGACGAGGAGGCCATCGCCTTCATCGTCTCACGGTGGACCGGCATTCCCGTCACCAGGATCCAGGAGGCCGAGGCGTCGCGGCTGCTGCGGATGGAGGACGAGATCCACGGGTCGGTGGTTGGACAGGACGAGGCCATTCGCGCCGTG
This sequence comes from Gemmatimonadota bacterium, assembly GCA_024641745.1. Taxonomy (GTDB): domain Bacteria; phylum Gemmatimonadota; class Gemmatimonadetes; order Gemmatimonadales; family GWC2-71-9; genus SPDF01. The sequence continues at coordinate 20,123 of JAHECL010000028.1, read as the reverse complement.
TCCCGTGCCATTCGCCGCTCGCGGGCGGGACTCAAGGACCCCAACCGGCCCATCGGGTCGTTCATCTTCTCGGGCCCCACCGGGGTCGGCAAGACCGAACTCGCCCGGGCGCTGGCCAAGTTCCTCTTTGCCGACCCGACGGCGCTGATCCGGGTGGACATGTCGGAGTACATGGAGAAGTTCTCCGTGTCACGGCTCATCGGGGCCCCGCCCGGCTACGTCGGCTACGAGGATTCCGGGACGCTCACGAAGCTGGTGCGGCGGAAGCCCTACTCGGTGGTGCTGCTCGACGAGATCGAGAAGGCGCACCCCGACGTGTTCAACATCCTCCTGCAGGTGCTCGATGAGGGGCACCTGACGGACAACTACGGGCGCGTGATCGACTTCAAGAACACCGTGGTCATCATGACCTCCAACGTCGGCGCGCGTGACATCACCCAGTCCAAGAGCCTGGGGTTCCACACCCAGGGTGCCGATGCGTCGTTCGAGACGATGGCGGGCAAGGTCAAGGAGGAAATGGCCAAGGTCTTCAACCCGGAGTTCCTGAATCGCCTGGATGACGTCATCGTGTTCCACCCGCTCAGCCGGGAGCACATCGCGGACATCGTCAGCATCCTCCTGCGCGAAGTGGCCCGCCGCCTCGGCGACGAAGTCCGGCTCACGCCGGCCGCCACCGGCTTCCTCGCGGAGGAGGGCTACGACCAGCAGTACGGTGCCCGTCCGCTGAAGCGCGCGATCCAGAAGTTCATCGAGGATCCGCTGAGCGAGAAGATCCTCCTGGGCGAAATCGGACGGGGAGACGAGATCGAGGTCGACCTCGCCCCCGACGGCAAGTCCCTGGTGTTCCGCGCCCTGACCGGCACACAGGCCTGAGTCGTGCACGGCCTGGCGCCCTCAGGGTGGGGGCGCTCGGCCATGCGTCCGGACGCCTCCCGCTGATGCTTCGTCGCTTCATCCCACTGCTGGCCCTGCTGGTGCTGGCCGCCCAGCCGCTCCGCGGCCAGGACCTGGCATCGCCCCCGGTCGACAGCATCATCGTCGAGGGCAACCTCCGGCTGAACGCCGCCCAGGTGACGGGCACCTCCGGGCTCATCCTCCACCAGCCGGTCACCTACCGCGACATCCAGCGCGCCATCACCGCCCTGTTCCAGACGGGGCAGTTCGACGATGTGCGCATCGAGCAGCGAGACACCGGCGGGCAGCTCACGCTGGTGATCATCGTCAGGGAACGCCCGCTGCTGTCCGGGTGGACGCTGCTCGGGGTGGAGCAGCTGCCGGAGCATTCGGTCCGTGACCGGGTCACGCTGGTGGTGGGCCGGCCGCTCGACCGGGGCGCCGTCGCCCGGAGCCGGGCCGGCATCGATTCGGTGTACGCCGACAAGGGGTATTTCCAGGCACAGACCACGGTCACCGAGCTGCCGCAGCCGGACGGGTCGGTGCAGCTGGTCTTCCGCGTGCTCGAGGGCATGCGGATCACCATCAGCCAGATCCTGGTGTCCGGCAACCGGACATTCTCGGCCAAGACGATTTCCAAGCAGATGTCCACCAGGCCGGAAGGCTTCTTCTGGTTCAAGAAGGGGGGCTACGACGAAGCGAAGGTCGAGGCGGACCTCCGGCAGAACCTGCCCAGCTTCTACGGCTCGAAGGGGATGATCGACTTCCAGGTCGTGCGGGACACCGTCCTGGCCGACCCGGGCACCGGGAAGGCGGCGCTGTCGCTCACAGTCGAGGAGGGTCGGGTCTACTACGTCGGCACGATCGACGTGTCAGGCAACCGGCGGTACTCCCTCGACGAGGTCGGCTCCTTCTACCCGTTCGGGGGCGCCGCCGCGGTCCGGGCGGGGAGTCCGCCGGTGAGTGCGGCCTTCAACCGATCGGCGTGGGAAGCGGCCACGACGCGGTTGCAGGACCTCTACGCCAACACCGGGTACATCTACGCCCGGGTCACGCCGGAAGAGAGCCGGCGCGTCACCGAGGACGGCGTCCCGGTCATCGATTTGCGCTGGCGGATCGAGGAGGGGGCGCCGGCGACGGTCAACCGGATCATGATCGTCGGCAACGACGTGACCCATGAGTCGGTCATCCGCAGCGCGATCGTGATGTATCCCGGGTCGGTCTTCAACCGCGAACTCCTCATCCGCAGCTACCAGAACATCTCCAACCTCGGCTTCTTCCAGCCGCTGCCGCCGCCCGACGTGGCGCCGACCGACAACGGCCAGGACGTGGACATCACCTTCACGGTGGTGGAAAAGCGAACCGGCAACATCAACTTCGGTGCCTCCCTCGGGCAGGGGACGGGCCTGGGCGGCTTTCTCGGGCTGGAGGAGCCGAACCTCTTCGGCCTGGGGAAGCGCGGCAAGTTCCAGTGGCAGTTCGGCAAGAACATCAACGACTTCAACCTGTCGTACACCGATCCCTCATTCCAGGGATCGCGGGTATCGGGCACGCTCGCGCTCTTCAACTCGCGGCAGCGCTACATCGTCGGCGACCTCGGGCGGCGGCAGCAGGCGGGCGGCACGGTCCAGGTCGGCTTCCCGCTGATGGGCTCCAGGTACACCCGGCTGTTCACCTCCTACAGCCTGATGAGCATCAGCTATTCCGGAGGGTCGGCCAGCCTCCGGGAGCGGTACAGCTGCGAGCAGTGCGGAAAGTCCACGGTCGGGTTCAGCCTGGTGCGGGACACGCGGGTCGGCCTGCCGTTTGCGACCGGCGGCAGCCAGGTGACCACCAACCTCGAGTTCAACGGCGGTGTGCTCGGGGGCGATGGTGACTTCCAGAAGCTGGAATACGAGGGCCGCTGGTACGTCCCGCTCGGCGGACTCGGCGGCAACAACCAGCTCGGCAGCGGCATCAAGTTCGTCCTGGGGCTGACGACCAAGGCGGGCTGGGTCTTCGGCGACGCCGGTCCCTTCTTCACCGAACTCTACTCGATGGGCGGCGTGCAGTACGGCATCCCCCTCCGCGGCTACGAGGAGTTTTCGATCACGCCGCTGGGCTATGACCCGCTGTCCAGCTCCAGCCGGGCCAGTCCCTTCGCCTTCGGGCAGTCCTACGCCGCCTTCACGGCCGAGGCCGGTGCACGGATGAGCCAGTCGCTCTACGTGAACCTCTTCTTCGACGCGGGCAACGTCTACCGGACCCCGTCGCAGTTCGACCCGAGCCGGCTCTACCGCGGCGTGGGCATTGGAGTAGCTTTGATCTCACCCCTGGGCCCGATCGGCGTCGATCTGGCCTATGGCATCGACCGGCTTAACATTCTGGGGCAGCCGGACCCCGGTTGGAAGTTGCACTTCAAGATCGGGAACATTTTCTAGCTCCGGCATTTCGACATCTACCGACACTCAGGCAGGAGTTCACGATGGGACGGATCGGCACTACACTCACCCTGGCCGCACTGGTCAGCGGACTGGCCGCGCTCCCCGCAGCGGCGCAGCAGACCGCTGGCAAGGTGGCCTTCATCAATTCCCGGATCGTCCTCGCGGCGGCCCCGGGGTATGCCAAGGCGGAATCGCTGTACGCCGGCGAGGTCGCCAGCTACCGCCTCGAAGTCCAGAAGATGCAGGCGAGTCTCGACTCCTCCGTGCAGGCGTTCCAGCAGAGCTCGGTGGTCCTGAGCCCGTCGGCGCGGACCGCCAAGCAGAAGGAACTCGAGGCCCAGCAGCAGCGCCTGGAACAGCGGATGCAGGAATTGCAGGACAAGGCGGTGCAGCGGGAGCGGGACCTCCTCCAGCCGATCCAGCAGCGCGTCACCAGCGTGGTGGAAGGGCTGCGGGCCGCCGGGGGGTACGCCATGATCTTTGACGTCGGGGCCCAGAACTCCGGCATCGTCGCGGCCGACCGTTCGCTTGACCTGACCCAGAAGGTCATCGACCAGTTGAAGGCCGGCGGCGGCAGCTGAGGCCGTGACAGCCTCCTCGATCACTGCGCAGGCGGTCGCCGAACTCGTCGGTGGCCGCCTGCTTGGCGATGGGACCCGGCGGATCACGACCGTCGGCCCGCTCGATCGCGCGGACGCCGGCACGCTCTCACTGCTGAGCGGCGCCCGGTACCTTGAGATGTTCCGCACCTCCCGGGCCGGCGCCGTGCTGCTGCGGGCCGAGCATGCCGAAGAGCCGGCCGGGCCCGCGACCCGGGTCGTGGTGGAGGACCCCGCCAAGGCCCTCCTTCTGGTGGTGCCGGTGCTGCTGCCGGAGTCCTCGCCCTCCTGGGGCGTGGATCCGTCGGCCCGGATCGGCCGGGGGGCGACCTGGGTCGGCGACGTCTCCATCGGCGCCAACGCCGTCCTCGGCGCCGATGTCCGGCTCGGGGCGCGGTGCCGGATCGGGGCGGGCGCGGTGCTCGAGGACGGCGTGACGGCGGGCGATGATTGTGACGTCGGACCCAATGTCGTCTGCCACCGGGGGACCCGTCTCGGGGCCCGGGTACGGCTGAAGGCGGGCGCCATCCTCGGAGGCGACGGATTCGGATTCGCCTCCGGTCCGGAGGGGCACAAGCTGATCCGGCACGTCGGCGGCTGCATCCTCGAGGACGATGTCCAGGTCGGCTCCAATGCCTGCATCGACCGGGGCAGCCTCGACGACACCGTCATCGGTGCGGGCACGAAGATCGACAACCTGGTGCACATTGCGCACAACGTGCGCATGGGTCGCGCCTGCCTCGTGATGGCGGGCGTGGGCGTGGCCGGGAGCACCCGTCTCGGCAACGGCGTCATCCTCGCCGGGCAGGTGGGCGTGGTGGGACATCTGCACCTGGGCGACGGCGTGCGGGTCAGCGCGCAGTCCGGGATCGGCCAGGATGTGCCCGCCGGCACCGACATGGGAGGGACGCCGGCGCGGCGGCAACGGGATTACTTGCGGGCCCAGTCCGCCCTCTACCGGGTGGCCAAGATCATCAACCAGCTCGAAGAGCTCGTCGAGAAGCGAGGCGACCGTGGCTAGACGCACCATCGAGAGGGAAGTGGCCCTCAGCGGGGCTGGGCTCCACACCGGGGCGCTGGTCACCGTCACCTTCCGGCCGGCCCCCGCGGGGCGGCGGGTGATCTTCCGGCGCACCGATCTCGAGGGCACGCCCGAAATTGCGGCCCGCCTCGAGGAAGTGGAGGCCACCGACCGTCGGACGGTCCTGGGGCAAGGGGCCCAGGCCGTTCACACCGTCGAGCATGTCCTCGCCGCCGTCGGTGCCCTCGGCCTGGACGATCTCTACATCGACCTTGACGGGCCCGAGCCGCCGGCCCTCGACGGTTCCTTCCAGCCGTGGCTGCAGGCCCTGCAGGACGCGGGCGAGCGGAGCCAGGACGGCGACCCGGTCGTCTTCCGCGTCCTCGCTCCGTTCACCGTGACGGAAGGCAGCTCCAGCTACGTCGTCTCGCCCGCGGGCCAGGGCAGGGTGACGGTCGCGATCGACTTCGCGCACCCCCTGATCGGCGCACAGGCAGGAAGCTACGAGGTGACGGCGGAGGTATTCGCCAGGGAACTCGCCGGCGCCAGGACCTTCGGGTTCGTGCACGAGGTGGACGCGCTGAAGGCCAAGGGCCTGATCCAGGGTGCGACGACCGACAACGCCGTCGTGCTCACGGAGACGGGGCTGGTGGAGGGCACGACCCTCCGGTGGCACGACGAGTTCGTCCGGCACAAGGCGGCGGACCTGATCGGCGATCTCGCGCTCATCGGGGGCCGGGTGGAGGCCCACATCGTGGCGACGCGCCCCAGCCATCAGGGGAACATCGCGCTGGCCCGCGCCATCGCCCGCACCGGGCAGCGCGAGGGGGGGATCGCCATGGACATCGGGCGCATCCTCGACGTGATCCCCCACCGGTATCCCTTCCTCCTGGTCGATCGCATCATCGAGATCGAGGGAAAGAAGCGCATTGTCGGCATCAAGAACGTGACGATCAACGAGCCGTTCTTCCAGGGCCATTTCCCCGGGCATCCCATCATGCCCGGAGTGCTCATCATCGAGGCGATGGCGCAGGTGGGAGGGATGCTCCTGCTCGGCTCGCTGGTGGAGGTGACGGAAGAGAAGGTCATCTACTTCATGTCGCTCGACAAGGTGAAATTCCGGCGGCCCGTCGTGCCGGGCGATCAGCTCCGGTTCGAGCTCGAGATGCTCCAGTTCCGCGGCAAGACCTGCAAGATGCAGGGCGTGGCCTACGTGGACGGCAAGGTGGCCGTCGAGGCCGAGATGATGGCCGCCGTGGTGGACCGGTGACCACCCGGGTCCACCCGACCGCATTGGTGGATCCCGGCGCGGCGCTTGGGATGGATGTGACCGTCGGGCCGTTCGCGATCATCGGTCCCGACGTGACCGTCGGCGACGGGTGCCAGATCGGCCCGCGGGCGACGCTCGAGCGGTACGTGCGCCTGGCGGCCGGCGTCCGGATCGGCGAAGGGTCGATCCTCGGCGGCCCGCCCCAGGATTTCAAGTTCAAGGACGAGGAAACCTGGGTCGAGGTGGGGGAAGGGACGGTGATCCGGGAGTACTCCACCGTCAACCGGGGGACGGCCGCGACGGGCCGCACGGTGATCGGTGCCAAATGCTTCCTGATGTCCTATGTCCACGTGGCCCACGACTGCCGGCTCGGCAACCAGATCATCATCGCCAACGGGACCCAGATCGCCGGGCACGTGACCATCCACGATCACGCGAACCTGAGCGGCCTCAACGCCATCCACCAGTTCGTCACCATCGGCAGCTACGCCTTCATCAGCGGCTGCAGCCGGGTCAACCAGGACGTGCCGCCGTACGTGAAGGCGGCGGGGAACCCGATGGAGCTGTACGGCCTGAACAGCATCGGTCTCCAGCGCGCCGGGTTCACCGCGGAGACCATCGCGGCGCTGAAGCGCGCGTACCGGCTCTTCTTCAATTCGGACCTGAACCTCGGCCAGGCGGTCGAGCGCGCCCGGCTCGACCTTCCCGACACGCCGGAAATCGAACGCTTCGTGACGTTCATCGAGTCCTCCGGACGGGGCGTGCCGGCGTGACGACCCGGGTGCCGGTCGGCGTCATCGGCGTCGGTGCGCTCGGCCGTCACCACGCCCGGCACCTGTCCACCCTCGAGGGGGTGCACCTGGTCGGCGTCTACGACGCCAACCCGGACACCGCCGCGCGGGTCGCGGCCGAGGTGGGGACCGATGCGATCGGCGAGATCGACACCCTGCTTGGCCTGGTGAAGGCGGTGTCCATCGCTGTCCCCACCTCTTTCCACGGCGAGGTCGGCCTCCGGGCGCTGGAGCGCGGCGTGGCGGTCCTCATGGAGAAGCCGCTTGCCGCCTCACTGGCCGAGGCGGATGCCCTCGTCGCTGCCGCTGCCCAGGCGAAGCAGGTTCTGCACGTCGGCCAGATCGAGCGGTACAACCGGGCGGTCCGGGCGGCGCTGCCGGCCGTGGAGAATCCCCGGTACATCGAGGCGGAACGGATCGCGCCGTTCTCCGTGCGGGGCACCGACGTCTCCGTGGTGCTCGACCTCATGATCCACGACCTCGACCTGCTCCTCGCACTGACCGGATCACCCGCCGTCACCGATGTCCGGGCCGTGGGCGCGGCGGTGCTCTCGTCGCATCTCGACATGGCCAACGCGCGCATTGAGCTTCCCGGTGGCACGGTCGCCTCGATCACGGCGTCGCGCCTCGCGCGGCACCGGGTGCGTCGCGTGCGCATCTACCAGGACACCGGGTACCTGACGCTCGACCTCTCGGCCGGCACGGCCAGCTTCCTTCGCGTGCGCCCCAGCTGGCACCGCGGTACGGGGAGCACGCTCGAGGATGTGGTTGAGGAAATCACCCTCGAGGCGCCGGAAGGCGATGCACTCCGCCTGGAGCTCGCCGAGTTCGTGCGCGCCGTTCGTGGAACGCCCAGCCGAGGCGTGACCGGTGTCGAGGGGCGCGCGGCGCTGGATCTGGCCCTTCGGGTTGGTGCGGCGGTGCGAGCGACATGACGGTGGCCGCCCCCCGGATCCTGGTGTCCGCGGGGGAGCCGTCGGGCGACCTGCATGGCGCCGAGGTCGTGGCGGCGCTGCGGGACCGGTGGCCGGCGGCGGAGATCGAGGGAATCGGCGGCCCCAGGATGGCCGCCGCAGGGGCGCACCTTCTCTTTCCGATGGAGCGGCTGAGCGCGATGGGGGCGGTGGAGGTTGTCCGGCGCATCCCGGCCCATCTCGAGCTGTATCGCCACCTGACCTCGGCGTTCAAGCGCCGGCGGTGGGACCTCTACCTGCCGATCGACTATCCCGGCTTCCACCTGCGCACCGGGAAGGCGGCGAGACGGTCGGGGATCCCGGTGCTCTACTACATCCCCCCGCAGCTGTGGGCCTGGCGACCGGGCCGGGCGCGGCGGCTGGCGGAGGCGGTCGACCGGTTGGCAGTGGTGCTCCCGTTCGAGACGGCATTCTTCGAGGGACTCGGGCTGGCGGCCACCTATGTCGGCCATCCACTGCTCGATCGGCCCCCCGCTCCTGCCCGGGCGGCGGCCCGGGCGGCGCTGGGGGTGGCGCCGGGTGCGCGAGTGCTGGCCGTCTTTCCGGGCAGCCGCGAGCAGGAGGTGCGAAGCCACTGGGGCACGTTCCTGGCGGTGGCGAAGGCACTGGAGGCTGAGGGCTGCTGCGACGAGATCGTCGTGGCGGCGACGCCAGCCGGCAGCTATCCGGATGCGGGGAAGGCGCGGCTGCACCCCGACCCGCGCGTGGTGCTCGCGGCGGCAGACGCCTGCCTGGCCAAGTCCGGAACCACGACACTGGAAGCGGCGCTGGCGGACGTGCCGATGGCCGTGGCCTACCGCATGCATCCGCTCTCGTTCGCGCTCGCGAAGCGGATCGTGACGGTCCGGTGGGTGAGCCTCGTGAATCTGGTGGCGGAACGGGAAGTGGTGCCGGAATTCCTGCAGGACGCGATGACGGTCCCCGCCCTCGTGGAGACGATGCGCGGCCTCCTGACGCCCGACCATCCGGCCCGTCGCGCGCAGCTGGATGGCCTGCAGGCGGTGCGGGCACGGCTCGGCACGCCGGGGGCGTCCTCGCGCGTGGCGGGCATGGCCGCGGAGCTGCTTGCCCGGTGAGGCTCACGGTGCCGCCGAGACTGGTGAACTGGGTGGCACGCCCGGCGGCCCGCGCCGTGGCCCACACCTGGCGCTTCGAGCATGTCGGACGCGGCCAGTGGGATGCGGCGGTGGAGGCGGGTACCGGCTTCGCCTGCATGCTGTGGCACGAAGCGCTCTTGCCGCTGCTCTGGCACCACCGGGAGGCGCGCGCGGTGATTGTGGTGAGCCACGCGCGCGATGGACAGTATCTGGCCGACTTTGCGGCGTCGATCGGATACCGGCTGGTGCGCGGATCGAGCTCACGGGGAGCGGTCGGTGCGCTCCTGGCCGCCTCCAGGGAACTGGCAGGCGGGGCGATCGTGGCCCTCACGCCGGACGGCCCCCGGGGCCCCCGGCGAGAGCTGAAGCCGGGGGTCCTGGCGGCGGCGCAGCGCGCCGGCGTCCCGGTGCTCCCGGTCCACGCCGAGGCGAACCACGCCTGGCGACTAGATTCCTGGGATCGGTTCGGCATCCCCAAGCCGTTCGCGCGGGTGCGGGTGGCGTATGGTTCCCCGATCCGGATCGGCCCGGGAACCGAACGACTCGCGGCGGCCGTGGACCAGGCGCGCCTCGCCATGGATGAGGTTGAGAGGAAGGCCCGATGGCCCGACGGCACGGCGACACGCACCGGCTGATTCGCTGGCTCTGGACCAGTCGGCGTCTGGACGCCCGCCTGGCCCGGGTGGCGCTCCTGCCGGCCGCGGCGCTCTGGCGGCTGGGGATGGACGTGCGGGCATTGGCGTTTCGCCGGGGCTGGAGGGCGTCGCGGCCGCTGCCGCTGCCGTCGGTGGCCGTCGGCAACCTCACCGTCGGGGGGTCGGGGAAGACCCCCATCGCCGCGTGGATCGCACGCCATTACGCTTCACGGGGCCGCCGGCCGGGGATCCTGCTGCGTGGCTACGGAGCCGATGAGGTGCTGGTCCACCGCCACGACGTGCCGGAGGCCGTCGTGGTGGCCGATCCCGATCGCCTCGCCGGCGCCCTGCAGGCGGTGTCCGGGGGCGCCGACGTCCTCGTGCTGGACGACGCGTACCAGCGGCTCGACGTGTTGCGCGACCTGAACGTCCTGGTCATCAGTGCGGAGACCACGCTCGCGGTGCGCTGGCCGCTGCCGGCGGGGCCGTGGCGCGAGGGGTGGGAGGCGATCGCGCGGGCTGATGTCGTGGTGGTGACGCGGAAGCGGGCGAGCGCGGAGACCGCCGCCAGCCTCGCGGCGGACATCGCCGGACGGACCCCGGTGCCGGTGGTGATCGTGCACCTGGGCCTGCACCACCTCGAGGGGATGCTCAGCGGCGTGCGACGCGAGGTGGAGTCCCTGCGCGGGGAGCGCGTCGTGGCCGCCACCGCCATCGCCGACCCGGACGCGTTCGTCGCGCAGGTGAAGCGGACCGGGGCGCAGGTGCAGGTGGCCACGTGGCGGGATCATTACGATTTCCGCGACGAGGATGTGGCGTGGCTGGCCCGCGCGGCACGAAAGGCCGATCACGTGGTCCTGACGGCCAAGGACGCCGTCAAGCTCCGGGATCGCTGGCCCGCCAGCGCACCGGAGCCCTTGGTAGCGATATTGAATGTGCGGTTCGAAACCGGGGGCGATGCCTTCATGGCGGCGCTGGACGCCCTCGCTCCACCCGTGAGGCACACGTAGTCAACCCGCAAGTCCGGATTTCCCGGAGAGGATTATGAGCAGCGTAAGCGTGCGAACCGGCCAGGACATCATGCGTCCCGACAAGGACACCTTCCTCAGCGAGGAGAATCCGTTCGAGGCGATGATGTCGCGCTTCGACTACGCGGCCAAGCGCCTGAGCCTGGACGCCGGCCTCTACAAGGTCCTCCGCAACCCGGAAAAGCAGATCATCGTGTCGATCCCGGTGCAGCGCGACGGCGGGGACGTCGAGGTCTACACCGGGTACCGCGTGCTCTACAACACGTCGCGGGGTCCCGCCAAGGGCGGCATCCGGTTCGACATGAACGTCACGCTGGACGAAGTCACCGCCCTCGCGGCCTGGATGACGTGGAAGTGCGCCGTCGTCAACATCCCCTTCGGCGGGGCCAAGGGCGGGGTCATCTGCGATCCCGGGACGATGTCGATGGGGGAGCTCGAGCGCCTCACCCGCCGCTACACCTCCGCCATTATCGACACCCTCGGGCCGGACAGCGACGTGCCTGCGCCGGACGTGAACACCAATGAGCGCGTCATGGCGTGGATCATGGACACCTACTCCATGCACAAGCGCCACACCGTGACCGCCGTGGTCACCGGCAAGCCGGTCGAGATGGGCGGGTCCCGCGGCCGGCGCGAGGCGACCGGGCGTGGTTGCATGATCGTGACCCTGGAGGCCCTGAAGCGCCTCGGCCTGCCGGTCAAGGGCGCGCGGGTGGCGGTGCAGGGATTCGGCAACGTGGGCTCCGTCGCCGCCGACCTGCTGGCGAAGGAGGGCGCCGTCATCGTGGCGGTCAGCGACAAGTCGGGTGCGCTGTACAACCCGAAGGGCTTCGACGTCAACGACCTCCTCGCCTATATCCGGGAGAAGAAGGTCCTGCTCGGCTACACCAAGGGCGAGGCGATCACCAACGAGCAGCTCCTGGCGTGCCAGTGCGATGTGCTCCTGCCTGCCGCGATGGAAAACGTCATCACCAGCAAGAACGCGGCGACCATCCAGGCCAAGATCATCTGCGAGGGCGCCAACGGACCAACGACCGCCAAGGCGGACGCGATCCTCGAGCAGAACGGCATCTTCGTCATTCCCGACATCCTGGCCAACGCCGGCGGTGTGACCGTCAGCTATTTCGAGTGGGTCCAGGACCGCAGCGGCTATTTCTGGGACGAGGACACGGTCAACCGCCGTCTGGAACGCATCATGGGAACGGCGTTCGACGAGGTGGCCACGATGGCCGACAAGCACGCCGTGAACATGCGGATTGCCGCCTACATGCTCTCGATCGAGCGGGTGGCCGCCGTGCACCGGCTCCGCGGCATGTACGCCTGAGCCTGCCGACCAGGCGTGGACCTCTGGCTCCTCGCGGTCGGCAAGCTCCGGCCCGCCTACCGCGACGCATGCGATGATTACCTGCGCCGGCTCGGCCGGCGCGCGAAGGTGCACGAGGTGGAAGTGCGCGAAGCGGCCCGGGCTCCAACCCGGGCCGTTCAACAGGCGGACGAGGCCGGTCGGCTGCGCGCCCGCATGCCCGACCGGGCGCGGGTCATTGCGCTGGCCAGGGAGGGGAAGGGCTGGAGCAGCGCGGACCTGGCTCGGCGCGTGGCACGGTGGGAAACCGAGAGCCGCCCCGTGGTGTTCCTGATCGGCGGTTCCACCGGCCTCGACCCCGGCCTGGTCGCGGAGGCCGATGAGCGGTGGAGTCTCGGGCCGCTGACCCTCCCGCACGAACTGGCCCGGGTCGTCGTCACGGAACAACTGTACCGCGCAGGCACGATGCTCCGCGGCGAACCGTATCACAAGGGGAGGTAGGGCTGGCTGAGTGGTTTGCGGACTGCTTCAACGAGGACTACCTCGCGCTCTACCCGCATCGTGACGAGGCGGAGGCGGAGCGGGCGGTGGCCCTGCTGGCCGGTGCGGTGCCGTGGCGGCGCGGACTGCGGGTGCTCGACGTCGGGTGTGGCACCGGGCGCCATGCGCGCGCGCTCGCCGCGGCGGGGGCCCGCCCGATCGGGCTGGATCTTTCCGCCGCGCTGCTCCGTCGCGCCCGCGAGGCGGGCGTGCCGCTGGTGCGGGCGGACATGCGGGCGCTGCCCATCCGTCCCCGGTCCATGGACCTCGTGGTGAATCTCTTCACCAGTTTCGGGTACTTCGAGCACGAGGCCGATCATCGCCAGGTGCTGGAGGGCATCGCCCGCTGCCTCGTCGACGGTGGCTGGTTTGCCATGGACTTCCTCAACGCCGACACGGTGCGAGCCGGCCTGGTCGCGAAGGAGGAACAGGTCCTCGGCGGGAAGCGGGTGCGGATTACCAGGGCCCTGGAGCAGGAGGGCCGACGCGTCGTCAAGACAATCCAGGTTCCGGACGGCGGCGAGTTCATCGAGCGAGTCCGCCTCTTCAGCCCCGAGGAGCTGTCGTCGATGCTTGCCGGCGCCGGCTTGCCGGTCCAGACCCGGTTCGGCGACTACGATGGCGGCCCACTCCGACCCGGTGCCCCGCGCGTGATCCTCCTCGCGAGGCGGGAGGGCTGATGCGGGTCCTGCCCACTCCGTTCGCGGCGCCGACGACCTGGCCGGTCGCCGGTCCCGGCGGGTTTGATGCCGCCCTCCTGCCCACCCTCATTTCCGGCCCCGGACAGGAAGCCCTGCGCGCCCGGCTCGCCGAGCCCGGCGTGGTGGTCGTGACGACTGGCCAGCAGCCGGCGCTCTTCACCGGCCCGCTGTACGCGGTGCACAAGGCGCTCTCGGCGGCGGCGCTGGCGCGGGTGCTGGCCGCGCAATGGAAGCGGCCGGTGGTGCCGCTGTTCTGGGTGGCCGGAGATGACCACGACTTCGCCGAGGCGAACCACGCCGCGTGGCTGCGCCCGGACGGCGCGCTGCACGTCGAGACGCTCCCCGATCGGCCGGCGGAGGCGGCGCTGCGCCCCATGTCGCGGGAGCCGCTGGGGCTCGGTATCGGGACGGCGCTCGATGCCCTCGCTCGCGACCTCGCTCCCTGGGCGGAAGGCGCCGAGGAAGTGCTTGCCTGGCTGCGGCGGCATTTCCGCCCGCAGGCGACGGTGGCTGGCGCGAGCGGCGCAGCGCTTGCCGAGCTCCTGGCCCCGCTCGGAATCCTCTGCGTCGATGGTGCGCACCCTGCGCTGAAGACTCGCGCCGCGCCGGTGATCCGCCGCGCCCTCGAGAACGCTGAGGGCATCGAGGCCGCGCTGGTCCGACGGGTGAAGGACCTGGACGCTGCTGGACACGACGCCGGCGTGTCGGTGGGCGATGATGCGACGCTGGTGATGCTCGAGGGGGAGGAGGGCAGGGACCGCCTGGTTCGCGACGCGGACGGTTTCGTCACCCGGCACGGCGGCGAGCGCTTCTCGCGCCAGGCGATGCTGGAACTCCTGGACAGGGAACCGCACCGATTCAGCGGCAACGTGCTGCTGCGGCCTGTCATTGAACGCGCGGTCCTGCCGACGGCGGCCTACGTGGCCGGCCCGGGGGAGATGCGCTACCTGGCACTCGCCGAGGTGGTGTATCAACGGCTGGAGGTCACGCCCCAGCGTCCGGTTCCGCGGTGGTCGGGACTGCTCGTGGAGCCGCGGGTCGACCGGGTGCTGGCGAAATTCGATGCCTCGCTCGAGGAATTGCTCGATCCGGGGGAGCAACTGGAGGCCCGCGTCGCCCGCGGGCAGATGCCTGCCGGAGCCGGGGAGGCACTGGCCTCCCTCCGGGCCGAGATCGCCCGGCATTATGCGACGCTGCAGGCGGCGGGCGCGGAGGTCGATCCGAACTTGCACCGGCCGATCGCGGGCCTGGAGGGACGGGCCCTGCGGGGCGTGGACACCGCCGAGAAGAAGCTGATCCAGCATCTCAAGCGCCGCTTCGACACCGATACCGCCCAGATCCAGCGTGCCCGCACCGCGCTGCAACCCGGCGGCCGGCCGCAGGAACGGGTCCTGACCGTGGCACCCTTTCTTGCCCGATACGGGCACGGACTCCTCCCCCTCCTGCTGGACGGGATGACCGCCTGGTACAGTTCGGCCCTTGAAGGAGCGGCCCCGCCCTCGTAAGATCGTCCATGGCCATTTTCCTCGGTGTGGTACTGCTGGTGGCGCTGATGCTCCCGATCCTGAGCATCGTGCTCGATTCTCCCTTCGGGCGTGCGCTGGCGCGCCGGGTCGACGGGCCGGAGACCGCGCCGCCTCCGGTGGCCGATCTCGCCAAGCGGGTCGACCTCCTGGAAAGCGAGATCGAGGACCTGACCAGGGCCGTCGAGGGCCTGAAGGACGAGAACGCCTTCCTGCAGCGCCTCATCGAAGACGCCCCGGTGCGGCCCGCCTTGCCGCCGCGCTCCTCCACCTGAGTCCCCGGATGTCCCGTCGTCCCGCGGCGATGGTCGCGGCGGGGATCTTCCTCAGCCGCATCCTGGGGCTCGTCCGCCAGCGTGCGTTCGCGCACTACCTCGGCAACACCGCCGTCGCCGACGCGTTCACCGCGGCCTTCCGCATCCCCAACCTGCTCCAGAACCTCTTCGGCGAGGGCGCGCTCTCGGCGTCCTTCATCCCCGTCTATGCCGGGCTGCTCGCCGACGAGGACCGCGAGGACGCTGACCGCCTTGCGGGCGCCGTCGGGGCGCTCCTCGCCCTGACGGTCTCCGCGATCGTGGTGCTGGGCGTGCTGGCGGCCCCCTGGCTCGTGACGATCATCGCCCCGGGGTTCTCGGGCGGGAAGCGCGACCTCACGATCCACCTGGTCCGCATTCTCTTCCCGGGGGCCGGTCTGCTGGTGGTGTCCGCCTGGTGCCTCGGGGTCCTCAACAGCCACCGCCGGTTCTTCCTCAGCTACGCCGCGCCGGTGGCGTGGAACCTCGCCATCATCGGCACCCTGCTCGCGCTCGGTTCGCGACGGAGCATGGCGGAACTGGCGGTGGCCGCCGCCTGGGCAAGCGTCGCCGGCAGCCTGCTCCAGGTCCTGGTGCAGTGGCCAACGGTGCGTCGGGTCGCGCCGGCGCTCCGCTTCCGTCTCACGACGACCGCACGGAACGTGCGCACCGTGCTGTCAAATTTCGTCCCGGCGTTCGTCGGCCGTGGCGTCGTGCAGGTGAGCGCCTTCATCGATTCCCTCCTCGCCACCCTGCTGCCGACCGGCGCCGTGGCGGCGATGGGGTATGCCCAGACCATCTACCTCATGCCGGTGAGCCTCTTCGGGATGGCGGTCTCCGCCGCCGAATTGCCGGCGATGTCCGGGGCCCGGGGCACCCCGGAGGAGGTCGGCGCGTTCCTGCGCGCCCGTCTCGACGGCGGACTGCGACAGGTGGCGTTCTTCGTCGTGCCATCCGCCATGGCCTTCCTGGCGCTCGGTCACGTGATCGTGAGCGCGCTGTACCAGACCGGCGAGTTCGGCCGCCAGGATTCCCTCTATGTCTGGGGCATCCTCGCGGGCTCGGCGGTCGGTCTCCTCGCTTCGACGATGGGCAGGCTCTATGCCTCGGCTTTCTACGCGCTGCGGGACACCCGCACCCCCCTCCGGTTCGCCGTGCTGCGCGTGGTCCTCACCGGGGCCTTCGGCTGGTTCGCCGCACTCCGCCTCCCTGGCCTGCTCGTCATCGGTCCGGAGTGGGGTGCGGCGGGGCTCACCGCATCCGCCGGCGTGGCGGGGTGGCTCGAGTTCATCCTCCTGAGGCGCAGCCTCGGCGAGCGGATCGGCGCCACCGGACTGACGGCCGGGCTGCTGCCCCGGCTCTGGCTGGCCGCGGGCGTCGCCGCCGGGGCCGGCTGGCTCCTTTTGGGTTACCTGCCGACGCTGTCCGCCGTCCCCACGGCGGTGCTCGTGCTCGGCGGGTACGGCGTCATGTACCTCGGGGTGACACGTGCGCTCGGGATCCCGGAAGCCCGCACGCTGCTCCAGCGGCTGTCCCGCCCGGGGGCGGGCCGGAACCGGTAGGCCGGATGATGACCGACCCCCTGACGCCATCGCCGGTGCTGAACCGAAAGCTCGACACCCTGCCGGACGGGCCGGGCGTCTACCTCTGGAAGGACGCGGAGGGCGCCGTGCTGTATGTCGGGAAGGCGAAACGGCTGCGGAGCAGGGTCCGGAGCTATTTCCTCGACGAGCACGCGGCCAGCCCCAAGACCCGGCTCCTGGTTCGCCACATCGCCGATGTCGAGACCATCGTGGTGCCCGACGAGGTGCAGTCGCTGCTGCTCGAAAACAACCTCATCAAGAATTTCCAGCCGCGGTTCAACGTCCGGCTCAAGGACGACAAGAGCTATCCCTCGATCGCCGTGACGGTGAAGGAACCCTTCCCGCGCGTGCTGGTGACCCGCCGGATGGACATTCCCGGTGCGCGCTACTTCGGTCCGTACACCGACGTCACCCTGATGCGGCGTTCCCTCGCGCTCATCCGCCGGATGTTCACGGTGCGCAGCTGCAGCGACGACCTGCCGCGGGAGCGCCGCGAGCGGCCCTGCCTCGACTATCACATCGGCCGCTGCCGGGCGCCGTGCGTCGGATGGCAGGGGGAGGATGCCTACCGGGCGATGGTCGAAGAGGTGCTCGACTTCCTGGGGGGACGGACGGTCGATGTCCGCACCCAGGTGCGCGATCTCATGGCCGACGCCAGCGAACGCCAGGACTACGAGCGGGCGCGCGAGCTTCGCGACACCCTCAAGTGGCTGGACCGGGCCGAGACCCCCGCGGCCGTCGAGGTCACGGGGACCGGTGATGCGGACGTGATCGGCTACGCGCGCGACGGCGACGACGCCGTCGGCGTGCTGATGCGGATCCGCGACGGTCGCCTGATCGGCCGCGAGCATCGGGTGCTCGAAAATGTCGACGAGGTCGCCGATGCCGAGGTGCTTGGCGCCCTGCTGGTGCGCTACTACCTCCCGACCGAAGGGCGCGCCAACCGGCTGGTGCTCCCGCTCCCGCCGGCGGCCCAGGAGGAGCTCGAGGCGCTCCTGCCGGGCGTCGATCTCCTGGTGCCCCGGCGGGGCACCGCCGCGCGGTGGCTCGAGCTGGCCGATCAGAACGCGCGGCACCTGCTGGAGAGTCTGCGGATCGAGTCGTTCGAGACCGACGAGCGGGCGGAGGATCCGGTGTACGCCCTGGGACGGGACCTTGGACTGAGCGTCGTGCCGCGCAGCCTCATCTGCATCGACATCTCGACCAACCAGGGACGGGACACGGTCGGGTCGCTGGTCTGGTTCGAGGCCGGCCGGCCGAAGAAGGCGGAGTACCGGAAGTTCCGCATCCAGGGTGTCGGGCAGCAGGATGATTACGCCGCCATTCACGAGGTCGTCACCCGGTACCTCACGCGACGACGGGAGGAAGCGAAACCGCTCCCCGACCTGGTCGTCATCGACGGCGGCAAGGGACAACTCGGCGCGGCGCGCGAGGCCGCCGACGCCGCGGGGTTCCCGGACATGCCGATCATCTCGCTCGCCAAGCGGGAGGAAGAGGTCTTCCTGGTCGCACAGGGTGAGGGGCTGCGCCTTCCCCGCCGTGCCCCCTCGCTGCGGCTCCTCCAGCGGGCGCGTGACGAAGCCCATCGATTCGGCGTGGCGTACAGCCGCAAGCGACGGAGTCAGCGCACCCTCACGTCGGAACTGCTCGACATTCCCGGCATCGGACCGCTGAAGCGCACCCGCCTCCTCGAACGATTCGGGAGCCTCGCCGCCGTGAAGACGGCGAGCGCCGCGGAGATCGCCACCGTGCCGGGATTCTCCACCACCCTCGCCGAACGGGTGCTCGCCACCCTCGGAGCCCGACCATGACTGACGTGTCACCCCGCAGCAACGACGGCATCGACTGGGTCCTGGAGTGTGTCGCCTGCGGCGAGACCGCCGCCGCCGCCGGCCTCCCGACCGTCTGCGCCTGCGGGCAGCCGTGGCTGGTCCGGTATCCCACGCGGCGCCCCGGCATCCTCCAGCGGGCCGAGGTGCGTCGCCGGCATGGCATGTGGCGGTTCCGGGAATTCCTCCCGCTGCGTCCGTTCGAGGAGCCGGTCTCCCTCGGCGAGGGCGACACGCCGCTCATCCGGCTGCCTCGCACCGGCATGCGCCTCGGCGTCCCGCACCTCTGGCTCAAGGACGAGGGCAGCAATCCGACCGGTTCCTTCAAGGCACGCGGGCTCAGCGCGGCCATCACCCGCGCCACCGCCGCCGGGGCCAGGCAGTTCACCCTGCCGACGGCCGGGAACGCCGGGGTGGCCGCGTCCGCCTATGCCGCCCGCGCCGGCGCCAGGGTCCGGGTCTTCGCTCCGGAGAGCACGCCGAGGACCATTCTCTCCCAGATTGTGGCCTTCGGGGGAGATCTTGTCCTGCTCAGGGGACACATCGGCGATTGTGGCAAGGCGAGCAGGGCATGGGGGCAGGAGTCCGGGGCCTTCGATCTTTCCACCCTGCGGGAGCCCTATCGGATAGAGGGAAAGAAGACCCTCGGCCTGGAGCTCGCGCTGCAGATGGCGTGGAAGATGCCTGATGTCATCCTGTACCCTACGGGGGGCGGCACCGGCCTGATCGGGATGTGGAAGGCGTTCCTGGAGCTGAGGGAGCATGGGTGGGTGGAGGGTGAACTTCCGCGGTTCTATTCTGTACAATCCAGCGGGTGCGCCCCGGTGGTCCGGGCGTTCGAGGCCGGTGCCGACCATTGCGAGCCCTGGGCGGACCCGTGGACGGTCGCCAGTGGACTGCGGGTGCCCGCCGCCCTCGGGGACCGACTGATGCTGCGTGCGCTGCGGGAGAGTGGTGGTGGTGCGGTGGCCATCGATGATGCGGTCCTCGTGGAGGCCGCCGCGACCGTGAGCCGTGAGGAAGGGATCGACGTCTCCCCTGAGGGGGGCGCCGTCCTGGCCGCCCTTGAGCTGCTGGTCGGCCGGGGGACGGTGGATCGCGGGGAGACCATCGTGGTGTTCAACACCGGCGCGGGTTGGCTCTACCGGGACCCGGGGGATTTGCAGGCAGACCGCTAGGGGGCGATATTTCCAAGTCTATGCCCGATAGCCGTTTTGCCATTATCGACCCGTCGTCGGGGATCAGCGGCGACATGCTCCTCGGGGCGCTGGTCGATCTCGGGGCGGGCGAAGAGTGGCTGCGCGGTCTTCCTGGCCGGCTCGGATGTCCCGAAGTCGAGCTGGAGATCAGCAGGGTCGATCGTGCGGGGATCGGGGCGCGGCAGGTCAAGGTCCGGCTCCGCGACGGCACCTTCGAGCATCCGGCGGCGCCACTGCCGCACCGACACGGTGGATCGGGGCACCACGACGGGCACCGGCAGGAGCATGGGCCGGGAGCCAACCGCCATGTCGCGGAACTGACGGCGATGATCAGGCAGGCGCCGCTGTCCGACTGGGTGCGGGAGCGGGCCCTGCGGGCTTTCGAGCTGCTGGGAGCGGCTGAGGGGCGCGTTCACGGGG
>JAHECL010000118.1 GCA_024641745.1 Gemmatimonadota bacterium | reverse complement strand
TGACGGCGCGGACGCGGGGAGGCAGACGGGGGACGAATCGGGACAGTTCGGGGAGGTTGCGCTCCACCAGTTCCGGATCGCTGGCGCTCAGGGCGACGGCGGCCGGCCGAAGGGTCCACGCGGCCTGGATCACCTGGTCGAGCGGCAGGTCGGGGCCGAGGTAGTGCACCTGCCAGCCGGCGGATCGGGCCCGGGCCAGGGTGGCCAGCAGCCCCCACTCATGCCGTTCCCCGGGGAGACCGGAAGCCAGGAGCAGCGGCCCGCTGCCGGGCGCCTCGCGGAGGGCCCCCTTCAGGACATGGACAATCACTTCGCTGGCCAGGTGTTCGGAGGCGATGGGGAGCTTGCCGAGGGACCAGAGATCGCCGACCTGGGTGGCAAGCGGCAGGACCACCTCGTCGGCGAATCGCGGCAGGCCGAGCCGCTGGAGTCGATCCGCGACAAGCGCTTCGAGCCGGTCGCGGTCGTAGCCGCGCACCGCCTCGATCAGCGGGGCCACGGCCGACTCATCCCCCCCGAAATGCTCGGCGCGCGCGATCACCTCGTCCTGGGGCTGGGAGGCCAGGTCGCCGATCCGTTCCCCGGCCTCGACCAGCCGGGCAAAGGCGCGCAGCAGCGCCACCTGTGAGGCGGTGTACGCCCGGTAGCCATTGCCCTGGCGCTCCGGACTCACGACAGCGTAGCGTCGCTCCCAGGCACGAAGGCGGGCGGTGCCCAGCCCGGTCAATTCGGCCACTTCCTGGATCTCGTAGGTTCGCTCGGAATCGGTCACGGTCGAGAAGATGCCCGTCGCAGAAGTGGTTGTCAAAGGTCGCAGTCGGCAAGGGTGGACAGACCTGATACCCCGCCTGGCGCGAAAGGTCCCGAAGGCGGGCGCGCCGGCCGATCTCCTCGGGTGACGGTGAATGGTGCGCGGTGTTATTTTCACCCGGTTCGCAGTCCGCCGCCGCCCCACACCAGCCGGGAGTCGGGTCCTGACGCCTCATACCGCCGCGCCTCGCGCCACCGCCCCGACCCGACCCACGCTGCAGCCGGATCTCGCCTGGTCCAGCATCAACACCCTTCGCGTCCTCGCCATGGACGCGGTCGAGCAGGCCAACTCCGGTCACCCGGGCACGCCAATGGCACTGGCACCGGCGGCGTACCTCCTCTGGACCCGACACCTCAAGCACAGCCCCCGTCACCCCGACTGGATCGACCGCGACCGGTTCGTGCTCTCCTGCGGGCACGCCTCGATGCTCCTCTACGGCCTGCTCCACCTCACCGGCTACGACCTCTCCCTCGACGACATCCGCCAGTTCCGCCAGTGGGGATCCCGGACGCCGGGCCACCCGGAGCGGGGACACACCGCGGGGGTGGAGACGACCACCGGGCCGCTGGGCCAGGGGATCGGCAACGGCGTCGGCATGGCGATGGCGGAGCGGTTCCTCGCCGGCGCATTCAACCGTCCCGGGCATGCGGTGGTGGATCACCGCACCTGGGTGCTGGCCAGCGACGGCGACGTGATGGAAGGGGTGGCGTCCGAGGCGGCGTCGCTGGCCGGCCACCTGAAGCTCGGCAAGCTCACCGTCATCTACGACGACAACAGCATCACCATCGACGGACGGACCGACCTCTCCTTCTCCGAAGAGGTGGGCCGCCGGTTCGAGGCCTACGGCTGGCGGGTACTGCAGGTCGACGACGGCAACGACCTCGGCGCCATCGACGCCGCACTCGACGACGCCGGCGCGCAGGAGGCGCAGCCGACGCTCATCGTGCTCCGGACCGTCATCGGCGACCCGGCCCCGACCAAGCGGGACACGTCGGGGGCCCACGGCGCGCCGCTCGGGGCCGAGGAGATCCGGAAGACCAAGGCGATCCTCGGCTGGCCCGACGAACCGTTCTTCGTGCCTGACGCGGCGCGGACGGACATGGGCGCGGCGGCGGAACGGGGCGCCCGGCGGGAGGCGGAGTGGCTCCAGCGCCATGGCGCCTACGCCGCGGCCTACCCGGCGGAGGCGGAACGCCTGCGGCAGTGGATGGCCGGGGAACTCCCGGCCGGCTGGGACGCCACGCTCCCGGTCTACGGCGTGGACGCGAAGGGGGTGGAGACCCGCAAGGCCTCCGCCGCCGCGCTCAAGGCGCTCGCCGCCACACTGCCGAACCTGGTCGGCGGCTCCGCGGACCTGGCGGGCAGCACCGGCACCGCGCACGGCATCGGCGGCGAGTTCGGTCCCGGCCGGTCGGGACAGGTCGTCCACTGGGGCATCCGCGAGCACGGGATGGCCGCCTGCATGAACGGGATGGCCGCGCACGGCGGGGTTCGCCCCTACGGCAGCACCTTCCTGGTGTTCAGCGACTACATGAAGCCGTCGATCCGGCTGGCCGCCCTCATGGGCCTCCCGGTCATCTACCTCGGCACCCACGATTCAATCGGCGTGGGCGAGGACGGCCCGACCCACCAGCCGATCGAGCAGCTGGCGATGCTCCGCGCCATCCCGAACCTGGTGGTCTTCCGCCCCGGCGACGCCAACGAGACCGTGGAGGCGTGGCGCGCGGCGATCGAGCGCCGGGACGGCCCGACGATCCTGGCGCTCACCCGGCAGAAGCTGCCCGTCCTCGACCGTGCCGGGCTCGGCGCCGCGGCGGGAACGCAGCGCGGTGGCTACGTGCTGTTCGATCCGCCGGGGACGCCGGGGGCGATCGTGATGGCCACCGGCTCGGAACTGTCGGTGGCGCTCGACGCCGCCCGGCTGCTCGCCACCGACGGCCTCGCGGTGCGCGTGGTCAGCCTCCCCTCGTGGGAGTTGTTCGCCTCCCAGCCGGCCGCCTACCGCGACGCCGTGCTCCCCCCCGCCATCCGGGCGCGGGTGAGCGTCGAGGCCGCCACCTCGTTCGGGTGGCACCGGTGGCTGGGCGACGCCGGCGAGGCGGTGAGCCTCGACCATTTTGGCGCCTCCGCTCCCGGCGAGCGGCTCTTCGACGAATTCGGGTTCACCGCGGCGCGGGTGGCGGACGCTGTCCGCCGCGCCCGCGCCCGCTCGGAATGAGGCACGACATGGCACGCGACAACCCCCTCGTGCGGCTGGGCACACTCGGCCAGAGCCCGTGGTACGACTTCATCACCCGCGAACTCATGGCCACCGGGTCCCTGCGCGCGCTGATCACCGACGACGGCCTGCTCGGCATGACGTCGAACCCCACCATTTTCGAGAAGGCCATCGCCGGCAGCGCCGACTATGACGACGACATCCGCCGCCTCGCGGCGGACGGGCTCGGGACGGAGGAGATCTTCGAGGGGCTGGCCATCCCGGATGTGCGCGCCGCCTGTGACGCCTTCGCGTCGGTGTACGACGCGACGGACGGCGTCGACGGCCTGGTGTCGCTGGAGGTGTCCCCCACCCTGGCGCACGACGCGACGGCCACCGAGGCGGCGGCCCGCCGCCTCTGGGCCGCGGTGGCACGGCCCAACCTCATGATCAAGATTCCGGGCACGATGGAGGGGCTCGGCGCCATCGAGCGGTGCATCGCCGACGGGATCAACGTCAACGTGACCCTGCTCTTCTCGGTGCGCCGGCACGAGGCGGTGATGGAGGCATACCTGACGGGACTGGAGCGGCGGGCGGCGGCGGGTGCGTCGCTGAAGCGCGTGGCCTCGGTGGCCAGCTTCTTCGTGAGCCGGGTGGACACGAAGGTCGATCCGATGCTCGAGGCGGCGGGACGGTCCGACCTGCGCGGCACCATCGCCATCGCCAACGCCTGCCTGGCCTATGCCGCCTTCGAGCGGGTCTTTCAGGGTCCCCGCTGGGAGGCGCTGGCCGCCCAGGGGGCCAAGGTCCAGCGGCCGCTGTGGGCCTCCACCAGCACGAAGGACCCGTCGCTCCCCGACGTGTACTACGTGGAGGCGCTCATCGCCCCCCACACCGTCAACACCCTCCCGCCGGAGACGTTCGCGGCGTATCGCGACCACGGCGCACCCGCGGTGCGGATCGGGGAGGGCATCGCCACGGCGACGACGCGCCTCGCCGCCCTGGCGGAGGCCGGCATCGACATCGAGACCGTCACGCGTGAGCTGGAGTCCGAAGGCGTCGAGAAGTTCGCGGCCTCCTTCCGGTCCCTGCTCAGCGGCATCGACGTGAAGGCCGGCGCCCTGACGCGCTGATCCCGTTCCGCCGAAGGCGCCCTACCCGGCCGCGGCCTCCGCCGCGGTCACCGCCGGGCTGAGCCCCTCCATCTCCCGGTCCACCCGATCGATATAGACGCTCGCCGAGATGTCCCCGGCCACGTTCAGCGTGGTCCGGGTCATGTCGAGGATGCGATCCACCCCCAGCACGATGGCGATCCCCTCCGGCGGGACGCCGACGGTCGCCATGACCAGCATCATCAGCGGCAGTGACCCGCCCGGGACGCCGGCCGCGCCGATGGCGGTGAGGACCGACAGCACCACCACGATGACCTGCGACCCGATCGAGAGGTGCACGCCGAACACCTGGGCCAGGAAGAGGACGGTCACGCCCTCGAAGAGGGAGGTGCCGTTCATGTTCATGGTGGCGCCGAGGGGGAGCACGAAGCCCGCGATCTTGGGCTGGACCCCGAGCTCGGTCTCGGCGGTCGCGATCGAGGTCGGCAGCGTCGCCATGCTCGAGCTGGTCGAGAAGGCGGTGATGACCGGCGCCTCGATCGCCTTCCAGAACTTCAGCGGATTCATCTTCCCGAACACCTTCACCAGGAACGAGATCCCCACGGTCGCGTGCAGCAGCAGTCCCGCCATCACCACCACCACGTACATGCTCAACTGCTGCAGGATCCCCCAGCCGAACTGCGACGTGATGACGAAGATCAGCGCGAACACCCCGTAGGGCGCCAGCTTCATCGCCATGTTGATGATGGCGATGACCGCCTCCCCGATGCCCTCGAGGACGGCGATGACCGGCCTGGCCTTCTCGGTCGGGATCATGGTGAGCGCGGCGCCGAAGATCAGCGAGAAGAAGATCAGCGCCAGCATGTCCATGTTGGCGGCCGCGGCGACGGGATTGCGGGGCACGATGTTCACGAAGGTGCTGATGCCGAAGTCGGGCGCGCCGGCCGCCGCCAGGCCTTCCGCGTTGCTGGCGAACCGGGCCATGAGGTCGTCGCGGGTCGCCGCCGTCAGGCCGGAACCGGGCTTGATGGTGTTCACCAGCGTCAGGCCGATCAGCGCGGCCATCAGCGTCGAGAGCGCGAAGTAGCCGATGGTCCGCCCGCCCAGGCGGCCCAGGGTCTTCATGTCGCCGATGCCGGCCACCCCGATCGCGATCGAGGTGAAGACGATGGGCACGACGGTCATGAAGAGCAGCCGGAGGAACACCTGTCCCACGGGGTAGGCCACGTTGTCGGAGACGAACGACAGCCACGGCGCCCCGCCGAAGAACCGGTTGCAGAATCCGCCGACCAGCGCACCCAGCAGCAGGCCGAGCGCGATCTTGGTGTGCAGCTTCACTCGCTACTCCTTCGCGTGGAATAAACGGACGGAATCCCGCTTCCAAGGTCACTCCGGACGCGGCGCGTTGTCAAACGATGGCGTCAGGCGGCGCGGAAGAGATCCCCGAGGTCACCGGGGCGGAGGGGGGTGATCGCCGGCAGCAGCCCGGTGGCGTGCGCCGCGGCGCCGAGGACCGTGCCAGGCAAAACACCGGCGGCACGAAGTTCCCGGATGCCGGCATCGCGGTTGGCCTTGCTCAGCTTGGTGCCGCTGGGGGCCAGGATCAGGGGATGGTGAAGGAACGCCGGCGGGGTCGGCCGGCCGAGCAGCCGCGCCAGCCGAAGTTGCCGGCCGGTGGACTCGAGGAGGTCTTCGCCGCGAGTGACCAACTCCACCCCCTGCGTCCAGTCATCCACCGTCACCGCATACTGGTAGGTCCAGTGGCCGAGTCGGTCCCGGAGGAGGAGGTCACCACATTGCCGTGATGGGTCCTGCTCCTGAGGCCCCAGTCGAAGGTCGGTGAAGCGCTCCACGCCGTCCGTCATCCGCAGCCGCAGCCCCTCGCCCGTGCCGGGAGGGAGGGCACGGTCCCGGCACCGTCCATCATAGGGGACCTCGGCGTCCGGGAGGGGATCCGCGGATTCCCGCAGCCGGCGGCGGGAGCAGTCGCAGCGAAAGACGAGGCCGGCCTGTGTGAGCGTTCCCAGGGCGCCGGCATAGGCCCCATCGCGCTCGCTCTGCCGATAGCCCATCGGCCCCCGGAGGTACTCCGCCGGCGTGCCGAGATCCGGCTCCAGGCCGAGCCACTCGAGGTCGTCGAGGATCGCCCGTTCGTACGCGGGGCGGGACCGCCCCCGGTCATGGTCCTCGATGCGAAGCAGGA
>JAHECL010000027.1 GCA_024641745.1 Gemmatimonadota bacterium | reverse complement strand
GCCACACCGATTCTGTCTCCTTGACGGCCCCCCCTGCCCCCCTAAGTTACCGCTCATGCCGAACTTCCAGAGGCTGGCCGCGCTCGCCACCGCCTTCCTCCTCTCGCTCAGCACATCCGTCGCCGGACAGCAGCCCGCTCCCACGCCCGCCCAGGCCGAGGCGATCCTCAACCTGCCGGGCGGCGCCGACGCGGTGCGCGCCAAGATCAGGAGTTCCGGGCTGACCCCGGACCAGATCCGCATCCGGCTTCAGGCCGCGGGCTACGACCCGGCGCTCATCGACCCGTTCCTGACCGATACTCCCTCCCATGACAGCCTCTCGGTGTCCGCCGAGCAAACCGCCGCCCTGAAGGCGCTCGGTCTGGAGCCGCCGTCGGTTCCGAAACAGCCGGTGGACACCGGCTTCCGCGTTACGGTGGCGCAGCCGGAAATCGGCGTCTTCGGCGTGGATGTCTTCCGGCGGTCCACGACCCAGTTCCTCCCGCTCCTCTCGGGACCCGTCCCGGCCGACTACCGGCTCGGGCCAGGCGACATGCTGGTCCTCATCCTCACCGGCGACGTGGAGCTGACCTACCAGCTCGGCATCACCCGGGAGGGGTTTGTCGTCATCCCGCAGGTCGGGCAGGTGTACCTGGCCAACCTGACGCTGGGGCAGGCCCGTTCCACCCTCTATGACCGGCTGGGCCGGGTCTATTCCGGCGTACGGCGGGGCGCCAACGCCACCACGCAGTTCGACCTCTCGGTCGCCAACGTCCGCGCCGTCCAGGTCTACGTGGTGGGCGAAGTGACCCAGCCCGGCGCCTACCAGGTGAGCGCCCTCGGCACGGTGCTGACCGCCCTCTACACGGCCGGCGGGGTGACCGAGCGCGCCAATCCGCGGAACGTCGAGGTGCGCCGCGCCGGGCAGACCGTCGCCACCTTCGACCTCTACGACTACCTCCTGAACGGCGACACCCGCGAGGACATCCGGATCGAGAACGGGGACGTGGTGTTTGTCGGCGTGCGGAATCGCCGGGTGACGGTGACCGGCAGCGTGCACCGCGCCGCCGCCTACGACCTGGCCGCCGACGAGACGCTGACCCAGGTGATCGCCGCGGCGGGCGGGCTCGACGCCGAGGCGGCGCGGACCCGGATCTCGATCGAGCGGATCGTGCCGGCCAACCAGCGGCAGCCCGGCGGGCCGCAGCGTGTCACCCTCGACGTGCCGCTGCCCTCCGGCGGCGGGGAGGTCCCGCCGATTCCGATGGCCGACGGCGACCGGGTGACGGTGTTCGGCGTGCCGACGGCGCGCCGCAACTTCGTCCAGATCGCGGGCAACGTGTACCTGCCGGGCCGGTTCGGCCTGGAGCCGGGGCTGACCCTCTCCCGCCTCGTGACGCTGGCCGGCGGGTTCCGGCCCGCCACCTACGCGGGCCGGGCGCTCATCTCGCGACTGAACGAGGACGACCAGACCCGTCGGGTCATTGCCGTGACGCTGCCCGGTGACAGCGCCGCGCCGTGGAGCGACGACCCGGCGCTGCAGGACCGCGACTCGGTCGTGATCTTCGGCCTGCTCGAGACCCGGCCCAGGCGGACCACCGTGATCATCGGCGCGGTCAACGCGCCCGGCACCTTCCCCTGGCAGGAGGGGATGACGCTGCGGGACCTGGTGCTCCAGTCGGGAGGCCTGGCCCCTGGCGCGTCGCTCGGCTTCGCGGAAATCGCCCGCCTCCCGGAGAGCCGGGGCGCCGGGCAGCTCGCGACGACCATCCGCGTCCCGCTCGACTCGACTTACCTCTTCGACCGGGACAGCGCGGGGAAGTACATCGGCCCGCCGGGGCTGACCTTCCCGGCGTCGGGGGCGCCCGAGGTGGCGCTGGAACCGTGGGACAACGTGCTGATCTTCCGGCAGCCGGACTTCGAGTTCCAGCAGACGGTGTCGATCGGCGGCGAGGTGACCTACCCCGGGACCTACGCCCTGCGGAACCGGAATGACCGGCTCTCCGACCTGATCAAGCGCGCCGGCGGCCTGACCTCCCTGGCCTACCCCGCGGGCATCTGGTTCGTGCGGGACACCGGCGGCGTCGGCCGGCTCGACGCCAACCTCCCGATGGCGCTCAGCAAGCCCGGCTCCCGGCAGGATCTTCTCCTCCGCGGGGGCGACCAGATCTGGATTCCGCAGTACCAGCCCAGCGTCCGGATCGAGGGGGCGGTGCTCTCCCCCGGCAGCGTGCTCTGGGAGAAGGGGAAGGACCTCAACTACTACATCGACGCGGCGGGCGGCCCGGCCACCGATGGCGATCGCGGCCGCGCGCTGGTCCGCCTCGCCAACGGGAAGACCGAGGCGCATCGCGGCGGGTTCCTCTTCTTCGGCGGCAACAGTCCGGTGCCCGACCCGGGTTCCACGGTCGTGGTCCCGGTCAAGGAACCGAAGCCCTACCGGGACAACACCGGGCTCTATGTGGCGATGGCCTCCATCATTGCAAGCACGGCGACCATCATCATCACGCTCCTCCAGTAGGTCGAGGCCGCCCGCCGGCAGGCCGGTGGGTGGCCATTCGATCACTTTTCCTGCATTATTCCCTGATGCCCCTACCGGATGGTTCGCCTGACTGATTTCCAGCGCCAGGTGCAGGACGCGATCGGCCCCAGCTACCGGATCCTGAGCGAACTCGGCGGGGGCGGGATGAGCCGCGTCTTCCTCGCCGAGGAAGTGCAGGTCGAGCGCAAGGTGGTGGTGAAGGTGCTCCCCCCGGAGACCTCCGCCGCCGTCAGCATCGAGCGCTTCGAGCGCGAGGTGCGCCTGGCCGCCCGGCTGCAGCACCCCCACATCGTCCCCTTCCTGACCACCGGCGGCAAGGGCGACCTCCTTTACTACATCATGCCCTTCATCGAGGGCGAATCGCTTCGCGCCAAGCTGGCGCGCGAGGGCGAGCTCCCCGTCCCCGAGGCGGTGCGGATCATCCGCGACGTGGCGGACGCGCTGGCCATGGCGCACAAGCAGGGGATCGTCCACCGCGACATCAAGCCCGACAACATCCTCCTCTCCGGCCGCCACGCGCTGGTGACCGACTTCGGCGTGGCCAAGGCGGTGGAGAAGAGCTCCGGCTCCGGCAAGCTGACGTCCATGGGTGTGGCGCTCGGCACACCGGCGTACATGTCGCCGGAGCAGGCGACAGCAGATCCACATACGGACCACCGAGCCGATTTGTATGCACTCGGCATCGTCGCCT
Source organism: Gemmatimonadota bacterium (assembly GCA_024641745.1). Classification (GTDB taxonomy): domain Bacteria; phylum Gemmatimonadota; class Gemmatimonadetes; order Gemmatimonadales; family GWC2-71-9; genus SPDF01. Next base: position 21,686 of record JAHECL010000027.1, on the reverse strand, counting down.
ACGAGATGCTCTGTGGCCGCCAGCCCTTCGAGGCGTCGTCCGCACAGGGGATCATCGCGGCGCACGTGACCCAGCAGCCGCAGCCGATAGAGCGCTTCCGGGCCAATGTGCCGCCGGCGCTGGCCATGCTGATCATGCGGTGCCTCGAAAAGAAGCCGGCCGACCGGCCGCAGACCGCCGAGGAACTGGTGCAGATCGTCGAGGCGATGAGCACGCCGTCGCTGAGCACACCAGGCGGCATGACCCCGACCGCCACGGCCCCCTACACCGCGGCGGCACCGGCGGTGGCGCCATCCGGCGAGCAGGGCAACCCGGTGCGGGTGGCGGTGCTCTTCGGCCTGGCCTCGGCCGTGGTGCTCAGTATCGCCTGGCTGATGACGGTCAAGGTCGGCCTGCCGGCGTGGGTGGTCCCCGGTGTGGCGGTACTGCTGGCGCTCGGATTCCCGATCATGGTGGCAACAGGAATGGCCGAGCGGCGCCGCGCCAAGGCGCGCGCCAACATGACGCTCACGCCGAAGCCCGATACCGGCGTACGAGGGCTCCTCACCTGGCGGAAGGCGTGGATCGGCGGCGTGCTGGCCTTCGCGGCCCTCGCCATCCTGGCCGGCGGCTACATGGCGATGCGCGTCTTCGGCATCGGGTCGGTTGGCACCCTGATGGCCACCGGCGTGCTGGAATCGAAGAGTCCGCTGGTGCTGGCGGATTTTGCCAACCGGACCTCCGACGCGGCGCTCGGCCCGTCGGTAACCGACGCCTTCCGGGTGGACCTGTCGCAGTCCCCGGTGATCCGGCTGCTCGATGCCTCCGCCGTCCGCCAGGCGCTCACCCGGATGGGCAAGTCACCCGACACGCCGCTCGACGACGCCACCGCCCAGGAATTGGCCCAGCGTGAGAATGCCAAGGCGTATATCACCGGTGAAATCGGCTCGGTGGGCAGCGGCTACGTGCTCTCGACCCGGATCGTCGCCACCGCCGACGGGCATGAGCTCGTGGCACTGAGGGAAACGGCCGCCGACGAGACCGAGGTGATCCCCGCCATCGACCGGCTGAGCAAGCGGCTCCGGGAGCGGGTGGGCGAGTCGCTCAAGTCGCTGAACAACACGGAGGCGCTGGAAGCCGTCAGCACCTCCTCGCTGGAAGCGCTCAAGAAGTACTCCCAGGCGGTCCGGCTCGACGATTCCGGCGGGGACCCCGCCCTGGCCGCCCAGCTGCTGCAGGAGGCGGTGGCCGCCGACTCGACCTTCGCGATGGCCTGGCGCAAGCTTTCCGTTGCGTCGTCCCGTGCGGGCCTGCCGTTGAGCCTCTCGATGGCCGCCGGACAGAAGGCGTACGATCTCCGCGCGCGACTGACGCCGCTGGAGCGGCAACTCGCCATCAGTACCTATTTCAGCTTCATCGAGCCGGACATCGACAAGGAAATCGCGGCGCACAAGGCGGCGCTGGAAATCGACCCGGACGACCGGACCTCGCTCAACAACCTCGCGCTGGCCTACCGGGACCTGGGCCGCTGGGAGGACGCCGAGGCGACGGCACGTCGCGCTGCAGAGGTGGACAAGAGCTGGTTCTCCTACGGGCACCTCGCCTTTGCACTGGCCGCCCAGGGGCGCTTCAAGGAGGCGGACTCCGCGCTCCAGGAGCTCGACCGAATCAGCCCGGGCCAGCCCCGAGGCCAGTTCATGCAGGCCGAGCTGCGCTCGTCCCGGGGAGACTATGCCGGCGCCGACAGCATCCTTCGCGGAATCCTGAAGGCCCAGAGCAACCCCAGCTATCAGTGGACCGCCATGGGCGAGCGGATCGACCTGGCGGTGACGCAGGGGCAAATGACCACCGCCGCCGCGATGGGATCTGAAGTTGTCGACGCCGCAAAGCGGCGGGGAGACATTCAGCGCATCTACGGGTTCACCATCGGCATGGCCATCGACGATCAGGCGGCCCGGCCCCGGCCGAAGTCGGACCTGGCCGCGGTTGAGGCGGTACTCGCCGAGTATCCGATCGACAGCCTTTCACCATACGACCGGCCCTATCTCGGCCTGGCTGCCCTCTACGCCGCCGCCGGCCGGCCCCAGGACGCGCGCAGGTACCTGTCGCTGAGCCAGAAGCTCCAGGGTCAGTTCTGGAACCCTCCCGTCGGACTCGCCAAGGCGTTCGAGGGCCAGGTGCTCGAGGCGGAAGGGAAGCTGGCCGAGGCGCTCGCAGCGTATCAGGACTGGGTACGGCTTCCCACGGTCGGACAGAATTGCAGGCAATGCGGAGACTTCTATGTCGGCCGGGTCTTCGACCGGATGAACCAGCCGGACTCCGCGCTGGCCGCATACGACCGTGCCATGAGCACCACGGTTCCCGTCAGGAACAACGTGGAGAACCGGGTCCTGGGCCCCTCCCTCCGCCGCATGGGCGAGCTGTACGAGGCGCAGGGCGACAAGGAGCGCGCCAAGGAGTACTACAGCCGCTTCGTCGCCCTCTGGCGCGACGCCGACAGCGACTTCCAGCCCTCCGTACAGGAGATCAAGGCCCGGCTGGCCAAGCTGTCGGCCGAACCGGCCCGCTGACCATGCCCTTCCACACCATCATCGAACCGTTCCGGATCCACTCCACCCAGCGGATCCGGCACACCACGCCCGAGGAGCGGGAGGCGGCGCTGGTCCGCGCCGGCTACAACCTCTTCGGCCTCCGCGGCGAGGAGGTGCTGATCGACCTCCTGACCGACTCCGGCACCGGCGCGATGTCCTCCCGGCAGTGGGCGGCGATGATGGACGGCGACGAGTCCTACGCCGGCAGCAGTTCCTACGAGCGGTTCCGCGACACGGTGCAGGGTTTGACCGGCCTCGCCGAGGTGATTCCGACCCACCAGGGCCGGGCCGCCGAGCACATCCTCTTTTCCGTGATGGCCAAGCGGGGCCAGGTCGTTCCCAACAACACCCATTTCGACACCACCCGCGCCAACGTGGAGTTCGTCGGCGCCGAGGCGCGCGACCTGGTCATCGCCGAGGGACGGGTGCCCTCCTCCGAGCATCCCTTCAAGGGGAACATGGACCTCGACGCCCTCGAGGCGACGATCGGTGAGGTGGGCGTGGAGCGGATTCCGCTGGTGATGGTGACGGTGACCAACAACTCCGGCGGCGGACAGCCGGTGTCGCTGGAGAACTTGCGCGGCGTCCGGCGCATCTGCGACGCACACGGCATTCCGCTGTTCCTCGACGCCTGCCGCTTTGCCGAGAACGCCTGGTTCATCAAGCTGCGGGAGCCGGGGCAGACCGACCGCACGCCGCGCGAGATCGTGCGGGAGATGTTCTCGCTGGTGGACGGGTGCACCATGTCGGCCAAGAAGGACGGGATGGCCAACATCGGCGGTTTCCTGGCGCTGAACGACGCCGAGGTGGCGCGAAAGGCCCGGAATCTCCTGATCCTGACGGAGGGCTTTCCGACCTACGGCGGGCTGGCCGGCTACGACATGGAGGCGATCGCGGTGGGGCTGGAGGAGGTGCTGGACGAGGACTACCTGCGGTACCGGATCCGCTCGACCGCCTACCTGGCCGAGAAGGCGGAGTCGGCAGGGGTGCCGACGGTGCGCCCGCCGGGCGGGCACGCGGTGTACCTCGACGCGAAGGCGCTGCTCACCCACATTCCGCCCTCGCAGTACCCGGCGCAGGCGCTGGCGGTGGAACTCTATCGAACAGGTGGCGTGCGGGGGGTGGAGATCGGGTCGGTGATGTTCGGGGCCCGGCACCCCGACGGCACCGAGACCCCTTCGGACATGGAACTGGTGCGGCTGGCCATTCCGCGCCGCACCTACACCCAGAGCCACGTGGACTACGTCGGCGAGGTGATCAAGGAAGTCGCCGAGCGCCGCGACCAGATTCGCGGGCTCACGATCGTGGAACAGGCGCCGTGGCTCCGGCACTTCACGGCGCGGTTCGCGCCGGTCTAGCGCGCGCCGCTAGGCATCCACCCGGTGGCGGAACTGCTCCCGCACCACCGCCAGCGCCTCCTTCCGCTCCCGTTCCGACAGCGCCATCCGCGGTGCCCGCACCGTCTCACTCCCCATCTTCACCTCCGCCTGCACCAGCTTGATCAGCTGGACGAACTTGGGCACGGTATCGAACCGCAGGAGGGGCAGGAACCAGGTGTAGAGCTTCAGCGCCTCCTCGATCCGGCCCGCCTTGGCCAGGTCAACCAGTGCCACCGATTCCGCCGGCAGCGCGTTGACCAGCCCCGCCACCCAGCCGTCGGCCCCCACCGCCAGCGCCTCCACAATCATGTCGTCCAATCCCGCGAACAGCGCGAGCCGCGAGTGCATCAGCGCGCGCACGGCGGTAATGCGCCGGACGTCGCCGCTCGACTCCTTCACGGCGTGCACGTTGGCGTGCCGGTCCGCCAATTCCCGGATCTGCTCCGGGGAGAGGTCGGTGCCGTAGGCGATCGGGTTGTTGTACAGCATGCAGGAGAGGTCGGTGGCCGAGATGACCGCCGAGAAGTGCGCCTCGGTCTCCCGCCAGTCGCCCTGGTAGACGTAGGGTGGCAGCACCATCAGGCCGTCACAGCCCACGCGCGCTGCTTCCTTCGCCAGCGCCACGCATTCCGCCGTGGACAGCCCGCTGATCGACGCCACCAGCGGCACCCGACCGGTGGTGACCGTCCGGCAGACCTCGAGGATGCGCACCTTCTCCTCGAAGGTGAGCGTCGCCCCCTCACCCAGCGACCCGAGCGCCACGACGCCCGTGCAGCCGGCATCGAGCAGCCAGCGCACGTGCGTCACCAGGAAGGCCTCGTCCACGGCGCCGTCGGGCAGGAAGGGGGTCGTGATCGCGGGAAAGACGCCGGTCCAGTCGGCCTTCTTCATCAGGATGCTCCTCGAGAGTCGTCGCGTTGGGCAGTCAGCCCGGCGAGCACGCCGAGCGGGGTCGGAACCACCGGCACCCGCACGGTGTCCGCGGAGGTTCCCAGCAGGTGGCGGAGGGCGGGGCCGCAGACCCGGCCCTGGCAGCTTCCCATCCCGGCCCGGGTGGCGAGTTTCGCCTCCCGGACGCTCCACCCTGGAGCGATGGACGCAAGCGTCACGTCCTCGCAGCGGCAGACGATGGTATCCGGTTCGGCGCGCGCCCGCAATTCCGGGCGGAGTCGGAATGCCTCCGAGGCCCGCCGGGAGAAGTCCCGATGCCGCGCCCGGCTGGGCCACAGCGCCCGCGCACCGGCACCCTGCCCCGCCGCGGCAAACCCGGCAATGGCGCCCTCGATCAGCGCCGCTTCCATCCCGGTGTTGCCGGTCGGCTCCCCGGCGGCGTACAGACCCGGCACGCTGGTCTGCTGTTCATGGTCCACCACGACCGCCTCCCCCGACAGCTCGCACCCGAGCAACCGGGCGAGTTCGGTACAGGGCACCAGCCCCGCCGCGGTGCAGAGCAGATCCGCCGGTTCGGCCCAGGTGCTCCGTCCGGTGGTCCAGGTCACGAGCAGCGCGCCGTCGCGTTCGCTCACGCGCTTGACCCAGGTGCCCCACCGATAGCGCACGGTCGCGAACGCGCTGCGATACAGCGCGGCCTGGACGAGCCGCGCGGGCGTCCGCCAGAGCGAGGCGGCAAACCGCCGCACCTCGCGCGGCGGGGCCTGTTCCGCCACCATCCGGAGGTCCGCCCCGGCACGAGCCAGCGCCGCCGCCACCGGCAGGAGGAGTGGTCCCGTCCCCGCGATGGCCACCCGCTTGCCGCGCACATCCATGCCGGCCTTGAGCAGCGCCTGCGCACCGCCGACCCCCACCACCCCGGGGAGGGTCCACCCCGGAAAGGGCAGGAAGAGTTCCTGCGCCCCCGTGGCGAGCACGACGGCGCCAGCCGCCACGGTCACGGCGCGCCCCTGCACATCGGCACCGAGGCGGAAGCCCGGCGCGACATCCACGACGTTCGCCCCGGAGAGGACGGTCGCGTCCGAGGCCTCGAGGCGGCCGAGCCAGTCGCGCGCGCCGACCGGGAGGGTGCCGCGATCGCGATGGCGCCAGATCTGTCCCCCCGGACGGGGCGAGGCGTCGAGCAGCACCACCGATCGCCCGAGCCCGGCGGCGACGGCGGCGGCGGCGATGCCGGCGGGGCCGCCACCGATGACCGCCACATCGGCCTCATGCGAAGCGACGGTGCGCTCAGGCATCGATCGTCACCCGCATCCCCTCCCGCACCGGTTCCAGGCAGGACCGCCGACCGGGTTCCCCGTCGATCGTCACCCGGCACTCGAAGCAGGTGCCCATGCCGCAGACGGGACCCCGCGCCGCACCGGTCACCGACCGCCGGAACATGGTGTGCCCCGCGTTCAGGAGCGCGGCCGCGACGCTCACGTCCGCGGCCACCGACATCTCCACGCCGTTCACCCGGATCGAGACCATTGCGGCCATCCTAGTGGGCCTCCGCCATCACCCGGTCCGCCGCGTACGGCGCGGGATCGATGGCCGGCGGGCGCCCAAGGATGAGGTCGGTGAGCATCGAGCCGGTGCCGAGCGCCGTGGTGATGCCCAGTCCCTCGTGGCCGGCGGCGATCCAGAGCCCGTCCACCGAGGGCCAGGCGCCGATGAGCGGAAGCTTGTCGGGGGTGGCGGGCCGGAATCCTGTCCAGGTGCGTAGGGCAGGCAGTGCGGCGAGACCCGGCATGAACGAACACGCCCGCTCGAGCATGCGACCAAGGACGTCACGGTTGAGGGAGGCATCCCAGCCGACCAGTTCGCGGGACGATCCGACCAGCAGCTGGCCGGTGATCCGCGGCTGCACGTTGAAGGCGACCGACGCCGCGGACATCGTGTGGGCGCTCCGCAGATACCCGAGCTCGATCACCTGATGCCGGCTGAACCCCGGCGCGCGGTCGGTAATGACCAGGTGTCCCTTGCGCGGCACGATGGGGAGTCCGGGCGTCAGGCGCGGCGCGCCCGCCCCTGCCGCGTTGATGATGCAGTCGGCCTCCAGGCGGCCCGCGCCGGTCAGGACGGCCCGCGGCGCCACACCCTCGACCGCCACCCCCTCCCGCACTGTCGCGCCGAGGTGGATCGCCTGGTCGAGGAGCCAGCGCGTCACCGCCGGCGGATAGACGACCCCGTCTGCGGGGACGCGGAGCCCGCCCGCCAGTCCGGGACGCAGTTGCGGTTCCGCCTCGCCGAGCTGCCGCGCATCAAGCAGTTCGGTTTCGACGCCCCTGTCCCGGTAGTACGTCCGCTTGCCCCGTGCGGCGTCGAGCTGCTCGTCGTCCTCGGCCACCCAGAGGGTCCCGCAGCGTTCGTACTCCGCCGCCCGAGGCATCGCGGGCAGCAGGTCGTCGAGCAGCCGCTGCGACCAGGACGTCAGCGCGAACTGCGCCTCGCTGTCGTCCATCACGACGATGTGCCCCATGCCGGCGGCGGTCGTGCCGCCCCCCGCGAAGCCTTCGTCAAACACCGTCACACGCAGGCCGCCGCGGCTCAGGTAATAGGCGCAGGCGGCCCCGACGATGCCGGCGCCGACGATGATCGCATCAGGCCGGGAGGTCATCCGGCGGCGGTGAACCCGGCGCGGAAGGGGTCGGCGGCGTCAAACCGGAGATCGGTCTCGCCGGTGATGTGGGCGGTGCCACGAACGCAGGGGATGAGGTCGGCTCCCTGTTCCTCGAGCCAGCCGGTGAACAGGCTCCCGGTGATGCTCTCCTGCCGCCACTCGGCGCCGATGGCCAGGGCGCCGCGTGCGTGGAGCGCCGCCATCACGGCGGAGGTGCCGGTCCCGCAGGGCGAACGATCGTAGGCGCCACCGGGACAGAGCACGAAATTCCGGGCGTCGGCGTCGGGCCGCACCGGCGGGGCCGAGACTTCGACGTGATCGATCTCCGCCCCATCCTTCCCCGTCACGCCCTGCCCGCGGAGGGCGGCCATGATGTCGCGGGTGAGGCGTCCGAGCCGATCCACCTGATCGAGGCGCACCGCGGGCTCGGCAAGGTGGGTGATGAAGAACCAGTTGCCGCCGTAGGCGACGTCACCGACGACCCGCCCCAGCCCCGGCACCTCCACCGCCACGTCCCGGGCGTGGCAGTACGACGGCACATTCCGGATGGTGACCGCGCCATCCACCGCCAGTTCGGCCGACACCGCGCCGACCGGTGTGTCGAGCAGCACCCGCCCCGCGGTAATCCGCCCGAGATGCTCGAGCGTCCGCACCACGCCGATCGTGCCGTGGCCGCACATGCCGAGGTAGCCGACGTTGTTGAAGAAGATGACCCCCGCCGCGGCACCCGTGGTGACCGGGGGGGTCAGCAACGCCCCGACCATCGCGTCGTGCCCCCGCGGCTCGCAGACGACGGCGCTCCGCAGGTGGTCCCAGTGGTCGGCGAGGTCGTCCCGGCGCGCCGCCATGGTGTCGCCCACGGGCTGCGGCCAGCCCTCCACGACGACCCGGGTCGGCTCTCCCTCGGTGTGCGAGTCGACCACCCGGACGACGGTCGGGAAGGCCGGAACCCTCATACCGGATTCACCTGCACCGTCTTGGTTTCGGTGTAGAACTCCCGGGCCGCCGATCCCTGTTCGCGGCTCCCCGAGCTGGAGCCCTTCATCCCGCCGAACGGCGCGTGCGGGTCCACCCCGGTGGTGTCCCCGTTGACGCGGACCAGGCCGACGTCGATGCGGTGGATGTAGCGCAGGGCGGCGCCGATGTCCCGGGTGAAGAGGGAGGCGCTGAGTCCGTACCGGGAGCGGTTGGCGAGCGCGATCGACTCGTCCAGCCCGTCGGCGCCGAGCACCGCGAGGACCGGTCCGAAGATCTCGTCCTGCGCCAGCGGGGCATCGGGGTCCACGCCACGCACGACGGTCGGTGTCACGAAGAAGCCGTTCTTGAAGACCACGCCCGTCGTCTCCGATCCGCCGCACACGACCTCTCCCTCGGCGGCGGCGAGCGTCGACCAGATCCGGTCACGGGAGGCGGCGCTGATGACCGGCCCGATCGCGGCGGCCGGGTCGGTGACCGGGCCCAGGCTGAACCCCTTCACCTGGTCGCGGATCCGGTCGAGGAAGGCCCCCTCGACCTCGCTGGCGACGATCGCGCGGCTGGTGGCGGTGCATTTCTGCCCCGCGTACCGCATGGCGCCGGCCGCGGTGAGCTTCGCGGCGAGGTCGAGGTCGGCGTCGGGCATCACGATGACCACGTTCTTGCCGCCCATCTCGGTCTGGTACCGGACGTTGCGCGCCGCGGCGATGGCCGCCACCTTCGCGCCCACCGACGCCGAGCCGGTGAAGCTGATGCCGCGGACCTCGTCGGCGCGCAGCAGCGCCTCGCCCACGGCAGGGCCGGTGCCGAGCAGCACGTTGAACACTCCCGGCGGCAGTCCGGCCGCCTGCGCCGTCTCGGCAAGCATCAGCGCCATCATCGGGGACTGCTCGGAGGGCTTCAGCACCACGGTGTTGCCGAACGCCAGCGCCGGCGCCGCCTTCCAGAGCGGAATGGCGACGGGGAAGTTCCACGGTGTGATCAGCGCGACCACGCCGAGCGGCTCGCGCAGCGTGAACTGCAGCGCGCCGGCCACCCCGGCGGGGACCACCTCGCCGATCGCGCGGACCGCGTCGCCGGCGTAGTAGCGGAGGATCACGATGCAGCGGCCGACCTCGCCGCGCGCCTCCCCGATCGGCTTCCCGACCTCGCGGGCGAGGGCCTGGGCCATCTCCTCGGCGCGGGCGTCGATGGCCGCCGCCCAGCGATAGAGGAACTCCGCCCGCGCCGGGCCGGACAGTCCGCGCCAGGCGGGCAGTGCCTCGGCGGCGGCGGCCACGGCCGCAGCGGCATCGGCGGGTGTGCCGACGGGCACTTCGGCCACGACATCACGGGTATCAGAGGGATTCAGGTCGGGGAGCGTGTCACCGCCCGACGACGGTCGGGAGGTGCCGGCGATGAAGTGGCTGAGTGGAGTAGTCATGGGGGGTAAGTTCGCTCAATTCGGGGCGATGGCAAGGCAGGCCGGCATGCGACTGCGGGGCCCCGAGCGGGGCCCCGCAGTCCTTCGCCGGGTGACCCGGACCGTCAGAGCCGGGTCACCGTGTAGGTCCCGCAGGCCGTGAACTCGACCTGATAGCTCACGGTGACGCCGTCGCGCGTGGCGACGTGCACCAGGATGCCGGCATCGAACCGGGGTGCGACCTCGCACGCGGGGTTGAAGTGCAGCGGCGTGGGCGTCGAGTTCGCGATATCCCATGTCCGGTCCAGGCGCTCCCAGGTCGAGTTCCCCGTGATGGCCAGGTCCCCCGCCGGAAGCGGATAGCCAAGGAGGATGGATCCCGGCACGTCCGCGGTGAACTTCACCACCCAGTTCTTCAGGTGGGAAGAGGCGACCCCGTTGGCATGGGTGAAGACCGTCAGGAAATTGGTCATCGTGACGCCCATCGTATCGGCGGTGGCGGCCACCTGGCGGGTGCCGTCGAACAGGGCAGAGACCGTCAGTCCGGAGGCGCTGTTGGCCAGTGTCCGGCTGAAATCGGTGAACACCCAGCGGATGTCCCAGTCGGTGAGCGACGGAGTCGGGTCAATGACGTTCACGGTGCCATCAAGTGTGTGCGTCATCATCCCGCGCGTGAAGGTGCAGCCCGTGAACTCGATCCGCACCGAGTCGGGCACCATGTCCTCATCGCTGTCGACGGGCGGGAACGGGGTGATGAGCGGCGTGCAGACGACCGCCGGATCGACGAGCGCGGGGGCCATCGGCATGCCGTTCATCATGTCGAAGCCGGCAAACTCGACGATCTCGTCGGCATCCACCACCGAGGCCTCGGCGACGAGCTTCGCCTGGGCATCGGTCAGCACGGCGCTGGTGGTCGGGGACGTGCTATCGTCACAGGCGGTGGCGAACAGGAGCACACCTGCCGCCAGGCCGGTCGAAAGTGCGCGCATTCTTGACATACGGCCTCCTCGGTGAATCGGGAACGATGCTCCCGAGGGGGAAGGATGACAGGACGGCAGTAATGGCGTGGTGAACCCTGCTTGAAAACCCGTTCACCCGGCGTGCGGAAGGCTCAGCCGAACTTCTGCTCGACGATTCCCAGGATCACCGCTTCCTCACGGGCGGCGGCGGCCTCCAGTTCCGCCCCGTCGTGCAGGACTTCCTCGATGGCGGCCTTGTTCTTGATGCCGGCGGCGTTGGTCCGGACGTTCAGCCACGCGCCCCGCACCGCGGCGCGGGTGCAGAGGGCGCCGACGCCGGCGTCGGAGGCGGAGGCGGGGTTGCCCTGCTCCGCCATCTCGCGAAGGAGGGCGAAGGAGCGATAGGCGGTCTGCATCACCTGCCACGGCACCTGCAGCGCGCCGAGGTTGGCGGCGGCGAGGGCGGCGCTGCGTGCGGACTTCTCCTCCGCGGTCCCCTTCGGCATGCCGAGTGCGGCCATGACCCGCTCGAAGGCGCGGGTATCCTCGTCCACGAGGCGGAGCAGTTCGTCCTTGATGGCCTGGCCCTGCACCGCCCAGCGGGAGAATTCCTCCCACCGCTCGTCCCACCCGCGCTTGTGTGAGGACAGGTTGGCCACCATGGTGCCCAGCGCGGCGCCGAGGGCGCCGACGGCGGCCGCGACCGACCCGCCACCGGGCGCCACCGATTCCGACGCCGTCTCGTCGGTGAACCCGCGGACCGTCATCTCCACCAGCCGGGCGAGCCCGGTGTCCCGGAGGCGATACTCGATGATCCGCTCGTCGGGGTTGAACGGGGCCAGCTCGTCGAGGCCGAGCGACCGGATGGCAATCTTGATCAGCTCCGGCTCGGCGACGCCGAGAGAACGCTGCTGCTTCCTGAGATAGTGGCGCCCGGCATCGAGCAGCGCGGCCAGCGGCACCAGCCCGACCAGTTCGCTCCCCGTCACCCGTACCCCGCGGGCCTCGGCGGCGCGGCAGACCTCGTCGAAGGCAAGGTGCAGCGGCGTCACGGAGAGATCGACCAGGTTCATCGAGACCTGGGCGATGCCGTATTCCGGGATGTACCACCCGATCGCCTTGACCGCCTTGAGGGTGCCGGGAATCAGCACCGGCTGGCCTGCGGCGTCCGTCACGACCTTGCCGGTCAGCGGGTGGCCGTCGCGCTTGGGACGGCCCGCCTCCCGCACGTCAAACGCGATGGCGTTCGCCCGGCGGGTGGAGGTGCTGTTCAAGTTGACGTTGAACGCCACCAGGAAGTCCCGGGCGCCGATGGCGGTGGCGCCACTCTTCGCGTTGAAGGCGGTCGGGCCGAAGTCCGGGGTCCACGCCCCCTGCTTCATCTTCTCCTCGAGCCCCTCATACTCCCCCGCGCGGATGACCGAGAGGTTCTTCCGGCGGGGATCGGGCTGCGCCGCTTCGTAGGCGTAGACGGGAATGCGAAGCTCGCGGCCCACCCGCTCCGCGAGCCGCCGCGCCAGGTCGGCGGTTTCCCGCATGCCGATCCCGGCGATCGGGACCAGCGGGCAGACGTCGGTGGCACCCATGCGGGGGTGCGCACCGCTGTGCTGACGCATGTCGATGAGGTCCGCCGCCGCCGCGATCCCGCGGAACGCCGCCTCGACCACCGCGTCGGGGGAGCCGGCCACCGTCATCACGGTGCGATTGGTCGCCTTTCCGGCATCCACGTGCAGGAGCGTGGCGCCCTCCACCGAGTCGAGGCGGTCCGCGATGCGCCGGATCACCTCCGGGTCACGGCCTTCAGAGAAATTTGGCACGCATTCGATCAGGGCGGGCATGCGAGGTCCAGGGAAAGGGGAATGAGCAAATCTAGCATGCGGCCCCGGGGGGCGCGCGAACGGCCCGCACCGCCCTCCAGCTTCGAGGCGGGAAGTTGCGCGCGCCCACGCACCGTGAATGCGTGATGAAAACGGCCGGAACGATTGATGAACTGTTTCCGAAAGGAAACTATGCGCCCTTTCAGCCTCCCTTGATGCCTCCCCTGCTACTGTGCGGATGCAGGAGGCCTCCGCTGGCGGTCACTTCCTGCCGCCCCACCATCGGCCGCTGCCTCAGGGCCCGCCACGCTTGGCGTCTATCCCGCCAGCTTGCTTCGCTACAAAGCAGGAGGGCACGGCGATGAGAAATCACATCGTGAAGCACCTCATGACCGGCGCAGGCATTCTCACGCTGCTCGGATTGGCAACCGGATGCAGCGACACCACGACTGCACCCGTGGAGCATTCGGTCGCTTTGGTGGAGATTTCCCCCACCGTCGACACCGTCCTCGTGGGCTCCACCATTCAACTCTCGATCACGCTCACCTGCCACCACGGCGATACGCTCGACCGCGCGGTGGCCTGGACAACCAGCAATCCGGCGATCGCGCTGGTCTCCTCCACCGGCCTGGTCACGGGCGTGTCCCGCGGCACGGCGGTGATCACCGCCGCGAGTGAAGGCAAGGTCGGGAATGCCGGCGTCTTGATCATCGCGCCGGTCGACGGCGTCAGCATCGAGCCCGCCGTCGTGATCCTCGACATCGGGGAGACGGCCCAGCTGGCGGCCGCGTTGCGCGACCCCGAGGGCAATGTCCTCAACCGCCCCATCGTGTGGGGCAGCGTCGACCGCACCATCGTCGACGTGGACGAGAACGGTCTCATCACGGCAGTGGCGGCAGGGACGACCTCGATCACCGCCATCAGCGAAGGGAAGACCGGCACCGCGGCCGTGACCGTACGGGTGCCGGTGGCGACGGTGGACGTGACGCCCGGCACCGCGGCGCTCTCCGTCGGATTCACCCTGCAGCTGACGGCGATCCCGAAGGACGCCGCCGGGACACCGCTGGACCGCCTGGTGACCTGGACCACCAGCGACGCCACCCTTGCGACCGTCGACGCCGCTGGCCTCGTCAGTGCACTGGCGACCGGGTCCGTTACCATCACGGCGACCAGTCAGGGCAAGGCGGGCACCGCCATCCTGACGCTCCGCGTGCCAGTGGCCACAGTCACGGTGTCCGATCCGGGCACCGAGCCGGTGGCCCCGGGAGGCACCCTGCAGCTCACCGCAACCGCGCGTGACCTCGCCGGCACCATCCTCGCGGACCGCACCTTCAATTGGAGCAGCAGCGACAATGGTGTGGCGACCGTAAGCAATGACGGCCTGGTGACCGGCGTCGCCCGCGGCACCGCCACGATCACCGCCATGGTCGAGGGGAAGAGCGGCTCGGCCTCGGTGCGTGTGGCCGGCGAAGTGAGCACCGTCGGCAACAACCTCTCCTATCCGGTCGTCTTCACGGAGGGAATCGGGCTGACCGGCCTGGCCGTGACCACCGATCCCGGCGTCCGGCCCACGGCGGAGGAAAACATCCTCGTGGACGCCCTCCCCTTCTGGTATGCCGGAAACGTCGCCGACTATGGCGCCTATTACCTGCAGCAGGGCGTCAATACCTGGCAGGCGGAGTGGCTGGACGGTTCTGCAGGCGGAATCCAGCAGGCGGAAGTTGCCTGGGGTGACAACCTCACCGGCGTCCAGTTCAATACCCACCAGAACATTCGCATTGAGGTGGTGCTGAACGACCTCGGCGGGCGCCAGCTGTCCGGATTCAACATGACGGCACTCTACGGGACCGGCGAGACGGAGATGCAGGGCACCGACGGCACCACCGCCCCCTTCACTCCGACGCTGTATTCCGTGATGCCCCGCCTCATCCTCGAGAAGCTGGATGACGCGACCCGGCAACCGGTGTACACCGCGTTCGACGGAGCGATCTACGAGGCGTTCGGCGGCGATGGCCCTGGATCGTTCACCGCCGAGGTCAACGTGGCCGGCAAGCTCATCTACGGCTACAACCTGATGATCCAGAACCTCACGCTCCCCGGCGACCTGCACAAGTATGGATGGTGGCGGGCCACCTTCGTGCTCGACGACAACGGGCAGGTGGGCGGCACTCCGGTCGCTCGCAACACGGCGCTCGCGAGCCTCATCGCCGGTACCGGTGGCAAGACCTATCCTCCGCAGCTCGACCAGGCCGCCAATCGGACCTGGGTCGATTTCGACGTGAAGTCGGCGTCGGGCGGCGGCCACTGACCCGCGCCGGTCGGGCTTCCATACCGACCAGCCATTCCTGGGAGACCTGAGCCCCCGTCGTCCGAAAGGACGGCGGGGGCTCAGGCATGGCGACCTGCCCTGGGTCGCCCCGGGGGCGGCCGGCTCACGAAGCGCTCAGGTGATCCTGACCAGCACGATCGTCACGTCGATGCCGTCGATCTGGCCGGTCAGGGTCAGCTCATTCCCGGCAATGGCGTAGACGAAGACCGTCTGGTCGGGCGTGCCCGGATCAATGGTGAGTGTGGATACGGTGGAGGCGTAATCACCGCTATCGAGGCAGTCCGGACCGGGGTTGCAGGCGCCCACCAGGTCGTTGGTGAACTCGATCTCGTAGGTCTTGTCGGCATTGAGGGTGATCTGCAGGGTCATCCCCATGGCGATGAAGTCATCGGCTCCGGCGACGAAACTGGTCGCGTCCCAGGAGCCGACCAGGGCGGCCCCAGGCGCCGGACCGGCGGGGTTGTTGTCCTCAGAGCATCCGGGCAGGGCGAGGGCGCCGAGGAGCAGGGCACCGACCATGGTCAGGGGGGCAAGGCGGCGAGCGAACATCACGACCTCCAGCGAAGCGGGTAGCGGGACCCTCCGAAGGGGGGGGACCTCCCAAGGTTCGGAATTCCAGCCGGTCCGTCAAGTCCCGGGGTTCCGGACCCCGCCTACTCCACGAACACCCAGATAGTATCGGTGGCCACGCCCGGCATGGGAACGTGGTCCCCGTAGGCGAATCGCGTGATGATCCGGTGGCTTCCCGCAGCCAGGCCGGTGAGGCGCAGGGTGTCCGCCCCCGACCCGATGTGGTAGATCCCGTCGGTCTTGGGGATGGTCGAGTCGGCCGGGGTGAGGTCGGCATCGACGAAGACGTGGTGATGCCCCTCGCCCTCGCGCCGCATCCCGTCCGCCGGGACGGCCGTGGCACCGGTGACGCCAAGCTGCAGGAGAAACTCCCAGGGCACGGTGTCACCGTCCCGGGGGCTCAGGATGTGGCTGGCGGCGGCTGGCGCCGCCGGCGCGGGGCGCTCGCCGCAACCGGCAAGCAGCCCCAGCGCCAGTGCCATCGTCCCCGCCAGTATCCCTCGCGCATCTGTCATCGGGCAGTCCTCACGGTACCAGCGTGACGGTGTCAGACACCGACCGCAGGATGTCCAGGCAGTCGAGATCCTGCACCGGGATGTTGGCCGGGGACAGGGTGATGGTGCCTGCCGTGCTGGCGTAGGCGCCGGTGCTCTGGAGCACGACCGCGCCGCAACCCGCCGGACGCATGTCGAACTGGAGCGACGGATCCGACCCGGTCACCAGGGTGCCGTTCACCACGGCCCCGAGCAGGGTGACCGGGCCGGTGGCGGTGCCCTCATCGAGGGTCCCGACCACGGCGTAGGAGCCGCGAAACGTCCCCCCGTCCTGGGTGATGAAGAGGTACATCGTCCCGGTCAGCAGCAGCCCGGTGCCCGGGGCCGACACGGGGGCGGAGTACTGGCCGGCGATGTCGGCATAGGAGGGGGGCGGCCCGGTGACACCCGACCCGGAACCGCTGCCGCTCTCGCAGGCGGCGAGCGACGCCAGGCAGGCGGCGGCGACTCCAATTTCACGCACGCGCATCAGCTTCCTCACGCTGGGGACCTTCCAAATCTACATCACCCGCCGCGGGTCGGGGATGACGCCGGTCATGCGGCCGGGAGCTCCCCGGGAGCAGGCCTAGTCCCGCTGCAGGAGAAAGAGCCCGAGGCTGCCCGCTTCACGCTGCCAGACGAGCGAGAATCCCGCGGACTGCAGCCAGGCGGAGAGGCTCGGCCCGTGGTACATCGTGGTGACCGCGAGGTCCAGTCGCTCACGGGTCACGGGCGCGTCGCCAAGCCGCATGCGGGTGTCAAGATCGCTGCAGTAGATGACGACGTTCAGGCCGCCCGGCACGGTGGTGATCCCCTGGGACACCTCGAAGCCGATGACCACGTCCTCGGCGCTCGCCAGGGTGGCCATCTCGACCGGACCGAAGGCGAAGCGGCGGACGCTCGCCAGGTCGTAGCTGGTGAGCAGCTGTTTCAGGTTGGCTGAGTGGGGGTCCGCGACCGGATTGGGCCCCAGCCGATGCATCCGGGCATCGAGCAGGAGATAGTCTCCGCGACTCAGCAGCGCGCGCAGGTCGGTGAGAAGGGCATCCTCGCGGTAGTTGCCGATCGTCAGCCCGGTCAGCGTGAACAGCCGGGCACAGCCCTTGGTGGCGGGCACGCGGACCGGTGCCAGTCGCGTGAAGTCCCCGCACACCGCCGTGATCGGAAAGGAGCCGCGCAGCCCCTCGGCATGCGCGATCCGATGCACCGCGCGTCGCAGCAGGTCGAATGAGAAATCAAATCCCGCGTACGATTCCACCTGCAGGTCCCCGGCGATCCCCCGCAGGATCTGCTCATCCAGTGAACCGTCGCCGGGACCGAGGCTGGCCATTGCCACCCGCCCCAATCCCCCCGACCCCTCCCGGAGCGATGCGACCAGCGCCGGACAGGACTGCGTCACCGCCCGGACCAGGTCATCGTGGCCGTAGGCTGGATCATCGCAGACGTCGAGCCAGCGCTGGGCGCAGATGGGCCCCGAATAGTGGTAGTGGAGGTCGGTCCGCACCGCCCGGTCGATGTGACCGTAGACGAAGCCCGGCAGGGCGCTGGCCTCCGCGTACATACTCGGATCGATGATGAACGAGACCTGCCGTTCGCCGACCGCCGAGGGGGCTGGCGCTGATGGGCGTGGGGTCATGTCGTCACTGGCCTGGAAGACCGAGGCGGCCCATCAGGGCGGCGTACCGGGGATCGGCGTGCAGGGACTGCAGCATCGGATCGCAGGCGATCGTCGCCATCTGCCAGGTGTGTTCGGCCATGGCGGCATCCAGGTCGTTGAACGCCAGGTCCGGCTCGCCGAGCGCCGCGTGCACCACGGCATACTCGTATCGCGACACCGTGGCGCCGCCCGTCCCCATCGTCTGCAGCGAGTTGAGGAGGATCAGGGCGCTGTCGCGATCGCCGCCCATGGCACGGGCGGCGGCGAGGTCCGCCACCATCCGGCTGGCGCCGCCGGAGCGCTCGACCGCCTCGCCGAGGTGGGCGGACGCGGAATCGTACTGTCGCCGCGTCACGAACAGCTGCCCCAGGAACCAGTGCGCCAGCGGGAAGCCGGGCTCGCGTGCCAGGGTCTCCTCGAACTGCTGCTTGGCCGGGCCGGACTCCCCCGCACAGAGCAGGATCCAGCCGTGGACCGAGCGGACCACCGAGGAGAGCGGCGCCTCCTGCTGCGCCTGGGTGATCCGCTCCTCCGCCTCCCGGAACCGGCCGACCATGGCCAGGAACTCGGCGTACCACTGGAGCGCAGGGCCGGACTGGGAGGGCGTCCCGAGTTCGATGGCCCGCTTGAACTCCTGCTCGGCGCCGCGCCAGTCATGCTCGTAGTCGCGCTTGACCAGCCCCAGCGTGGCATGGGCGTCGGCCAGTGAGTCATCCAGCCGGAGGGCCTCCTCGGCGGCGCTCTTGGCCAGCGGGTAGGCCTCGGCCGGCGGGAGCCCGCCGTAGAGCGGCATCAGCACGTAGGAGCTCGCCAGGCCGGCCTGCGCCCGGGCGAAGGTCGGGTCGTCCCGCAGGGCGGCCTTGAAGAGGTCCACGGCCTTCGCGAGGCTGGCGGAGGTCCGCTGGTTCCAGTACTGCAGCCCGTCCTGGTAGGTCTGGTACACCTTGAGTTCGGCCAGGTCCTGGGCGCTGAGGCGCAGCTTCAGGCCCTCGGCCACATCCAGGGCGATGGTCTTCTGGGTACTGTACGGATCGCCGGACGGACTCGAAAACTGTTTGCCCCAGACGTAGGCGCCATTTCGGACGTCGGTGACCTCCACGCTGAAGGTCAGCCCGTTCTCATCCCGGACATTCACGGTCACCACCGCGTCCACGCCCAGCGCCTTGCCCACCTCGAGCGCGGTCATGCCGCTGTTCTTGAACGGTTCCACGGTCTGTTTCGAGCGGACCACCAGCCCCATCTGGAAGAGACTGCCGTTCAGGTTCTCGGTGAGGACGTCGCAGCGGTACTCGGCGCCGGTGGTCCCGACGGTACCGGAACAGGGGAGCACGGCGATGGTGCCGATCGGCGCCGGGGACGCGCGCCAGCCCGAGGCAACTCGCCACCCCACCAGGCCGAGGGCGACGACGGCCGCACCGGCGAGGGCCCAGGCCCACGGATGGCGACGACGGGACCTCGGAGGGGCGGCCGCGGCCGCCGCCGCGGTGCGGCCGGAGGCCAGGTCCCGGCGGAGCCGTCGAAGATCGGCCAGGAGGTCGCGGGCGGTCTGGTACCGGACCTCCCGGTCCTTCTCGAGGGCGCGCTGGATGATCTGGTCGAGTTCCTGGGGGACGCCTTTCGCCAGCGTCACCGGCCTCGGGGAGGTCTGCTCCGAGGTGAGCTGGTAGAGCATGGCATTCCGGGAGCCGACGAACGGCAGGGAGCCCGTGGCCATCTGGTACGCCAGCACGCCGATGGAGAAGAGGTCCGAGCGCGCGTCGATCTCCCCGCCCATCGCCTGTTCCGGCGACATGTAGGCCAGCGTCCCGATCGTCATGCCGATGGCGGTCACCAGGCTGTCGGGATCGGCCTCGGTGCTGTCACTCGGCGGGATGACCTTGGCGACGCCGAAGTCGAGCACCTTCGCGTCGCCGCGCTCGGTCAGGAAAATGTTGGACGGCTTGAGATCCCGGTGCACCACGCCCTGCTGGTGGGCGGCGTCCACGGCGTCGACCACCTGGATCGCGATGTCGAGCAGCCGCTCCGGCGTCATCGTGCCCGCGGCGAGCACCTCATCGAGGGTCTTCCCCTCGAGCAATTCCATGACGATGTACGGCTGGCCCTCGTGGGCGCCGGTGTCGTAGATCGTGCAGATGTTCTTGTGGGACAGGCGGGAAATCGCGAGGATCTCGCGTTCGAAGCGGCGCTTGAATTCGCGGCTGCCGGCGAGGGAGAGGGGAAGGACCTTGAAGGCCACATCGCGGCCGAGGCGGGTGTCGTGCGCCCGGTAGACCTCTCCCATGCCACCGGAGCCGATCAGCGAGGTGACGACGTATCGTCCGCACTGCGTGCCCGCCGCAAAAGCCAATCCATCCTCCGTTCGTGGGCGCCAGCCGTACAGCGCCTGGCGAGGCCATCGGCGCCAAGGGGCCACCCATTTTACGGCCCGCCAGGGATTCCAGCAAGCACCGTGGGAGAGGCAGGGACGGCAAACCCCGCCCGGTCCGTGAGGACCAGGCGGGGCTGCCGGCTCAGGGAGCTATGGAGCGGACGGGAGGAATCGCCGCCGCTACTTCGCCACCGTCGTGACCTGCAATCGCACGATCCGCCAGACGCCCATGGTGCGACGCAGCACCGCGAGATACTTGTTGACGACCTCGCCGCCGTTGGTGGGGTGCAGCCTGACCGTTCCCATGTCGATCGCGGTGGGCCCGTAGGCGATCAGGGTGTCGCTCTGGAGCACCATGTGCGGATAGGTGGGCAACCGCTCGGTGATCGATGCCATGACCGCCTGCTTCCCGACCTGCCTCGCGCCGCTCTCGAGCGTGACGATGGCATCGTCCTCGTACATTGCCGCCAGTGACTTCGCGTCCTTGTTGTTGACGTACTCGGCGTACTCCACCCGGAACCGGTTGGTCTCGCTGACGACGGTCTGCAGCTTCACCGCACTGTCCGGGATCTGGGCCGTCGCGACGGACGGCAGTCCGACCGTGAGCGTCAGGAGCAGCGACGCGGGAAGCAGGGCTCGCAGGGTCATGGCAACCTCCAGGAAGGGTAAGGTTCGATGGTAACACCGATTCCCCGATTCCGTGAGGGGGGGCATCCCGCCGCCCCTCCCGAATCCCCTGGCGGCCGTGTATCCATCATCATGCTTCCAGAAACAGTGCTCCGAACCGTCTGCCTCGCTGCGGGTGCCACCGCCCTCCTGACGCTGTCCCATGGGCCGGCGGCCGCGCAGGAGCGCCTCCCCGTCGACCTCCAGGCCGCCACCGCCCTCGTGGCACGAGTCATCCCCGGCAGCCAGGCGTCCTTCCGCCTGGGCAGCATCCCGGACGATGCCGGCCGCGACGTGTTCGAGGTCGATGCCGAGGGGGACCGGGTGGTGCTCCGGGGTTCCTCCGGGGTCGCGATCGCCTCGGCGCTGAACTGGTATCTCGAGCAGGTGGTGGGGGTCGAAGTCCAGCTCCCCCTCCAGCCGATCCGGCTCTCCGGCCCGCTTCCACTTCCGGCGGCCAGGGTCCGGATCAGTACCCCCTATTCCCTGCGGTACTTCTTCAACTACTGCACCTTCTCCTACTCGATGGCGTGGTGGGACTGGGCCGACTGGGAGAAGATGATCGACTGGATGGCGCTCAAGGGGATCAACACCCCGCTCGCCGTCACCGGCCAGGAGGCGGTCTGGCGCGACGTCCTCCAGGAGTTCGGGTTCAGCCGGGAGCAGGTCGCCGACTTCCTCGTCGGCCCCGCCTACCTGCCGTGGGGATGGATGGGCAACATCGACGGGTTGGGCGGGCCGCTCCCCGACAGCTGGATCGACAGCCACATCGCACTGGAACGGCAGATTCTGGCCCGCGAACGGTCCCTCGGCATGCGGCCGGTGCTGCAGGGGTTCACGGGACATGTGCCCGCCTCCATCCAGCAGGTGCAGCCGGGGGCCCGCATTCACCAGACCGGGAACTGGTC
>JAHECL010000117.1 GCA_024641745.1 Gemmatimonadota bacterium | reverse complement strand
CGGCCCCGACCTGCCGCTCGACCAGGTGATCCAGGCCGCGTGGACCCTTCGGCCGGCCGCCGTCGCCCTGAGCGCCAGCGATCCGGAACTGGTGGAGCGCAACCTCCCCGAACTGTCCCGGTTCGTCCCCCGTCTGCCTCCCCGCGTCCGCGCCGTCATCGGCGGGCGCGGCGCCATCGCCGAGGGGAACAGTCTCGTGCGTCACGGGTTCCAGCTGGAACTGGGCGAGCCCGCCCCCGCCGTCAGCAGTCGAACCATCAGTTCCCGGAGTGCCCCATGGCGACCGTCCTGACCGAGATCAGGCCCGAACGTCCCTCGTCCCCCGTCGATGCTCCCCCGGCTTCGGGGCCGGACGACGTCCTGATCGTGGGCGCCGGCCTCGGGGGCCTCGCGTCGGCCGTCCGGCTCGCCGCGCAGGGTCGCCAGGTGCGGGTGCTCGAGCGGCACGCCCACCCGGGCGGCCGCTGCGGATACTGGGAGTCGGAGGGGTTCCGGTTCGACACCGGTCCCACCCTCCTTCTCATGACCGACTACCTCCGGAAGGTCTTCGCGGACGCCGATCGTCGCCTGGAGGACTACCTCGACCTGCGTCAGCTCGACCCCAACTACCGGGTCTATTACGCCGACGGCACCACGCTCGACGTGACCAGCCGGATCAACGGGATGCTCGAGGGAGTCGAACGGATCGAGCCAGGCGTCGGCCCCCGCTTCCTCCGGTTCCTGGCCGAGACCGCCAGGCTTTACGCGATCGGCCTCGCGGCGTTCGTCGACCGGAACGTCCACCGCCGCCGGGATTTCTTCAACCTGAAGAACGGACTCCTTCTGCTGCGGGCCCGCGCCATGGAGCGGCTGCAGAAGATGGTCGGACGGTTCTTCAAGGACGAGCGCCTGCAGCAGGCGTTCAGCTTCCAGTCGCTCTACCTCGGCCTCTCGCCCTACGAGTCCCCGGCCATCTACAGCCTCCTTCCCTACACCGAGGTCGCCGGCGGTCTCTACTTCCCCATGGGAGGGATGCACGCGATCCCGCGCGCCCTGGCCCGGCTGGCCGGGGAGCTCGGGGTGGTCATCGAATACGGGACCGAGGTGACGGCGCTCGAGCGCGACGGCTCGCGGATCGCGGCGGTTCGGCTCGCCGACGGACGGCGCCTGTCGCCCGAGACGGTGCTGGTGAACGCCGACCTGCCCTATGCCTACGAGACCCTCCTCGGCGAGCCGTATGCGGGGATCGAGCGCTTCGACTTCAGCTGCTCCGCCTTCCTGATGTACCTCGGCGTGGACGGCAGCTACCCCGACCTGCCGCACCACAACCTGATCGTCCCGGCGGACCTGCGCCGCGCCTGCGACGACATCTTCGAGCGGCACCAGGTCCCGGCCGACCCGGCCTTCTACATCTGCAATCCCAGCAAGACCGATCCGTCGCTCGCGCCCGAGGGGAAGGAAAACATCTACATCCTGGTGCCGGTCCCCAGCCAGGATCCCGCGCGCCCGATCGACTGGGCGGTCGAGGGGCCGCGCCTCGAGGCGGAGATGCTCGAGCGGCTGGAGCGGTTCGGCTTGAGCGACCTGCGCCGCCGGCTGGTGACCAGCCGCGTCTTCACCCCCGCCGACTTCCAGGTGGAGCTCAGCGCCACCCGGGGCGAGGCGTTCGGGCTGGCGCATGGCATCGACCAGGTGGGGTACTTCCGTCCCCACAACCGCCATGCGGAATGCACCAACCTCTTCTTCGTGGGCCAGAGCACCCACCCGGGGTGCGGGGTGCCGATGGTGCTCATCTCGTCGCGGCTGGTGGTCGAGCGCATGGCGGCGGAGCGGCGGGTGACGGCGTGAACGGCGAGGCCCTGGAGCGGAGCTATGCCGCGGCCGAGCAGGTGACGGCGGCCTGGGCGAAGAGCTTCTACTTCGCCAGCCGGTTCGTGCCGATGGCCAAGCGCCGTTCCATCTTCGCGCTCTACGACTACTGCCGCTACGCCGACAACCTGGTGGACCTGCGGGGCGACCGGCCGGCGGAAGAAGTGCGGCGGCGGCTGGCGCTGCTCGCCGGGACGGTGCGTGCCCTCCACGCCGGCGCCGAGGCCGACGACCCTCGCTGGCTCGCCCTCGGCGACACGCTGCGCCGCGTGGCCATTCCCCTGCAGCCGATGCTGGACCTGCTCGACGGCGTGGCCATGGACCTCGAGCCGGTGGCCATGCAGACCTTTGCCGACCTGGAACGCTACTCCTACAAGGTGGCCGGGGTGGTCGGCCTGATGCTCGGCCCGGTGCTGGGGGCGCGGCGCCGCGGGTTCGAGGGATCCGGGGTGCGCCTCGGCATCGCCATGCAGCTGACCAACGTGCTCCGCGACGTCGGCGAGGACCTCGCCGAGGGCAGGGTCTACCTGCCGGCGGACGAGCTGGCGGCCTTCGGGCTGGACCGCGGCGCGCTCGAGCGGCGGGTCGTCACGCCGGAGTTCCGCCGGTTCATGAGCTTCCAGGTCCGGCGGGCGCGGCAGCACTTCGCGGCGGGCGACGCGGTGGTCGACCTCTTTCCCGCGGACGGGTCGCGGATGACGGTGCGCCTCATGCAGCGGACGTATGCCGGCATCCTCGATGCCATTGAGCGCAACGGCTACGACGTCTTCCACAACCGGGCGCATGTCTCGTCGCCGCGCAAGCTGGCCATCCTCGGGCGGGCACTCTGGCAGGAACACGCGCCGCTCACCGCCTTCGCCGCGGAGCGGTCCGCCTGACCACCGTCCTGCAGCCGACCATTCCACCGTCCGCCTGGGCGATGGCCGGCTTCGAACGCTACCTCCGCTTTCTCGCGCGCGGCCGGTTCGCCGCCGTCCACCTGCGCACGCCGGCGGCGGTCCCCGCGGTGCCCGGCGATCTTCCCCTCATCTTCGTGGCCAACCACACCAACTGGTGGGATGGCTTCCTGGCCTGCCTGGTCGGGCGGGAACTGGGCACCACCTTCCATGTCCTGATGGAATCCCGGCACCTGGCGCGCTACCGGTTCTTCCTGCGGGTCGGTGCCCTGCCGATGGACCGTACCTCCGCTCCGCGGGCCTACGCCGATCTGGAGCGCGCCAGGGAAGTCCTCGTGCCTGGCACGGGCCTCTGGATCTTTCCCCAGGGGGCGCGGCGCCCCGCCGGCCAGTCGCTGGTCGGACTGGAAACCGGCGCGGCGCACCTCGCGCTGGAGGCGGGTTCGCCGGTCCGGCTCTGCCCGGTTGGATTCCGGTACGCCCACCTCGGCGAGCACCTGCCCGAGGCGTTCGCGTGGGTCGGCGAGCCGTGGGTGGTGCGCGCCGGTGGGGCGGACCGGAAGGCGCTGACGGGTGAAATCGGCGTCCGGATGACGACGGTGCTCGACGAGCTTGATGCCGTCCTGCGGGCGGAGGACCTTGCTCCGTTCCGGCCGCTCGTGCGCGGCTCGCTGTCGCTCAACAAGCAGCTGGACCGACTGCGGCACCGCCTCGGCTGGCTGGACGGACCGTTCGAGGAGCGCAATGGCTGACCTCTCGACCTGGCGTGGGCTCCACGTGCTGGGGGCGGTCCTGCTCGTCGGGAACGTCACCGTCACCGGCTTCTGGGCGACCTTCCTCTACGCCCAGCGCTCGGTGGTGCCCTTCCGTCCGGTGGCCCGGGCCATCCTCTGGACCGACCTCGTCTTCACGGCTGCCGGTGCCGCGCTCCTGACCTTCTCCGGCATCCAGCTCGTCCTCGCCGTCGGGTACCCGTTCTGGGCGACGCCGTGGCTGGTGCGGGGCGTGGGCGCCCTCGCGTTGTCCACCCTGCTCTGGCTGGTGGTCCTCATTCCGGACCAGTTCCGGCTGGAGCGGCTCCGACCGGAAGATTCCGCCGGACTGCGGCGGGTCTTCCTGCGCTGGAGCGTGGTGGGCTGGGTGTCCACCGGGCTGCTCTTCTACGGGCTCTGGGTGATGGTGACGAAGTAGCCTTCCATTCTTCGCCGACGATGGAAAGTGTTGTTGTGCAATGGATTACGGCGCCAGGGCTGACAATCCACCGAGGCGGCGGAGCTGGGGGGGACTGTCGTCGGGAGCGTCCCAGTGGTACTTTTAAGGGTTGAAATGACAACGCATTAGGCGGCCCGGATGGTCCGGACCGTGTACGACACTTCAGGCAGGGTTTGTGGCACGAACATCCAGACGACGCAGTAACACCAGCTCGAACGCGGCGGCAGTCGCCGCCCCTTCCTTCCGCCGGTCCGCCGGCCGCTCCTACTCCGGGCATCGCGAGTGGCTCCTCGCCCAACATGGCTCGATCTGCGCCTATTGCGGTATCGAGACGGCGCCGGAGGCGATCACGCTTGACCATGTCCGGCCCCGCCGCGGGCAGGATGCCTACGACCGGCCCGACAACCTGGTCCTCGCCTGCCGCGACTGCAACGCCGCCAAGGCCGACACGCCCCTCGTGGCGTTTCTCATGCAGAAGCGTGCGCGGGGGGTCTTCCTCCTCCACTACGGTGAGCACCTGTCCGAGCCGTTGAAGGACATCGCCCGGAAGGCGTCGGAGCGGCCGATCCTGCCCGCCTAACCCACCGCCTCACCGACAATCCGTGCCTGCTCCGCCGCGTGCGCTGACGGATAGCCCTCGGCGGGACTCGCCCGATTCGGTCGGCCCGCGTATCGCAGCGCCACATCGCCCGGCAGCAGGGCCCGCAGGCGATCGTGCACGAATCCCCACGCCCCCATGTTCCGCGGTTCCTCCTGCGCCCAGACCACCTCCTGGAGTGCCGGGTACCGGCTGAGCACCGATCGCAGGCTCTCCTCGGGGTAGGGGTAGAGCAGTTCCTGCCGCACGATCGCCGGCCGGTTCGGAATCGTCTCCGCCGCGGTCACCAGGTCGTAGTACAGCTTGCCGGAGCAGAGCACCAGGCGGGTCGCGTCGAGCGGACGCGTCGGGTCGTCGAGCACCGGCCGGAAGGTGTCATCCATCAGGTCGGTCAGCGACGAGGACGCCGCCGGGAGCCGGAGGAGGCTCTTCGGGGTCATCACGATCAGCGGCCGGATCCGGCCGTCGTGCGCCTGCAGCCGGAGCAGGTGAAAGTACTGGGCGGGGGTGGTGCAGTTGGCCACCCGCATGTTCCGCTCGGCGCAGAGCTGGAGGAACCGCTCCAGCCGGGCGCTCGAGTGTTCCGGTCCCTGGCCCTCATACCCATGCGGGAGGAGGAGCGTGAGGCGGCTGCGCTGGCCCCACTTCGACTGGCCCGCGGCGACGAACTGGTCGAGGAAGACCTGCGCGCCGTTCACGAAATCGCCGAACTGGCCTTCCCAGAGGACCAGCGTCTCCGGGGCGGCGACGCTGTAGCCGTACTCGAACCCCATTGTCGCCAGTTCGGACAGGGGACTGTTGTGAATCTCCATCGGCGCCTGGGCGCCGGTCAGCCGCTGGATTGGCGCCCACGTCGCCCCGGTCACCACGTCATGCAGCACGAAATGACGGTGGCTGAACGTCCCGCGCTCGGTGTCCTGGCCGGTCAGGCGGATCGGCACCCCCTCGAGCAGGAGGGAGCCCATCGCCAGCGCCTCGGCGTGTCCCCAGTCGATCCCGCCCGGTGAGGACACGTCCTTCCGCCGCCGTTCGAGCTGGCGCGCCAGCTTCGGGTGGACGGCGAAATCCGCCGGCCAGGTCAGCAGTTCCTCGTTGAGCGCGAGGAGGAAGTCGGCCGGGAGGGCCGTCTCCACCACTTCCGCCTCGGGGTGCACCTGGGGCTGCCCGTCCGTGCGCGGTGCCGCCGTGGTCTTCATCGCCTGCTGCACCTCCACGAGATGCTGGTAGGCCTGGGCCGCTTCCGCCTCGGCTTCCCCGGCCGTCAGCAGCCCGGCCTCGACCAGCTGCGTCGCGTACCGTGCGCGCACCGTCGGGAGTGCCTTGATCGTCCCGTACATCGTCGGCTGGGTGTAGGCCGGCTCATCCCCCTCGTTGTGCCCCCAGCGCCGATAGCCCACCAGGTCGATCAGCACGTCGCTGCGGAACTTGGCCCGGTACGCCATGGCCAGGCGCACCGCGCTCAGGCACGCCTCGGGGTCGTCGGCGTTCACGTGGATGATCGCCACGTCGAACCCCTTCGCCAGGTCAGAGGCGTGTCGGGTCGAGCGGGAGTCCCGCACGTCGGTGGTGAAGCCGATCTGGTTGATGGTGATGAGGTGCAGCGTGCCGCCCGGGTCATATCCCGAGAGGTTGGCGAGGTTCAGCGTCTCGGCCACGACGCCCTGGCCCGCGAAGGCGGCGTCGCCGTGGATGACGATGGGGAGCGCTGACGAGGGATCGTGCTCGATGACGCGGCCCTTGCGGGACGTCTGCCGTGCCCGTGTGCGGCCGTTGACCACCGGTCCCACGAACTCCAGGTGGCTCGGGTTGGGGAGGACACTGACGGTGACGGTCTTGCCGGCCG
>JAHECL010000116.1 GCA_024641745.1 Gemmatimonadota bacterium | reverse complement strand
GGCGATGGTCCACTGGGCAGACCCGTAGAGCGCCACGCTGTCCTTGCCGTGCAGCCGCGTGGTGTCCTTGATCTTGCTCGCGATCAGGTCGTAGGCCTCGTGCATGGGAACGGGGACGAGCTTCCCGTCGCGTCGGACCAGGGCCTGACGGATCCGGTCACGCCCATAGAGCGCCTGTACCGAGTGATAGCCCTTGACGCATGCGAGCCCCTGCCCGACCGGCGAGTCGGGGTCGCCCTTCACCGCTACCGCCCGGCCACCCTCGATCCCGACCAGCAACCCGCAGCCGACGCCGCAGAGACGGCAGGGTGTCCGCTTCCAGGCGGGGGCGCCTGGCGGCAGTTGCAGTCCCGACTCGGTCGTCGAGGCAAACGCGGCGGTCGACGCCACCGAGGCCGCAGAGGCGATCCCGATCCGCTTGAGGAAGGTCCTGCGGTCGACTGGGTTCATGGAAACCTGAAGAGAGCGTAAAGGTGGACTCGATCCCCGCCCGCGACCCATGACAGCCCCATTGGGCCTCCGAGCAGGATGCGATCAGGGCCACCGGAGTGGCCATTCAATTGACTGGGCTTGTCCACGAATTGCTGCGACTTCCAACAGGGCTACCGGGGTCAACATCGCGGAGGATGTTTGAAGAACCTGCCAACGAGGAATGAAGATGCCTTCAAGGAGGGGGCGGGCGGAGGGAGCGGTGCGGGAGGGGACGCCCCTGCATCGTGTGCGTCAGGCGCGGATCGCCCTCGCCACCCAGACCCCGTCCGCGCTGGCGAGCACCTCGAGCTCCGGCACAGACGGGGTCTCGCCTTCCCCCACCACCCGCTGGCCGGGCAGCAGGGTGCGCACCGCCTCCGCGATCCACGCCGGGGCATCGGCGTATCCGGGCCCGAGCACCACGCCGCGCAGGTGACGGCTCTTGACCGGCACTCCCGCACCGCGCGCCATGCTGACGCCCCGGCCGGACGGCACCCCGGGGGGCGGGTTCAGCGCCAGGACATGCACCCCGTCGCTCGCCTCGGCGAATCCCGTCCAGTCCTCCGCCGCCCCGCCGACCAGCGCCACGTAGCCGCCGGGCCCGCCGAGGCCGAGGAAGGCGACCATTGCCACTCCCGTCAGCCGCACGGAGCGGGCGGCCTCGATCGGGGCCGCCTCGAATTCCGCGACGCCCTCAAGAATTGGATAGACCAGCCCGCAGTCCATGCAGCCGAGGTGCCCACTCCGGACCTGACGGTCGGTGACGCCGTCAGGCAGCAGCACGAGCACCCCTTCCTCATGATCGGCGGGACAGCGCAGGATATCGGTGAGTTCGATGAACATGGGTCAGGGCCGGAAGACGACCCAGCTCAGCTTCCCTTCCTCGACGGTGACCTTGCGCCAGATCTTCCGGCCGTCGATCTCCGCGCCCATCAGGTAGGTGCCGGGCGGCACGTCGCTGACCGCGAAGTTCTCCCCGTACAGCGGATGCGGGTGGTTCCGGGGTCCGTAGGTCTCCGCAAACGAGTAGGGTGTCTCCGCCGGCTCCGGCTTGACGATGCCGTAGACCCGCGCCTGCTCCACCGGCCGACCCTCCCCGTCGATGACCAGGCCGGCGACGATCCCGGTCCCCGGCAGCGGGGCGATCCAGAGCTCGGGATTGGTGCTGTACGGCGGGTACCGTTCGAGGGAATCGACCACCAGGTGCACGTCCTCCACCGGCGATGCGTGCACCTCGAGATGCAGGTGGTCGTTGGTGGCCCGGCCGGTGTTGCCGACCCGGCTGATGACCTGACCGGTGGTGACGCGCTGCCCCACCGTGACGTCGAGCGACGAATTGTGATAGTACACCGAGTAGATGTAGCGCTGCCCGTCCGCCTTGAGGACCGAGTCGTGCCGGATCGCGACCGTCAGCGCCCCCGCCTCGGCGGGGCCGGCGTAGACGACGAGGCCGCTCCCGATGGCGTGCACCTCGGTGCCGTCGGGATTGTTGAACTCCACCCCCTGGTGGGGCTGGAAATTTCCGCCCATCGTCGAGCCGTACCGGTAGGTCTGGTCGATGTAGGCGTTGTCCTCGGGCGCAATCGGCCGCTCGAACCAGATCGTCCGGGGAGCGGCGGGTGATTCCCCGGCGCGGGCCCGGCGGCCCTGGTGCTCGTAACATGGGGTGGAGTCGTTGACCCCGCGGATGCCGCACAGGGTCCCTCGCCATCCGTCGAGCCGCGCAAGGGGCGGGAAGCCGACGTATCCACGCTGGGCCAATGACACCGCGCCGTCCGGGCTGAACGTCATCGCCACCGAGCCCGCCGGCGTCATCAGCAGGATCCCGGTGCGGGAGCGCGCGATGCGCCGAATGTACTCGTTCGGCAGGACGACCAGGGCGGTGTCGGCGGGCCCCCGGGCGGCGGGTCCGCTCGCGTCCACCAGCGCCGTCCAGTGTGCCCCGCCGTCCCGGGTCATCTGGACGCCGTCCGCGGTGCCCACCCACGTGACGGCACCGCGCGAGACGATGCCCGCGGGCGCGACATACTGCCACTCCGGCCCGAGTTGCCCGAACGTCCAGTTGGTCCAGGTGCGTCCCCCATCCCTCGACACGCCCCAGCCGTTGCCGACGGTGCCGTACCAGATTTCGCCGCGTGGGCCGAAGTCGATCGCGTGCACAAAGTCCCACGACAGCGACGATTCGGTGGTGTCACTCCGGATCTGCTGCCAGGTGGTTCCCCCGGCGGGGAGGACGAAGATGCCCTGCCCATAGGTCCCGGCCCAGATCCCGCCGGAGGGGTCGCGGACGAGCGTGAGGACGTGCACGCCCCAGCCGGTGGTGTCGGGCAGCGGCGGCAGGGAGGACTGGGCGACGAGCGCGGTCGGCGAGAGGAGGAGGCTGAGCACCATCAGGCGACGGAAGCACATGGCGCGCACCGGCGTGAAGGAGGAGAAGGAAGGTGTCATGCGGGGCCGAGCCGGAGCCAGTCGACCTGGACGTGCGCCGGGCGGCTGAGGGCGAAGAGCACCGCCGCGGCCACGTCCTCCGGCCGCATCATCCTGGCGCGTGGCGTAAAACCCTCGCGGGAATCGGGGTCCACGGCATCCCAGGCCGCCGTGTCGGTGGGCCCGGGGGACACCAGCGTGAAGCGGAGCCCGCTGCCCCGATACTCGGCGACCAGCGTCTCATGCAGGCCGCGCACCCCGAACTTGGAGGAGGCGTACGCCGCGTTTCCGGGGAAGGCCTGATGATCGGCGACCGAGCCAACGGTCACGACGGCGCCCCGTCCCGCCTCCCGCATCATCGGGACAAACGCCCGGGCCATCAGCCACGGTCCCCGCAGGTTCGCGTCGAGCTGGGCGTCGAACTCGGCGAGCGTGGTATCCTCGAACGGCGCGAGGTGAAAGGCACCCGCATTGTTCACCACCATGTCGGGCACGCCCCACTCGGCGCGGACCAGGCCGGCCACCGCCGACACCCGTGCGGCGTCAGTCACGTCGCACGGCAGGTCCATCGCGTCGGCATCGCGGCGTTCCACCAGTGTCCGCGCCAGGCGAACCACCCGCGCCCCCTGACCCGCCAGCAGGGCGGCGGTCGCGGCGCCGATGCCCCGCGAGGCGCCGGTGACGACGGCGATTCGTCCCGTGAGCGCGCTCACTCCGCCTCGGCCCGGGTTCCGTGTGCCAGCCGCAGGAACTCGGCGCGGGTCTTCGGATCGCTGGTGAAGATCCCCCGCAGCGCGCTGGTCACGGTTCGGGAGCGCTGCTTCTCCACGCCCCGCATCATCATGCAGAGATGCGAGGCCTCGAGCACCACCCCCACGCCCTTCGGGGTGACGACGTCCATGACCGCCTGGGCCACCTGGTCCGTCAGCCGCTCCTGCACCTGGAGCCGGCGGGCGAAGACGTCCACGATGCGCGGCAGCTTGGACAGGCCGAGGATGCGGCCGTCGGGGATGTAGGCCACGTGGGCGACGCCGAAGAACGGCAGGAGGTGATGCTCGCAGAGCGAGTAGAACTCGATGTCACGCACCAGGATCATGCTCTCGTGCGCCTCCTCGAAGAGGGCGTCGCCCACCGCCTCCTCGACGGTCTGGGCGTACCCCCGCGTCATCCAGCGCAGCGAGGCCTCGACCCGTTCGGGCGTCTTGAGCAGGCCGGGGCGGTCGGGATCCTCCCGCAGGCCGACCAGGAGCGCCCGCACCTGCGGCGCGAGCGGGAGGTCAGCCACCGGTGTATTCGACATAGTTCCTCGGAGTCTCCCAGAGTCGGATGCGCTGCAGGCGACCGGCCGGCAGCGCCGGGGCAATCGCCTCCCAGCAGAACACGGCGATGTTCTCGGCGGAGGGAATACGGTCCCGGAACCACGCCACATCGAGGTTCAGGTTGCGGTGGTCGAGCACCTCACTGACGCGCGCATCCACCAGCCGCTTCAGGATGGCAATGTCGAGGACGTAGCCGGTGGCCGTATCGATGGGCCCCTCGACCGTCACCTCGAGTTCGTAATTGTGCCCGTGGTAATTGGGATTGTTGCAGGGCCCGAAGGTGGCGCGGTTCCACTCGTCGGAC
This sequence comes from Gemmatimonadota bacterium, assembly GCA_024641745.1. Taxonomy (GTDB): domain Bacteria; phylum Gemmatimonadota; class Gemmatimonadetes; order Gemmatimonadales; family GWC2-71-9; genus SPDF01. The sequence continues at coordinate 2,049 of JAHECL010000116.1, read as the reverse complement.
TCGGCGGGATTGTGCAGCCGGTGGGCCGCATTGAAGTGGACCCGCCGGGTGACGGCGCAAGAGGGCATCGGGCATCCCGATTGGAGTTGATGGAAGTTGAACGATTCGCGGGCGAGGTCAAGCGGCGCCCGGCCCGGAACGACGAAGCGCCGACGGAGTGCGTCGGCGCCCGGTGCGGACGGCAGCAGGGAGGGTGTCTTGAAGCCCGAAGAAAATGCTCGGCGTCCTCGCCCTGACGTCTGCCTTCCCCCGAGGGGCGTGGCATCGACCAAGGTATGTGGACCCTATCTGCGGACCTGTTGGCTCAAGCACGTGGTTCCCTGCTACCGCCCGACCCTGCTAAGATACGAACTGGTACTCACCCCGTCAACAATGACGCCGGAGCCACCCGATGTCCTCCACCGCCACCCTCCTCCTCGCCCTGCTCTCCCTCGTCGCGTGGGTCACCCTGGCGTTTGTCGTGCGGCTCGAGGTCGGCGCGGTGCACCTGCTGCTGGCCGCCGGTGTCGCGCTCGCCATCCGGTGGTGGGCGCTCCGGCCCGAGCCGTCCTGACGCCCGCTCAGATTTCCCAGTTCGAGAAGCACACTCCCGCTGCCGCCGGCTCCTCCCACCCCGCGAGGGCCATCCGAAGGTCGGTCCAGTGCGCCTGCCACCCGGCCGCGATGAGTGCGCCGTACGCGGCGCCCTGATCGGTCTGGCACCGCACCGTGACCCGTTCGGTCCCCTCCTCTTCCGCTGCCGACGCGACGCCTGCCAGCACCTTCTGCATCGCCCCGACATCCTCCGCCACCAGCTTCAGCACTCGCAGGTCCTCCCGCGGCCGGCCCTGGGCGAGCGGTGCCGCATGCCACAGGGCGAAGGCGGCGAGCCTGCCGTCGCGCCGATAGAGCGTGGTGTCTCCGAGGGAGAGGGCCTCGGTCAGGCGGCACTCCCGGTCGAACGAGACGCCCGGCCGCACCTCGTCGAGGAGGGCGGTGCACTCCGCCAGGGCGGACGGTCCGGCCGGATCGCGTGACAGGCGGGTGCACACCGTCCCCGACCCGGACTCGGGGGCGTGCGCCACCGTCACGGTGAGATGCCCGGGCAGGAATCCGAGCCGGCTGTAGAACCCGATGTTTTCGACGGTGCGCGGCATCGTCTCGAGCCCGACCACCCGGGCAGCGTTTGCCTGCAGCCACTCAATCCCCGCCTGCACGATCCGCGTCCCGAGTCCGGCCCCCTGACGATCGGGACGGACGGCGAGCGGGCCCATCCACCCTTCCTCCCCCGAGAGGTGGGCCAGGTTGAACGCGATGATCTCCCCGGCGCGGTCCCGCCAGACCATCGCACCCCGCCCCGCGGTCTCGAGCGCGAACCGCCAGATGTCCGGATTGAGGTGCGGGACCCTGACCCCGGGCATGCCGTCCCGCCGGTACCGGTCGGAGAAGGCGGCGGCGAAGATCCGGTTCAGCGGCTCGATATCTGTCACGGTGGGATGCTCCGGCCCGTGGACCATCGGCTCACGCCGCCACATCGCGACCACCCCCCTCGAGCAACTCTTCCGTCACCACCGCCACACGCCGGGCCGGGTCGCGTTCGACCCGGATGATCCGGTCAAACCCTTCCCGCACCGCCTCGATGTGGGTGATGAGGATGACCTGGGGAAAGCGGTCGGCGAGGCTCCGCAGGAGGTCCATCACCGCCGAACGTCGCTCCTCGTCGAGGGAGCCGAACACCTCGTCGAGAATGAGGAGCGACAACGGCTGTCCCGCCCGCTCCGCGATCATCTGGCTGATGGCGAGACGGAGGGCGAGATTCGCGACATCCTCCTCGCCGCCGGAGATCACCGGCTTGGCCTCCCCCTCGTCGACGATGGTCGGGAGGTAGCTTTCATCGAGCTCGAGATCGGCGTAACGCCCGTTGGTGAGGTCGTGCAGGAATCCGGAGGCCAGCTCGGAAAGGTCCGGCCGGAGGGTGGCGTTCAGGTCGGTCCGCAAGTCGGTCAGCGCCCGGTCCAGTTCCTGGGTGACCAGGTAGCGCTGCTCGACGCGCTTGACCTCGGCCTCGCG
>JAHECL010000115.1 GCA_024641745.1 Gemmatimonadota bacterium | reverse complement strand
GATCGGCCGCAGCGCCTCCTATCCCGAGGTGCAGTGGCACACGGCCGTCGAGCTCGCCGACCGGTTCGAAGTGCCGCTCCTCGAGGTCGACACCCGGGAACTCGCGGACCCCGACTACGTGGCCAACCCGCTCAACCGCTGTTTCTTCTGCAAGTCGGAGCTCTGGCGCGTGCTGGGTGCGGTCGCGGCGGAGCGGGGGTTCGGCACGCTGCTGGACGGCACCAACCTCGACGACCTGCGGGAGCATCGGCCCGGCGCCGATGCCGGTGCCGCCAGGCGGGTGCACTCGCCGTTCGTTGCGCTGGGGTGGACCAAGGCCGACGTCCGCGAGGCGGCACGTCTGCTTGGGCTGCCGACCTGGGGCGCCCCGGCAGCGCCCTGCCTGTCGAGCCGCATCCAGTACGGCCTCGCCGTCACCCCGGAGCGGCTGGGGCAGGTCGAGCGGGCCGAAGCGGCCATCCGCGCGTTCGGCGTGGTTGGCGATCTCCGGGTCCGGCATCTTGGCGACCTCGCCCGGGTCGAGGTGACGCCGGCCGAGCGGCCGCTGGTCGAGGCGCAGTGGGAAGCGGTCGCGGCCGGCTTGCGCGCGGTGGGATTCGCGGAAGTGGAACTCGATGTGCGCGGGTATCGTCGTGGCAGTCTGCTCCCCCTCGCACCCGAATCGGCGAGGCCCTGAGTGCTTGGCTGCGTGACGCTTCCGTTTCGGCTGCTCGGGTTCCTGCTGTTCGCCGGCCTGGTCTACCTCGGCTGGACGGAGCGGGAGCGCATCGCTCCATACTGGCACCGACTCACCGATCGGCCGGCAGCAGCCGCCACTGGTGACGCCGGCCGGCCCGGGGTCGACGCCCTCCGCCGGGCCAACGACAGGATCGACAGCCTGAACGGGTGGCGGGCCGATTCCGTTCGGTTGACGGCGGCTGAAATGGCCTCGCTCGTCGGGGCGGGGCTCGACGCCCGGCTCCGCGGCGAACTGGACTCGCTCTCGGTGACCCTCGGCACGGGGCGCATCGCCGTGGCGGGCCGGATCCGGACCGACGGACTGCCGCGCGAGCTGCTCGGCCCGCTGACCGGCGCACTCGCCGAGCGCGAGGCGGTGCAGGCGGCGGGGGTGCTTGTGGTCGCGGCGCCGGGGCGCGCGGAGTGGCGGATCGATGCCTTCCGGGTGCGTGACTTCGATTTCCCGCGCGAGATGGTGCCGAAGATTGTCGGGGTGGTCGGCGGGGCAGGGCGCGACAGCGTGCTGACGGTCGTCATTCCGCCTGGCATCGGGCGCATCCGGGTGCAACCCGACGGCGTGACGTTGTATCCTTCGGGATCACCACCATGACCGCCCACCGCATTCTCGTCATCGACGACGAAGCCGGCGTCCGCGACGCCCTGAAGCAGGTGCTGGCCTACGAGGGACACGACGTCCGCGTGGCCGGTTCCGGCGGCGAAGGGCTCACGCTCTATCCCGAGTTCCGGCCTCACCTGGTGTTTCTCGACGTCAAGATGGCCGGTCTCGACGGGTTGGACACCCTGACGCGCCTCCGGGACGTCGACCCTGCGGCCACCGTCGTCATGATCTCAGGGCATGGCACCATCGCGACGGCGGTCGAGGCGACGCAGCGCGGCGCCTTCGATTTCCTGGAGAAACCGCTCGACAGCGACCGCCTGCTCGTGACGGTGCGGAACGCGCTGAACCAGGCGGTGCTCGCCACCACGGTCCAGCGCTTCCAGGAGGCGGCCGACGAGCAGCATGCCATGGTGGGCGGCAGCCCGGCGCTCCATGGGGTGCGGGCGATGATCGACAAGGTGGCGCCGACCCCGGCCCGGGTGCTGATCACCGGGGAGAACGGCACCGGCAAGGAACTGGTGGCGCGCGCCATCCATGCCGCCAGCCCCCGCGCCCAGCGCCCGTTCATCGAGGTGAATTGCGCGGCGATCCCGAGCGAGCTCATCGAAAGCGAACTCTTCGGGCACATGAAGGGGTCGTTCACCGGCGCCTTCGCCGACCGGCCGGGGAAGTTCGAGCTGGCCGACGGGGGCACGCTCTTCCTCGACGAGATCGGCGATCTCTCCCTCTCGGCGCAGGCCAAGATGCTGCGGGTGCTGCAGGAGGGGGAAGTGACCCGGGTGGGCGGGAGCAAGGCTCTGCGGGTGGACGTGCGCGTCCTGGCGGCCACCAACAAGGACCTCGAGGCCGAGATTGCCGCGGGGCGGTTCCGGGAGGATCTCCTCTACCGCCTGAACGTGGTGCCGATCGTCGTGCCGCCGCTGCGCGAGCGCCGGGATGACATTCCCGAGCTGGTGGCCCACTTTTCCGCGGCCATCGCCGGTTCCGCGGCCATGCCGACCCGGCAGTTCGAACCGGCGGCGGTGGAGCGGCTCCAGCGCCGGGGCTGGCCCGGCAACGTGCGTGAACTGCGGAACGCGGTGGAGCGGCTGATGATCCTGGCGCCCGGCAAGTCGGTGACGGCGGCTGATGTCGACCGCATCCTGACGGGGAGCATGGAGGTGGCGCCGGCGAGCGGGCCGGGCGGTGATGATCCCTTCACCGCACCCACCTTCGAGGTCTTCAAGCAGGAAGCGGAGCGCGTGTTCCTGACCGCCAGGCTGCGGGAGCACGACTGGAATGTCTCCGAAACGGCGCGCGCCCTCGAAATGCCGCGGTCCAACCTGTACAAGAAGATCGAGCGCTACGGCCTCACGCGGGAGCCGTCATGAGCGAACAGCCACGCGACTGGGACAAGGAACTGGCGGCGATCGACAAGGTGATCGCCAAGGGAGGAGGCGCCGCGCCGCCTTCCGCCCCGGTCCGGCAGGGCGGGGCGGCCCCGGCACAGGCGCCGGCGGGCCGGGCCGTGACGAGGCGGGCCGCCTTCACGACGTGGATTCGGGCCGGGCTCGGCGTCCTGGTCGCCGCCGCCGTCCTGCAGTGGCCGTATGCCCACCGGTGCGGGCTCGGGCTGATGCTGTACCTCGGGGCCGCCTCCATGGTGGGGGTGGCCGGGGCCTGGACCATGCTCATCAGCTGGCGGCGACGGCAGGGGTGGGCCCAGATCGCGGGACTCGCTGTCCTGCTGGGCGGGCTGGCCCTCGTCGCCAGCGTGATGCTCCCGCGCCTCGGGTATGCCGCCGCCACGCTGCCCTGGTTGTGCGAATAGCGGCACCTTCCTTCACTCTGAACTCCCGAAAGTCCGATGCCAAAGACCTACAAGAACTTCATCGACGGCAAGTGGGTGACCCCGACCACCGGCACCTGGTTTGAAAACCGGAACCCTGCGGACACGCGTGACCTGATCGGCCGCTTCCCCGACTCGGGGGAGGCGGACATCAAGGCGGCGGTCAAGTCGGCGCAGCGTGGCTTCGAGATCTGGCGCCGCACGCCGGCGCCCGCGCGTGGCGACGTCCTGCGCCGCCTCGGCGACCTCCTCACGACGCACAAGGAGGAACTGGCCGACGGGATGACGCGGGAGATGGGCAAGGTGCTGGCAGAGACCCGCGGCGACGTGCAGGAGGGCATCGACACCGCCTACTACGCCGCCACCGAGGGCCGCCGGCTGTTTGGGCACACCGTGCCCTCCGAACTGCGGGACAAGTGGGCGATGAGCTTCCGCCGGCCCATCGGGGTCGCCGGGCTGATCACCCCGTTCAACTTCCCGCTGGCCATCCCCACCTGGAAAATGTTTCCCGCCCTGGTCTGCGGAAACGCCGTCATCCTGAAGCCGTCGGAAGATGTCCCCCACACCTCACACCGCCTGGTCGAGCTGCTGCTCGAGGCGGGGCTGCCTCCCGAGGTCATCCAGCTGGTGCACGGACGCGGCGCCACGGCCGGGAAGGCGCTGGTCGAGCACCCCGACGTCCCGCTGATCTCCTTCACCGGCTCGACGGCCACCGGCTCGTTCATCGGGGAGACGTGCGGGCGGATGCACAAGCGGCTCTCGCTCGAGATGGGCGGGAAGAACGCCCAGATCGTGATGGACGACGCCAACCTGGACCTTGCGCTCGACGGGGTGCTCTGGGGTGCGTTCGGGACCACCGGGCAGCGCTGCACCGCGACCAGCCGGCTCATCCTCCACAAGAAGGTGCACGACAAGTTCCTCCGAAAACTGGTCGAGGCGACCGAGGCGCTGAAGCTGGGCGACGGTCGCAAGGCGGGCACCGACGTGGGTCCGCTGATCCACGAGCGGTCGCGCGAGAAGGTGGAGTCCTACGTGGCGATCGGGCAGGCGGAGGGCGCGGAACTCGTGACCGGCGGCAGGAAGCCGGGCGGCGAGCGGCTCGGCAAGGGCTTCTTCTACCGTCCGACGATCTTCGCCGGCGTGAAGCCGTCGATGCGCATCGCCACGGAGGAGATTTTCGGCCCGGTGTTGAGCGTCCTCCAGGTGCGGAGCTTCGAGGAGGCGGTCCGGGTCAACAACAACGTGAAATACGGGCTGTCCAGCGCGATCTACACCCAGGACGTGAACCTCGGGTTCCGGGCGCTGCAGGAGCTCGACAACGGGATTTCGTACGTCAACGCACCGACCATCGGCGCCGAGGCACACATGCCGTTCGGCGGCGTCAAGCAGACCGGCAACGGACACCGCGAGGGCGGATGGGAGGTCTACGAGTTCTATTCGGAGACCAAGGTCGGGTACGTGGACTACAGCGGCACGCTGCAGCGCGCCCAGATCGACAATTACGATGACTGAGCGGCGGTTGCGCCTCCCGAGGGCGGCCGCTAAGGTTCGAGTGTAGCGGCCAGCCCACCCGAGGTCCCCGCGCATGCGCCCATTGCAGGTCGGCTCCACACGACGCGGCCCCACGTCCGATGAGGGCTCACTCGACCAGTACCTCCGCGAGATCAGCCGGTACCCGCTGATCCCGCAGACGGAGGAGGTCACCCTTGCCCAGGGCATCCGCAAGGGCGACGCGGAGTCGCTCGACAAGCTGGTGCGCAGCAACCTGCGATTCGTCGTCTCGGTCGCCAAGAAGTACCAGAATCAGGGCGTCAGCCTGGCCGACCTGATCAACGAGGGCAACCTCGGCCTGATCCGGGCCGCCCACAAGTTCGACGAGACCAAGGGCATCAAGTTCATCTCCTACGCGGTCTGGTGGATTCGCCAGGCCATCCTGCAGGCCCTCGCCGAACAGAGCCGCATCGTCCGCGTCCCGCTCAACCGGGCCGGCACCCTGCATCGCATCGGCCGGAAGACGGCGGCGCTGCTCCAGGAGCTCGGGCGGGAACCGACGCCGGCCGAGATCGCGGAGGGAATGGACATCTCGATGGAAGAGGTCCAGAAGACGCTCTCCATCAGCCAGGCGCACCTCTCCCTCGACGCGCCGATGACGCCGGGCGAGGACAACCGGCTCCTCGACTACCTCCCCGACACGCAGAACGCCGGGTCCGACAGCTCGACCTTCGAGCACGCGCTGACCGAGGGCATCGAGGAAGTGCTGGCCACCCTCAAGGAGCGGGAGGCCAAGATCCTTCGCCTCTACTTCGGGCTGGACGGCCCGGAGCCGATGACGCTCGAGGAGATCGGCACCCTGCTCGGCATCACCCGCGAACGGGTGCGCCAGATCAAGGAGAAGGCCCTGAGCCGGCTGCGGCACGTCAGCCGGGCCCGCTCCCTGGAGAGTTTTCTGTCGTAGCTCGCGTCCCTCCGTCCCCAGTCCTCCTACCCCCCCCGGACCATGGCATCCAACTCCTCCTTCGACATCTCCACCGGCGCTGACCTGCAGGAAGTCGACAATGCGGTCAACCAGGCGCTCAAGGAGATCCAGCAGCGCTACGACTTCAAGGGCACGCACTGCACCATCGAATTCGACCGGGACAAGGCGGAGATTCGGTTGCAGGCGGACGACGACTTCCGGATGAAGAGTCTCCTCGATGTCCTCCAGGGCCGGCTGATCAAGCGCGGCGTCCCGGTCAAGAACACGGCCACGGGGGATTTCGAGGCCGCTACCGGCACCTCCGTCCGTTGCACCGTCACGCTGACGCAGGGCATCGCCAGTGACGTCGCCAAGCGGATCACCAAGGCGATCAAGGACAACAAGGCGTTCAAGAAGGTGACGGCCAGCATCCAGGGGGAGGAGATCCGGGTGACCAGCCCGTCCCGGGACGAACTCCAGGCGGTCATGGCCTTTCTGCGCGCCGAGGACTTCGGCATCGAGTTGCAGTTCGGGAACTATCGCGGATGAGAGTGCGGGTGACGCCGGTGCTCCTGGCGGCGGCCGCTGCCGGAGTCGCAGTCGCCTCCTGCGGGCCGACCCAGCCAGTCGCGGCGCCGGTGCCTGACCCCTCCGTCGTGGCGGCCGCGCCGTCTCCGGCACCCCGCGTGGTGGATTCGGGTCCGGGAGGGCCGCCCTCGGCGGTGCTCCCGCCGGATACCGTCGTCAGCACGATGGATATTCGCATCGGCCTCGGCGTCGGCGCCTCGGAGCTCACGGTGGGTGGTGGAGGTCCGCTCGTGATCACCGATCCGGCGGGCGTCCGGGTGCAGGACGTCATCGAGGGCGCGGCGTGGCGGGTGCGGCCCGCCGGCGCCCGGATGGCTCTCTTCGGTCCGGGTGGCACGAGCGCGGGGCGGGTGGATGCCCTGGTGATCACGCCGCTGCATCCCGGAC
>JAHECL010000026.1 GCA_024641745.1 Gemmatimonadota bacterium | reverse complement strand
GGTATCCAAGTGGTTCCCGACCGGGCGACGGCGAGCTTGATCGAGCGGTTCTGGCCTTGACCGGGCGGGGGTCGGTGAATATTTTCTCCGGGCTAGGCAGGGCCCTCGGTCCTCGTGGTGGTTGTAGCTCAATCGGTTAGAGCGCCGGATTGTGGTTCCGGAGGTTGCGGGTTCGATCCCCGTCAGCCACCCTGCCCGCAACGCCCGACAGGTCATCGTCGGCAGAGGTCCGTAGCTCAATTGGTAGAGCACCGGTCTCCAAAACCGGGGGTTGGGGGTTCGATTCCCTCCGGGCCTGTCAGAACAAAGACACGGCGCTATCGTCTAGAGGCCTAGGACACAGCCCTCTCAAGGCTGGTACACGGGTTCGAATCCCGTTAGCGCTATGGGTGGCACCACCGGGCAGATCTCGGCCCCATCGTCTATCGGTTAGGACGCGACCCTTTCAAGGTCGAGAGACGGGTTCGACTCCCGTTGGGGCTATCCACAGACGCGCCGCTAGCTCAATTGGCAGAGCAAGTGACTCTTAATCACTAGGTTGTAGGTTCGATTCCTACGCGGCGCATGTTGCAGGACAACGACTTAGCCTCGCCGGCCTGGCGGGGCTTCTTCGCGCCCCGGAGTACCCCCACCCAGGTTTCCCGCCGATTTCACGGGCTTCTTACCTTCCCGATGGTATTCGTTCACGCATCCGGAGGCCGGGGCTGACCGCCGGGATTCCGGCCCATGGGTGGAGGGATAGCCCCTTGCCGCTGACCGTGTTACATTATTCCCGGTTCCCCAGCCCCCCTGTCCGCCGATCGCCGCGGCTGGCCGGGTCCGGTGGTGGACCGCATATTCGAGGATCAGTTGCAGGATTGCTTTCATAGCGTAGCATCCGCCTGGGTGTCTGCAATCACCCCGGCCGAGTTTCACACCCCTCAGGAGCGTGTCATGATCCGTAAGCTCTCAGTTCTCTGCGCAGCGATTGCCTTCATGGCAACGACTCCTGCGCACGCCCAGTCCAAGGGACAGTTCCAGGTCGGCGTCGGCGCCGGTCTGCCCTTCTACGAAGCCGACCTCGGCCTGAACAGCAACGTCGGGATCGGCGGCCGCCTGGGCTACATGTTCAGCGACAAGATCGGGTTTGAGGCCGACGCCTTCTATTACAGCACCGAGCCCGAGAGCGCGCAGTACACCGGCGTGAGCGTCACCGAAGTGCCGATTCATGCCCGCCTGACCTGGAACGCCCCACTGGGCGCTGGCGTGGGCTTCATCTTCGGCGCCGGTTACGTGTACAACATGTGGAGCGGGGACGCCACGTCCTACTTCATGAACTCGACCGAGAATGACGGTGGCCCGGGCGGCCTCGTCGGCCTCCGGTTCGGCAGTGGCGCCGTGTCCATGCGGATCGACCTGACGGGCGACTACATCACCAGCCCGATCAACGACACCACCGGCACGCTCGACACCCCGCGCGCGCAGGACAGCCGGCTCGACTGGGCGCTCAACGCGACCCTGGCTCTGGGCTTCGGCGGCGGTCCGAAGGACTCGGACAAGGACGGTGTCATGAACAAGACCGACCTCTGCCCGAACACCCCGCTCGGTACGGCGGTGGACGCCAACGGCTGCCCCTGGGGCGATGCCGACAAGGACGGCGTGACCGACAACCTCGACAAGTGCCCGAACACCCCGATGGGTGCCACGGTCAACGCCGAGGGCTGCCCGTCTGACACCGACAAGGATGGCGTGTACAACGGCATCGACAAGTGCCCGAACACCCCGATGGGTGCGACGGTCAACGCCGAAGGCTGCCCGTCCGACCAGGACAGCGACGGTGTCTACAACGGCATCGACCAGTGCCCCGACACCCCGGCTGGCGCCAAGGTCGACATGAAGGGCTGCCCGGTCGACAGCGATGGCGACGGCGTGGCGGATTACAAGGACAAGTGCCCGAACACCCCGGCCGGCATGAAGGTCAATGCCGAGGGTTGCCCGGTGCTCTTCGAGGCCGGCAAGACGGCGCTCGTGCTCCAGGGCGTGAACTTCGCGTCCAACAGCGCCACGCTCGATGCGACTGACATCGAGATCCTGAACAAGGTCGCCAACGCGGTGCAGTACAATCCGTCTGGCTACAAGCTCGAGGTCGCCGGCTACACCAGCAGCACCGGCAGCCGCGCGCACAACATGAAGCTCTCCCAGCAGCGTGCCGAAGCGGTCATGGCATACCTGGTGAGCAAGGGTGTCCCGGCCAGCATGATGACGGCCAAGGGCTACGGTCCGGACTTCCCGATCGACACCAACGCGACGGCGGCTGGTCGCGCGAACAACCGGCGGGTGGAGCTGAAGCAGGTCAAGTAACCACCGCTGGACCGCAGTGGGCGCGCGCCGGGATCTCACGATCCCGGCGCGTGTCATTTTGGCATCCCCCTGCTAGGTTGTGGGGAAGCCTGACCTCAGCCCCGATCCACTGATTGAGGAGTGCACTCATCATGTTCCGGAAGATGCTGCTGCTCGGCGGCGCCCTGGCATTCCTGGCAGCGACTCCAGTGACCGCCCAGTCCCGCGGGACGTTCCTGATCGATGTCGGCGCCGGCCTGCCGCTCTATCCCGCCTCGGTCGGGCTCAGCAACAGCCTCGGGTTCGGGGGCAGGCTGGGGTACATGCTCAGCGACCGGGTGGGGTTCGAGGCCGACCTCTTTCATTACAGCACGGAGCCGTCGAGCGGCACCGCAGGCGACACCTCGGTCACCGAGACGCCGCTGCACGTCCGGTTCACCTACAACGCCCCGGTCTCCTCCAGCCTCGCGTTCATCCTCGGCCTCGGCTTCGCCTACAACTCGTGGGGCGGCGACGCCGGCACCTACTTCATGCGTGCGGGCACCGGCGTCGACAAGAGCGCCGACTACGGCCCGGGCGGCCTGGTGGGCATGCGGATCGGCGCCGGCAGCAAGGTCAGCCTCCGGCTGGACCTGACCGGGGACTACATCCCCTCCCCGATCATGGCAGGCAATCCGTACGTGCAGAACGAGATCTACTGGGGCGCCGACGCGATGGTGAGCTTCGCCCTGGGCGGCAACAAGGGACCGCGTGACTCGGACAGGGACGGCGTGCCGAACTCGACCGACCTCTGTCCGGGTACGTCCTCGGGCACCCGGGTGGCCGCGAACGGCTGCCCCTGGGCCGACGACGACCTCGACGGGGTCTCGAACGACGTCGACATGTGCCCCAACACTCCGCCGGGCGCCACGGTGCGCGCCGAGGGGTGCCCGTTCGATCCCGACCGGGACGGCGTCCCGGCCGGCATCGACCAGTGCCCGGACACGCCGGTGGGGGCGATCGTCGATCAGCAGGGGTGTCCGTCGGATCAGGACAACGACCGGGTCTACAACGGGGTGGACCAGTGCCCGAGCACCCCGCCCGGTACGCCGGTGGACGCGAAGGGCTGTCCCTCCGACCAGGACGCCGACGGTGTCGCGGACGGCATCGACCAGTGCCCCGATACTCCTCCGGGCACCTATGTGACGGCCAACGGCTGTCCGGCGGATGCCGACGGAGACGGGGTCGGGAACGACGTGGACAAGTGCCCCAGCACCGCGCGCGGCGCGAAGGTGAACGCCGAGGGGTGCCCGGTGCTCTTCGAGGCCGGCAAGAGCGCGCTGGTGCTCGAAGGGATCACCTTCGCGCCGAGCAGTTCGGTGCTCGATCCGTCGTCCAAGGCGATCCTGGACCGGGTGGCGAACGCCGTCCAGTACAACCCGAGCAATTCCCGGCTCGAAGTGGCGGGCTACACCAGCAGCGTGGGCGACCGCGCGTACAATATCTTCCTCTCGCAGCAGCGCGCCGAGGCGGTGATGCAGTACCTGATCAGCAAGGGCGTGCCGGCCACGATGCTGGTCGCCAAGGGGTACGGCCCGGAGTTCCCGATCGCCACGAACGCGACGCCCGCCGGACGCGCCCAGAATCGACGGGTCGAGCTCAAGCAGATTCAATAATCCACGGGAGGCACGGCATGCTCGAAGACTTCAAGAAGTTCCTGATGCGGGGCAACGTCGTCGACCTTGCCGTGGGTGTGATCATCGGTGCCGCGTTCGGCAAGATCGTCAGCTCGCTGGTGGACGACATCCTGATGCCGGTGGTCGGCCTGGCGATCGGCGGCATCGACTTCTCCAACCTGTTCGTCGTCCTGAGGCCCGGCGCCGACGGGGTCACCAGCTTCGCCACGATCGCCGCGGCGAAGGAGGCGGGGGCGGCCACGCTGAACTACGGCCTCTTCATCAACACGACCATCACCTTCCTGATCGTGGCGGCCTCGATCTTCGTCGTCGTCCGGGCCATCGCCCGGTTCGACCGGAAGGAGGCGCCGGCGGCGCCCACGACCAGGGACTGCCCGCAGTGCCGGATGAGCGTCCCACTGGCGGCCACCAGGTGCGGCCACTGCACATCGGCGATCGCCGCCTGAGGCTCCCGCCCTGCCGGGCGATGGCCTATTTTCCTGGGGGCGCCCGCGTCGGGCGCCCTCATCGCATCCGGTTCCATGTCCCGTGCCTTCAGGAGCGCTTCCCGATGTTGCCTTCCCGTTTCGCGGCGCGAATCGCGTCCGCCATCCTGCTGCTCGCCGTGCCGTCCTTCGCCTTCGCGCAGACCGCTGGCGACAGCACCCCGCCTCCGCTCAAGGGCTCGCTCGACCTCGGCCTGGTCGCCGCCTCGGGCAACACCGATCTCCTGACCTTCAGCTTCGGGGAGAAGCTCGAGTACGTGAACGGGAAGTGGACGGTCACGCAGGGGGCCAGGATGGTCAACAGCGAAACCGACGGCGCGGAGACGGCGAACGAGTACGCCGTCTACCTCCAGCCGTCGTACACCCTCTCCGCCCGGTGGAAGGGGTATGTCCTCGCCGGATGGGACCGGAACCCCTACCTGGGCATTTCGCAGCGGTTCCAGGAAGGTGTCGGCCTGTCGTTCGCCGCGGTGGACGGCCCGAAGAGTCACCTGACGCTGGACGGGGGCTTCTCCTTCTTCCAGCAGGACTTCACCGACAAGACCTCCAGCTCGTTCCCGGTGGCGCGCGGGCAGGTCACCTACAAGTACTCCTTCACGGCGAAGGCCTACCTCCAGGAGATCTTCGTCTATCTCCCGAATCTTGAGGACGGCAACGACTACCGGATCAACAACGAGATCGCGCTGGTGGCTCCGGTGGCGGGGCCGCTGGCGCTGAAGGCCTCGTACGTTCTCCAGTACCAGAACGCGCCCCAGGCCGGTTTCGGCACGACCGACAACCTCTACACGACCGGGCTGCAGGTCACGTTCTGACCGACCGATGCCTGGCGTGACCGGCCGGATCCGCTCGCTCGACGCCTTCCGGGGCCTCACGGTGGCGGCGATGATCCTGGTCAACAACCCCGGGAGCTGGGGGTCCGTCTACCCCCCGCTCCTCCACGCCGAATGGCACGGCTGGACCCCGACCGACCTCATCTTCCCCTTCTTCCTCTTCATTGTCGGGGTGTCGCTGGTCGTGTCCTTCACCCGCCGCGAGCAGGCGGGAGCCTCCTTCCGGGAACTGGCGCGGAAGGCCGTGTTGCGCGGCATCCTGATCGTGCTGGTCGGGGTGCTCCTCAGCGGATTTCCGCGGTATGACCTGGCCACCATCCGGGTGCCGGGCGTCCTCCAGCGGATCGGCCTGGTCTATACCCTCACGGCGCTGATCTTCCTGGGATTCGGGCCCACGGCACGCCGCCGGATCGCGGCGCTCCTTCTCATCGCCTACTGGGCGGCGCTGACCTTCGTCCCGGTGCCGGGCGGACTGGCGGGTGACCTCACTGCTGCAGGCAACCTCGGGGCATGGCTGGATCGGTTGCTGCTGGGCGGGCACCTCTGGACGCCCGATTTCGACCCGGAGGGCCTCCTCAGCACGATCCCCGCCGTGGGCACCTGCCTGATCGGGACCTTCGCGGGGGAGCGTCTCCTGGCAGACCGGCCCGTCGGTGACCGGGCCGCCGGCATCCTCCTCCTCGGCGCCGCCCTCATCGTGGCGGGCCTGACCTGGAATCACTGGTTCCCGATCAACAAGGGCCTCTGGACCAGTTCCTATGTGCTCTTCAGCGGCGGCATCGCCTGTCAGGCGCTGGCGGCCTGTTACTGGCTGATCGACGTCCGCGGTCGCGACTGGTGGGCACGGCCCTCCATCGTCTTCGGAACGAACGCCCTGTTCGCCTTTGTCCTGTCCGGCCTGCTTGCGCGCTGCCTCCGGTTCTGGACGGTGGATGGTTCGCCAGGCGTCGACTGGCTCTTCCGGTCGGTGCTGTCGCCGGCGCTGGGGCCACTGAACGGATCGCTGGTCTACGCCCTCGCCAACGTCGTGGTCATCTACGCCATCACGGCACTGCTGTACCGGCGGGGGATCGTGATCAAGCTCTGAAACATCCGCCGGCTGCGAGGCCGGGCAGAGTCGAGTAGCTTTCCCGAATGTTCCTCCCCGCCCTGGCCCTCGCGTTCGCGGGCGCCCTGGTTTCCGGCTGTGGCCCCCTGCCGGCCGCGACTGGCGACACCACCCCGCGCCTCGTCGTCCTGATCGTGGTGGACCAGCTGCGTCCCGACCAGCTGCTCCGGTACCAGGGCGAATGGACCGGCGGATTCAAGCGCATCCTTGCCGAGGGTGCGGTGTTCCCCCACGGAGAACAGGACCATGCGGTCACGCAGACCGCGCCCGGCCACTCGACGCTGCTGAGCGGCCGGTTTCCCGCCCACAACGGTATCGTCACCAACGACCATGGCGTGCTGGATCCCCGCTTCGGGCTGGTCGGCGATCCCGACGGCGCGGGGGCGTCCCCCCGGCGGTTCCTGGGGACCACCCTCGTCGACTGGCTCCTCAACCGGGATTCCACCACCCGGGTCCTCTCCCTCGCGATGAAGAACCGTTCCGCCATCCTGCCGGTCGGCCGCTCGCGCCAGCAGGTGTACTGGTGGTCGAACCTCGGCTTCTTCACGACGAGTCGCTACTACCGGGATTCGCTGCCGATGTGGCTGGTCCAGTGGAACGCGCAGGCCCCGCTGCAGGCGCACCTCGGCAAGACGTGGGACCTGCTGCATCCGGTGGCGGCGTACCCGGAGGCGGACAGCTTGCCGGCGGAGAAGGGTACCGACGGCCGCGTCACCTTCCCGCACCAGCTTTCCACCGACCCGAAAGAGGCGGGCACCCAGCTCGCGCATTTTCCCTGGATGGATTCGCTGACCTTCGACCTGGCGCTTCGCGGTGTGGGGGCAGGCGGGCTCGGCGCCGGTCCCGCGAACCGGGTCGACCTGCTGTCCCTCTCGCTTTCCTCGGTCGACGAGATCGGGCACGATTTCGGGCCTGATTCGCGCGAAATCCACGACCAGCTGCTGCGTCTCGACGGATACCTCGCGTGGTTCCTCGACTCGCTGTCGCAGCTCGTCCCCGCGGAACGGACGCTCTTCGTCCTTGCGTCGGATCACGGGACCCAGGCCATGCCGGAGCAGGCAGCGCCCAGCGGCGGCCAGCGACCGGGCCGGGCCTGGCCGAAGGAGCTGGTGGCGGCGGTCGGCGCAGAACTGAGCGCCCGGTGGCAGACCGATTTCGGGATCGGCTTCGATTACGGTGTGGTGACGGGCGACGTACCGGCCCTGCGGGCTCGGGGCATCGACGTCGACAGCCTGGCGGCGTCGCTGGCCCGTCGCCTGGAGCGGGAGCCCTATGTCGAGCGAGTCTTCACGCCCCGCACCCTGGCCGCCGCTCCCCGGGAGGAGATGCTCGCCCGACGGTGGCGGCATTCCCTGCCCGCCGATTTCGGCTGGCTTGTCGCCGTGGTCCCCAGGGAGCAGACGACCTGGGACTCCTGGGTGACCGGGGCCAATCATGGCACGCCCTGGCAGATGGATGTCGAGATCCCCATCGTCTTCTGGGGCCCCGGCATTCCGGCCGGGACCTTCGAGCGTCCTGTCCGTACCGTGGATATTGCGCCGACCCTCGCCCGCCTGCTCGGCGTCACGCCGACCGAGCCCCTGGACGGCGTGCCCCTTCCCGAAGTGAACAGGCGACCGTAATGGCGTTTCCGTCCCTCCCCTGCTTTCCCTGTCCCCACGACTCCGCCTGCTGCGCCCACGGCACCACCCTCGCCGATCACGAGGCGGCGGCGGTCCGCGCCCGGTACGGCGACGACCGGATCTACCTCACGCGGTGGGGGGAGTGGCGGACGAGGGTGAAGGGCGGGCGCTGCGCCTTCCTCGTGGAGAATTCCTGCCAGCTGCACGACGAGCCGTTCTATCCCCTGGTCTGCCGGGGGTTTCCGTGGACCGATTCGGAGACGGGCGGTCCCTACGAGTTCGACCGCACCATCTGTCCGGAGTTTGCGCTCCGCCCCAGCCTGGTTTCCATCAACCCATTTCTCGGCCGCAACGGCAGCCGAAAGGACTAGTGCCGGTGACTACTCACCCGCTCGCGACCCGCCTGCCCCTCATCGTCCTCGCCGCGGCCGCGATGCTGGCCAGCCCCCTGTCGGCACAGGACGACCCCGCGCTCACCCATGCGCGCGCCCTCCTCAAGACGGTGCCGCTCATCGACGGGCACAACGACCTGCCATGGGAAATCCGGACCTCCGAGACGGCGCCGATGGACGTGCAGGCCTATGACCTCAACCAGGCCACCCACGGCAATACCGACATCGCCCGGCTCCGCGCCGGCGAGGTCGGCGCACAATTCTGGTCGATCTACATCCCCGGCGAGGCCAGGGACACCGGCTATGCGAAGATGCAGCTCGAGGAATTCGACATTGCCCGGCGGATGATCGCGATGTACCCGAAGGACCTGCAGTTCGTCACCACCGCGGACGGCATCGAGGACGCCTTCAAGGCCGGCAAGATCGGCTCGCTGCTGGGCCTGGAGGGGGGGCACGCCATCGAGAACTCCCTGGGGGCGCTCCGCTCCTACTATGCGCTCGGGGCGCGGTACATGACGCTCACCCACAACGTCACCCTTGACTGGGCCGATGCCGCGCAGGACACCGCCGCCCACGGCGGGCTCACGCCCTTCGGCCGGGAGGTGGTGCACGAGATGAACCGGCTCGGGATGATGGTCGACCTCAGCCACGTCTCCCCCGCCGTGATGAGCCAGGTGCTCGACATCGCGGAATCACCGATCATCTTCTCGCACTCGTCGGCGCGGGCGCTCACCGACCACAAGCGCAACGTGCCGGACTCGATCCTGCGGCGGCTCCCGAAGAACGGGGGCGTGGTGATGGTGACCTTCGTCCCCGGTTTCGTCAGCACCACGTTCGGTGCGTGGGAGGCCGCGCGCGACTCGGTCGTGGTGGCACAGATGGCGCTTGGGGCGGACTCCGCCGCCGTCCGGTCTCAGGTCAGGGCATGGACGACCACGCACCCCAGGCCGCGCGCGTCGCTGAGCGATGTGGCCGACCATATCGAGCATGTCCGCAAGGTGGCGGGGGTGGATCATGTGGGGCTGGGGAGCGACTTCGACGGGATGGGACCGGTCACGCCGATCGGGCTGGAGGACGTCTCCACCTATCCCCAGCTCTTCGCCGAACTGATCCACCGCGGGTGGAAGGACGAGGACCTGAAGAAGCTGGCCGGACTGAACATGCTGCGGGTCCTCCGGGCCAACGAGGCCACGGCGCGGCGGCTGCAGGCCAGCGAACAGCCGTCCACCAAGACCATCCAGCAGCTCGACCACCCGGCGCCCGGCGCCTGACGCCCGCGCGGGTCCGGCATGGGAGAGAGGCGCCCTCGTGGGCGCCTCTCTGTCGCTCAGGAGGCGGGTGGTGCGCTGCGGCGGCGGTTCCACCACAGCGCGCCCGCGCCGGCGAAGGCGATCGCGGCGAAGCCGAACCACTGGATGGCGTAGTTGAGGTGCGGTCCGTCATCGAGCGCCGGTGCGGGGCTGCGTGCGGGCGCCGGTGACATGGTGGCCGGGGAATCGGCAATGATGAACAGCGGCAGGACCGGGTAGGGGAGCGAGTCCCGCACCGCCTGCAGGTCCAGCCGGCGCCAGGTGAGCTGCCCGTTGCGCTCGGACGGCGCCGCGCCGGCGGAGTCCAGCGGGACCGGCCAGGCGATGCCGCTCACCGTCGCGCTCCCAGGTTCGCGATGGAGGGTGCGACTGTAGGATATCGCGTCGGCCGAGGGCACGTACCCGCGCAGGACCAGGACGGCGCTGTCCGTCCCGGCGAGGACCAGCGGGGTGACGACTTCCACGCCGGGGACGCCATTGCGTCCGCGTCCCCGCAGCACGATTTCCCGGTCGAAGTCAAAGCTGCCGGTGGCGACGACCCGACGGTTCATGCCGGTGTCCGCCACGGCCCTGATGTCCGCGGGGGGGAGACTCCGCCGGGCGAGCGCGGCGGTGGTGGCCGCCCTCCGGGTGGCCAGGCGGTCGAGTTGCCACAGACCCAGGCGGAGGCAGACGGCGCCCGCGAGGACGGAAAAGACGATGAAGGTGATCGGATACCGTGAGGTCATCGCTGTCTGGCGCGGAGGACACCGCCCGGGCCGGCCCCGTGGGCCGCGGCTCCCATCGGCGATTCAATACGTTGAAGGATAATGACTTGAAGCCCGATCTGTCTCTGGTATCGGCCTTGCTCCAGAATGGGGCGACTCTACCCGTTGGACGCTCACTGGAAATCCGGAGGTTGTATGTGGGTGCGTCGATTGGCCCTGCTCATTCTCGCTGCCGTCCTCGGGCCGGCTCCCCAGGCCATGGCTCAGGACGACGGTGCCCCGAAGGGCCTTGAGGTGGTCAACAACCCCACTCGTCGGAGCGGGTTCTGGGGCAGCCTCGGGTTCGGCGTCGGGTCCGAGACCTTTTCGGTGCCCGATTCGGCAGTGCAGCCGGGGTGGCTGACAAGCCCCACCTTCAACATGCGGGTCGGCGGTACCCCGAACCTCCACCTGCGGCTCGGCGGGGAGTTGATCTCGTGGTATAACGACGCAGGTGGGTATTCCCAGACCCTCGGCGGGCTGGCGGGGATCGGCCAGATCTACCCCTCAACTACACAGGGCTTCTTCCTGAAGGGCGGCGGTGGTTACGCCTGGAACTCCTTCGGGGAGGACTACTACTGCAGCTGGTACTCCTGCTACGAGTACGGATATTCCTACGACTCCGGCTTCATGTGGACCGCCGGGGCGGGATGGGAAATTCCGATCAGCCGCACGCTGAACATCATGCCCACCGTCGATTACTACGAGTTCTATTTCGGTGGGCGCTATACGGCGGACTATACCGAACGCCTCTGGAACTTCGGGCTGGCGATCGAGATTCCCTGAGGGACGCTAAGTCACCGAATGGCAATTACTTCGCACCGGGCCGCTGCGGGGTTGACCCACCCCGACCGGGGCGGTATTATCCCCGCCGCCCGCCCTGGTGGTGAAACTGGTAGACACGCTATCTTGAGGGGGTAGTGCCGAAAGGCGTCGCGGTTCGAATCCGCGCCAGGGCATCCAGACCGGGGCGCACAAGTGTGCGCCCCTTTGGTTTCACCGTCCGGCCACTGTAGCTCAGTCGGTAGAGCACCGCATTCGTAATGCGGGGGTCATCGGTTCGAATCCGATCAGTGGCTCTTGTCACCCACGTCGCTCCACCCCCTCCGTCGCTTCCTTGTCGCCGCCCTGGTGGCGGTCATTCTCGCCCACCTGCTTGATGGGTGGGCGTACGCACAGCTCACCGCACCGAAGTTCGCCGAGACCGACCTCGGACGTCTCCTCCGGATCCAGGGTTTCCTGCCGACCTGGATCGTGGTGGGTGCCGCGCTGGTCCTGACCGACTGGCCACGGCGCGTTCCGGATGGGCTGGGGGTGGTGTTCCGCCGCGGATTCCTGGTCGTCGGATCGGCGACGCTGGGTGGCGGGATTGCGGAGGTCGTGAAAATCCTGGTGCGGCGGTTGCGCCCCGCCGCCGGCGCGGGTGAGTATCTCTTCCGCCCGTGGAGCGAGCGGACCTTCAGCACCTCGGGCCTCGGCATGCCGAGCAGCCACGTGCTGGTGGCCTTCGGCGCGCTGGCGATGCTCTCCCGCCTCTTCCCACGGGCCCGGCCCGTCTGGTATCTGCTGGCCGCCGGCTGCGCCTACTCGCGGGTCGCGGCGGGCGCGCACTTCCTGAGCGATGTCACGGTGGCCGCCGTCCTTGGCATCGCCACTGCCGAGGTGCTTGTCCGGCGCTTTCCTCCCCGCGCTATCCCTTGAGGAAGTCCTCCCGGAAATAGCCGGTCGGGATGGTTCCCATGCCCATGAACTTCTCGTGGAACGCCTTCAGGTCGAAGGCGGAGCCCTGCGCCTGTTCGGTGGCGGCGCGCAGTCCCTGGATGTTGTTCTTGCCCAGGTTGTAGGTGATGGCCTGTGTCGGCCACTTGGAATAGCGGTAGATCGCCTTGGTCGCGTTGTCGAAGGCCGCCTTCGCGACGGGGTCGCTCGACTGTCCCGCGCGGGCGTCCGGAAAGAAGTCCACGTGCGCCACAAAATAGTCCACGGCGTCGTCGAAGCTCATCCGACCGGTGTGGATCACGACGTCCACCCGGACCCGCACCGCGCGCATCAACTGGGCCTGCAGCATGTAGAGGTACTCGCCCGGCTCGTAGAATCCGTACGGGCGTCCCGAAGATGCCTCCGCCATCAGCTCCTCCGAATAGAGCGCCCATCCTTCCGCGGACATCGAGTCTTCCCACATCGAGAAGGAATCCTCGACGGCGCCGGGCGTGAGCCAGCGGACGTCGCTGATCTCCGACGCATGCTGGGTCATGTACTTGTAGTCCCAGTCGTGCCCGGGAAATCCTTCGTGGATGGCGGTCGTGGCCACGGAACTGCGGTTGTTGAGCTTGAGCGCCCCCGGGTCATTGTCGGTCGGCGTGAGGTAGAAGCGGCCGACGCCGGTGGTCTTGAACGGCGGGGCGGGGTAGTACGAGGCGTCGGTGGTGCTGCGGAGCACGGGCGGCGTCTCCGTCACCACGAGCCGGTAGTCCGCCGGGATGTCGAACATCTGCATCTCCCGGCCGTACGCCACAGCCCGGACGCCGGCGTCCTTGTACCAGTCGAACAGCTCGGTGTCGTTCTTCGGCGAATCGGTGGCCAGGTGGTCCATCACCGCCCGGACACCCGCACGGCGTTCCGCGTCACTGCCCCACTGGAGGCCGAGAGCCGCCTGCCGGGAGACCTCCTCCGCCACCCGGAATACCCTCGCTTCGTATTCCGCCACCTGCGCCGCGCCGTACTCGTACAGTTCGGCCGGGGACCGTGTCTCCCGCAGGCAATTGGCCACCCGCCAGGCGTATTCTTCCTCCCCGACGGCGTAGCGATCGGTGGTGTCGTTCGGGTCATAGGTGCTCTTGAGAAACCCGACCATCGAATCGTAGGCG
The DNA here is from genome assembly GCA_024641745.1 of Gemmatimonadota bacterium. Taxonomy (GTDB): domain Bacteria; phylum Gemmatimonadota; class Gemmatimonadetes; order Gemmatimonadales; family GWC2-71-9; genus SPDF01. The sequence goes on along the minus strand of JAHECL010000026.1, from coordinate 12,940 downwards.
GCGCCGGCGGCAGCGCCGGACCCTGCCAATTGCGGGAGCATGGTGCCGGCGAAGGAACGATCGCCGATGTACTCCTTCGCAAGCCCCGGCAGGGTCGTCGAGAAATACTCCACGTTTGCGGCCGCCCCGGCGATGCCATCACGGGCGATGAGCCGGGCGTCAGGGACGTTGCCCGCCGCCTTGCCGGCGAGGAGATTGCCCTTGGCGACCTCCACGTACGCGGGGACCGCGCCGACCCGCGCCGCGACGAGCGACCATTCCTGCTCCGTGCCGAGGAGACCGTCGCCCACGTCCGTCATGCCCTGGATCTGCCAGTCGATGCCGCGGAATGGTTCGGCGACATAGGTGTCCACGCACCGTTCCTGGTACCGGCGATCGGCGAGCTGGTGCACCATGTAGGCCGCCTGCGCCCCGACCACCGCATGGTCGATGCGGGCCTGCGGCGAGAGCGTCGCGACAGGGGTGGCGCCGAGGGCGGTGATGATGGACTGGAGAAAGACCACTTCCTCCTGGAGGGCGGTGGGGCTGAAGTCACGGAGCCGCCCGTTCGTGGCGGCCAGCTGCGGCGAATAGCCGTCGCCCCCCAGGTAAGTCGACGTCACGGGGTTGAGCTTCAGCGTCTTCAGGAAGTATCGCTCCCGGAGCGCGACGAATTCGGCGTCCTCCGCGGCGGTGGGGGCGTCCGGCCGGCAGGCGGAGAGCAGGCGGAGTGCGCCCAGGGCGGCCACGCCGCCTGCGGTGCGGTGTACGAACGAGCGGCGATCCATGTCGGCTCCGGGTGGTGGTATGGGGAGACTGCAACATATCGATTCGCCGCCCCTTCCCCAAGCCGGGGCGGATGAGTAGCTTTGGGCCTCGATTCACGGGACGTAGCGCAGTCTGGTAGCGCACTGCAATGGGGTTGCAGGGGTCGCGGGTTCAAATCCCGCCGTCCCGATGTCGAGCGGCCGGCCCTCGGGCCGGCCGCTCTGTTTTCACCCTCCACCCGCCCTCGATCTCATGCCTCACGTCGCCCTCGCCACCTGCCTCGCCCTCCCGGACCTCGACGAGGAGGACGCCCCGCTCATTCCGGCGCTTCGCAAGGCGGGCATCGAAGGGGTGCCCGTGGTCTGGAACGATGCCGATGTGGACTGGACCGCCTACGACCTGGTGGTGGTGCGGACGACCTGGGACTATCCCAACAAGATCGGCGCCTTTCTCGCGTGGGCCGACCGGGTCGCCGCCCTGCGGCCGCTCTGGAATCCGGCCTCGATGCTCCGCTGGAACACCGACAAGCGGTACCTGCGCGCGCTGGAGGATGGTGGGGTGCCGATTGTGCCCACGCGGTGGTTCGACCGCGGCGAGGCCCATGATCTGGCGGGGCTCCTCGCCGAGTCGGGGTGGAGCGAAGTCGTCCTGAAGCCGGTGGTCTCGGCCGGGGCCCGGCGCACCCGCCTTGTCGGCCCCGACTCGCTCGATGAGGGCCGTCGGTTCCTGACGGAGCAGCTGACGCAGCGGGCGATGATGGTGCAGCCCTACATCGCGGAAGTCTCCACCCTCGGCGAGCTGTCGCTCCTCTACTTCAACGGCCGGTTCAGCCATGCCGTGCGCAAGATCCCGGGCCATGGGGACTTTCGGGTCCAGACCGAGCACGGGGGAAGGGTCCTTTCGGTCGAGCCGACGTTGGACGAGCTGGCGGCCGGCCAGCGGGTGCTCGATGCGATGGGGGAGGATACGCTCTACGCCCGGGTGGATCTCCTGACATCTGCCCACGGCGAGCATCGCCTCCTCGAGCTCGAGGTGACCGAGCCGTCGATGTTCCTCACCTGGGATCCGGCCGCGCCGGATCGATTTGCCGCCGCCATCGCGGAGCGGCTGTCGTCTTCCCGGGCCTCCCCGGTGCCTCCCGGCGTCAGTGGACCGAAAACCAGTAGGTGGCCTTGAACACGAGGGTGTTGTCGCCCGGCGCGGTGCGGGTGCTCCACAGGTCCCCGGGGCGCACATCGCTGCCCGGCGCCACGTCGTCCTGGTAGCAGATCCCCGAGTCATAGCCGGCCGCGCAGAACGAGTTGCGATTCTGCTGCCAGATGAGGAACAGGGCGCTGCCCGGGCGCCATTCCCACCGGAGCACGACGTTGCTGCGGTAGCTGAGCACGTTGAAGTCGTTGTTTTCGAGCGTGAAGACCTGCCCGCTGTTCCCGTCCGTGACGGTGTAGTTGCCGTCCGGATCCTCCGTAATGCTGGTGTTGCCCGTCCCGTACTCCAGGAGGGCCGTGGAGCCGGCGGAGGAGAGCTGGCCGTACCGGGAGTAGGCGCCACTCGCTGCGAAGGGCTCCGCGTACACCTCCAGCGTCAGGAGCGGCGTGAAGGAGTAGTTGAGCCGGAGCTGCATCGAGAGCGTGGTCTGGTCTACCGACGCGAAGACGTATCGGCCGCCGTAAGTGGCGGCGGTGCCGCCGTCCACCGTCGCGACGTACTGGCGCGGGTTGACGCTGTGCTGCCAGCTGGGCGCCACCGAAAATTGCCACCGGCTGCCGGGACGGGCGTTCAGGCCGATGCCGACGCTCTGGCGCTGGCTGCCGAACTGTCCCTGGTTCAGGGTGAGCGAGAGGTTGCCCTGATACGGCTTCCCACGGCTGGTACTCACCTCTCCCTGCACCCCCATTTCCTCTCCGGTACCCATCAGCGGCCCACCCCGGGTGAGGTCGTCGCTGATGCTCTGGGGACGGTACCAGGCTCCGAAGGAGGTATTCAGGTAGTTCTGCCACATCTGGTTGGTGTTCAGGCGGATCGCCGAGTAGGTGCGCGTCCCCCCGAAGTTCCAGCCCGACGACAACGAGAGGCCGACACGGTAGAAGCGGAACACCGGACCCGGGGTGTTCTCCCGATAGTTGACGTAGACCCCGGCGCCGATGTCGTCGGCGCTCGAGAGCCGGCCGGCATCGTTGAGCTCGAAGCCCGGCGACTCCGCTTCGAGCTCGACGCCACCGGTCCAGTGGCGGCCGCTGGTCTTGGCCGCCTCGAGGGCGAGCGAGTAGCCGGCGAGGGAGGTGCGCGTGGTGTCGAGGAGGGCGTAGTCCTGGTCCGGCCGCTGGAAATAGTGGGCGGACGAGAGCTGGACGCCGGTGACCGCATCGGTCGATCCCCCGATGTAGCTGAACCCGGCGTGCCCGCTGATCTCGTACTGACCGTCGTGGAGCCGGGCCAGCCAGTCGGCGCCCCCGGTGAAGGCCTCGCTGTTCATCTGCAGCGAGAGGGGCGCCGCGTCGGAGAAACTGCGTGAGAGCGCGGTCAGCGTCATGCCGACTGTGGAGGCCGACGGCCCGAGTTCCTGCTGGAGGCGCGCGATGCCGTAGAAGGTCATCGGTTCCACCGCCACCTTGTTGTACGCGTTGTCCGCTGCGTTGTAGGTGGTGGCGTACTCCCGCTGCGTCAGGGCGGCGAGCGCCCCGATCGACATTCCCGAAGACGTCCGTCCGGTGAGCTTGGCCGCGCCCAGGATGGTGGCGTACCCCGGCTCATCGACGAAGTCGGCATCGTCCACGAAGCCGCCGGTCGGGGTGCCCCGGGGCTGGCCACCGATCCGCCGACTGTAGTAGTACCCCGGTCCGCGGCCCTGCAGGAGCTGGTTGCCCTCGATGAAGAAGGGCCGCTGCTCCCGGAAGAAGGTCTCGAACGCGGAGAGGTTGACCTCGGCGGGGTCGGCCTCGACCTGGCCGAAGTCGGGATTGATGGTGGCATCGAGGGTCAGGTTCTGGCCGATGCCCACCTTGACGTCGGCGCCGAGGCGGGCGTCGGTGGTGCTGCCGTCGTTGAAGGGGTTGGCCTCCTCCGGTGTGCCCACGAAATTGGCCGTTCCGGCGACGTAGGGGATGAACTCGGCGCTGCGCCGGGGCTGAATGTCGTCCATGCCCTCGAGGGTCCCGAACCGGGAGAAGAACCCAGACTGGGTGCGCGGGATCACTACCCAGTAGACGTCTTCGTCAAACCCCGGACGCCACCGGTTGATGTTGAGTCCCCACTTCTGCACCGGCTGGTTGTTGAAGCGAATCTGGGAGAAGGGGATCCGCAGCTCCGCGTACCACCCCAGGCTGTCGAAGGAGATCTTCGCTTCCCAGACCGGGTTGTACGCCGGATCGCGGCGATCCTCCTCGTCCCGCGGGTGGTAGGAGTCCCCCTGGACGCCCCCCGAACTGACGCTGAAGCTGTAGCCGGTCCGCTTGTCGTGGTAGGGATCGAGCGAGATGATGAAGTACTCGCCGTTGCTGAACTGGTCGCGCCGGGTGACCGAGCGCGGGATCTCCGCCACGCGGTCGCTGTAGAGCCGGGCGCCCACGTAGAGGGCATCATCGTCGTACAGGAACGCCACCTCCGTGCGGTCGGTCGGCGTGCCGTTCTCGACCGGGTCCTTCTGGTGGAAGTCGGACATCCACCTGGCGCCGGCCCACGCCGAGTCACCCAGGTGGCCGTCGATGTGGGGGGCGGCCGTCGTCAGCCTGGTGGCGTGTGCCACTTTGCCGTCACCGGGGTTGGCGGTCTGGGCGCGGAGGGGGAGCCCCCAGGCCAGGGTGAGGCTCAGGACGAGCCATCCCCGATGGAGGCGTGAAGCGGGCCGCCACGCCTGCGCGCGGCGGCCCCATGACGATTCGAGTGGCATGCTCACCAGACGAATCTACCCGGTGCGAGGTTTCGGCGGCTACGAGCCCTTGACCAGCGTGATGCTGCCGTTGACCGTCGCGAGGTCGAGGGTGCGGCCCCCGGCGCCGATGGTCCCGTGGACGCTCCGGGGGCCGAACTTGCCCTGGACCGTCAGCGGGAACTCCGACTCGATGCTGCCGTTCACGGTCGAGCCGTTGACCTCGGCGCTGAAATCGGCCGGGAAGGCGGCCCGGATGCTTCCGTTGACGGTGCTGAGCTCCACCGTCCCGGTCCAGTTGGCCTTGCCCATCGAGACTTCGATCGACCCGTTGACGGTGCTGGCGCGGACCACGCCGGCCGCCACCACCCGCACGTCGCCGTTGACGGTGGCCACGTCGGCGTCGCTGCCGAGGCGTTCGGTGGCCACGGCGCCGTTGACGGTGCGGCCCGCGAACTTGACGCCGGCGGGCACCTGGACGGTGAACGTCACGCTGACGTCGTTGTCCTTGGTGGACATGTGCCCGCCGTCTCCCGCGGCGCAGGCGTTGGTCTTGTCGCCGCTGCTCGGGTAGACCGCGCAGATGGTCACGCCTGCGGCGCTGGTCACCACCTCGATCTTGACGGAACCCGGGTCCGACTTCCGCCCCTTCTTGACCGCGGTGACCATGACCTCCGACCCGGAGGTGGCGACCGCGCGCACATCGCCGTTGACGCCCTTGATCTCGATGGTCTTGCCGGGGGCCACGGCGCCCTTCCAGTTCCAGGTGTCGGACTGTGCCTCCAGGGGCGAGAGACCGGCCCCGGCGAGGAGGGCGAGGGCGAGCATGCTGGCTGTCTTCATCTGGTGGATCTCCTGTCTCGGGAAAACCAGGCTACTTCTCAAGCCGGATGAGGCCATCAAAGGCCTCGAGGTCGAGCCGGGCGCTGCCGGTGCCGACCGTGAAGCTGAAGCGCTTGCCCTCCTGGCTGCCGCTGATGGTCACCGGCACCGCCGACTCGAACTCGCCGTTCCAGGTGGAGACCGAAACCGTCGCGTTGAGGGCACCGACCGGGCGGATGGTGATGTCGCCGTCGTGGGTCTTGAACCCGTACCGGCCGTTCGCCGCCAGGGCCCCGGCGAATTCCACATCGCCATCGACGGTGCTCACCCGCACGGACGAGGAGGTGATCTTGCCCAGGCGAATCGTCCCGTCGATCCCCTCGACGGTCAGCGCGCCCGTCAGGTCCTGCACGATCACGTCGCCGTCGACCGCCTGGATGGACAGGGAGCCCTGGACGCCGCTGACCCGCACGTCGCCCTCGACGGCGTTGACGGACACATTGTCGACGCCGCCGGTGATGGTCACGTCGCCCTCGACCGACTGCGCGCTGACCGGGGCCCTGCTGCCGGAGACCACGATCTCGGTCTCGATGCCCTGGAGGTTCAGCGCCATCCAGGCGGGGGCGCTGATGGTGATGTCGATCTCGGATGGCCCGTACTGCATCCGCTGGGAAATCCGGATGTCCTGGCCCGAGGCGTCGACCCGAAGGCTTGCGTCGTCGTCCGAGGAGACCGAGCGTACCTGCAATTCGTCCCGGTTCCAGGCCGTGACGGTGATACGGCCGGCGTGGTTGTTGACGGACAGGCGGGTGCCCCTGGTGACGGCCATCGTCGTGTCGGCGCCCGGCTGGGAGAGGAGCGTGGTCAGGAGGGCGGCAGTGGTGAGTAACATGGGTGGTCCTTTCAGCTCGCGACGTCGGCGAGTACGGTGGCCTGCTGGAGCAGGGCGAGTTTCTGCTGCATCGTGCTGGCCAGGTGGGCGCTCAGGTACGCGTTCGCAGGGTCGGCCTCCAGCGCGGTCCGGGCCTCGGCGATGGCCACGTCAATCCGGGCCAGGTTCCGCTCGAGCACGATGACCGTCCTGGGGCTGAGCCGGCCGCGGCCGGCGTCCAGCGCTGATTCGAGATTCCGGACCGCAGTGTCGTAGCTGAGCTCGGCGGGTCCGGGCAGCGCGGCCGGGAGTACCCGGGGCGCCCCAGTCGCGTTGCGCACGGCGATCGCGGGGGGTGGGCTGGTCGGCCGGGTCATCAGGGCGGTCGCACCGGCGCCGACGGCGAGCAACAGCACCGCCGCGGCGGCCAGCTGGGGCAGGCTGAGGGTCACCCGGCGCCGGGCGCGGACGGCGGCGAGGTCGGCCACGGGGGCCCCTCCCGCACCGATCCGGGCGGCGATCCCGGGCCAGAGGTCGGCCGTGACCGGTCGGTCCACGAGCCCGTGGGCGCGCTGGACCACCTGCCGCAGGTCGCCAAGGGCGGTACGGCACTCCTCGCACTCGCCGAGGTGGGCCTCGAGGGCCTGTCGCTCCTGGGCGGCGAGGTCGCCGTCGAGGTATTCCGAGAGTCGATCAGTCCAGCGGTCGGTCATGGTGTCCTTCCCTCATTCAGTCAAGCCAGTTCCGGAGTGCCATCCGGGCGCGGTGGAGCTGGGATTTGGAGGTCCCGGTGGCGAGGCCGAGCATCTCGGCGATTTCCTCGTGTCGATATCCCTCAACGTCGTGGAGCACGAATACCTCCCGGGCTCCGTCGGGGAGCCGTCCCAGCGCTCCCTCGAGGTCCATCGCCACTTCGGGGCTCGAGCGGCGTGCCGTGGCGGAGGCCAGCACCCGGTCGTCCTCGCTGAAGCGGTTCCGGCGCCGGCCCCGCTCTGCCCGCCGGGTCAGGATCACGTTCACCGCCAGCCGATGCAGCCAGGTCGAGAACGCCGATTCGCCCCGGAAGGTCCCCAGCTTCTCCCAGGCGCGGACGAAGACATCCTGGGTCAGTTCCTCGCTGTCGTCCTGTCCGTACATGCGGCGGACGAGGTTGTGCACCCGGCTGAGGTGCCGCCGGTACAGCCGCTCGAAGGCCTGCGCGTCCCCACTCGCGGCGAGGGTCACCTCGACGGCGTCGTCTGCGTGCAGCGAGTCGGATGGGTCTCGGGTCAGGGCCGGGACTCCGGGAGCTGAGGTTCGCATTCAGGGGATTGGACACCCTCAAGTCCGAAAAGGTTGCACAGGGCCACGCGCGCGGCAAATCCCACCTTGCGCCGGGGGCCCTTGCGGACCGACTTTACACCATGATGTGGAGCTCAGCCTGATGCGCCGTGATCTGCTCCCGATGATCCAGGAGTCCCTGCGCGACCGGTACACGGTCGAACGGGAACTGGCGCGCGGCGGTGCCGGCCGGGTCTTCTTCGCCCGGGATCTCGAGGGACGGGCCATCGCGCTGAAGGTGCTGCACCCCGAGCTGGTGGTCACCGCGACGGCCGACCGTTTTCTCCGGGAAATCAAGACCCTGTCGCGCCTGGCCCACCCCAACGTGGCCAGGATGCTGGACTACGGCGAGCGGGACTGGCTCGTCTACCTGGCGATGGACTACATCGAGGGGCCCACCCTGAAGGAGCATATCGCCCAGGTCCGCCGCGTGTCCGTGGACGACGCGGTGCGGATCGGCCGCGACATGCTGAGCGCGCTGGCCTACGCCCACCAGAACAACATCGTCCACCGGGACGTCAAGCCGGACAACATCGTCCTGTCGTCCGGCGGGGCGATGCTGCTCGACTTCGGCATCGCGCGCGCGATCGAGGCCGCCGGCGACGAGAAGCTCACGCGGTCGGGCTTCACCGTCGGCACCTCCTCGTACATGAGTCCGGAACAGGTGATCGCCGTCAAGGACCTCGACCACCGCAGCGACATCTATTCCCTCGGCTGCGTCCTCTTCGAGGCGCTCGCCGGGCGGCCGCCCTTCGTGCACCGGAGCGAGGCCGTCGTGCTGCAGCTGCAGCAGACTGCCGAGGCGCCGGACCTGACGGAATTGCGCACCGGGATCCCGGCCGGACTGGCCCGCGCCGTCCAGCGCGCCCTCGCGAAGGACCGCGAGAAGCGCTGGTCGACGGCCCTCGACATGAAGGCCGAGCTCGACCAGCTGGCCTGACCCTCCCTGGCAGCCCGCGGGATCGCCGCGCGATCCGGCTTCCGCGTCCATGCCGTCCCAGCGCCCCACTCACTCCCACGCGGACCTGCCCGTGCGTCTCCTGCCATGCGTGCTCCTCTGTGCGGTCATCGGCCTTGGCTCCTGCCGGCCAGCGGCCGAGTACGACCTCATCATTCGCCATGGCACGGTGTACGACGGCTCGGGCGGCGAGCCCGCGGTGGCGGACGTGGCCGTCCTCGGCGATTCCATCGTCGCCGTCGGCGACCTTGGCGGAGCGCGGGGACGGTCGGAGGTCGACGCCACGGGACTCGCGGTCGCGCCCGGGTTCGTCAACATGCTCAGCTGGGCGGTGGAGGACCTGCTGGTCGACGGGCGGTCCCAGGGGGACCTTCGCCAGGGGGTGACGCTCGAGGTGTTCGGCGAGGGCTGGTCGATGGGTCCGCTCACCGATTCAATGCGGGCGGAGGTGATCGCGCGCCAGGGGGACCTCACGTTCGATGTCCCCTGGACGACTCTCGGCGAGTACCTCGATCATGTCGTGGCCGGTGGCATCGCCACCAATGTCGCGTCCTTCGTCGGGGCCACGACGGTGCGGATTCATGAGGTGGGGTACACCAACCGGCCTGCGACCGCCGAGGAGCTGGCACGGATGCAGGAGTTGGTCCGGCAGGGCATGGCGGAGGGGGCACTGGGCGTCGGGTCCTCGCTGATCTATGCGCCCGCGAACTACGCGACGACCGGGGAACTGGTCGCGCTGGCGCGGGCGGCCGGCGAATCGGGGGGGATGTACATCTCTCACATCCGCGACGAGGGCAGCGGGGTGATGACGGCGGCCAGGGAGCTGATCACTATCGCGTCCGAGGCCGGGGTCCCTGCCGAGATCTACCATTTGAAGGCCTCCGGCCGCCCCAACTGGGCGAAACTCGACTCGGTGATCGCGCTGATCGACTCCGCCCGGGCGGCCGGGCTGCGGATCACCACCGACATGTACACCTACCCGGCCAGCTCGACCGGACTTGATGCGACGATGCCGACCTGGGTCCAGGAGGGGGGGCACGACGCCTGGGTGGCTCGCCTGAAGGATCCGGCGATCCGGCGGCGATTGCTGCGGGAGATGGAGGGTGGGGACACCTTCGATAACGCCTTCGTCAACGCGGGCGGCGCCCAGGGGATCCTGCTGGTGGGCTTCAAGAACCCGGCGCTCAAGCCGCTCACCGGGAAGACCCTGGCCGAGGTGGCCACGATGAGGGGGACCTCTCCCGCCGAGACGGCGATGGACCTCGTGATCGAGGACGACAGCCGCGTCGGGTGCGTCTTCTTCACGATGTCGGAGGAGAATGTCCGCCGGAAGATTCAGCTGCCGTACATGAGCTTCGGCTCTGACGGCGGCTCGATGAGTGCGGAAGGGGTGTTCCTCCTCTCGGGCACCCACCCGCGGGCCTACGGGAACTTTGCCCGGCTGCTCGGCAAGTACGTCCGTGAGGAGCAGCTCATCACGCTGCCCGAGGCCATCCGGCGGCTGACCTCGCAGCCTGCCGACAACCTGAGCCTGTCACGCCGCGGCCGCCTCGTGCCCGGCAACCATGCGGACATTGTCGTGTTCGATCCCGCCACGATCGCCGATCGGGCGACGTTCGACCAGCCGCACCAGTATGCCACCGGGGTCCGTGACGTCTGGGTCAACGGCGTGCAGGCGCTGCGGAACGGCGAACCGACCGGGGCCGCCGCGGGACGCGTGGTTCGTGGCCCGGGCTATCGCCATTAGATTTCCTGGTTCATCTCCGACCTGCGACCTGCCATGACCGCCCCCACCGCGTTCTCGCCCATCCATGCCCCCCGGGGCACCGCGCTCTCCTGCAAGGGCTGGCACCAGGAAGCCGCCCTGCGGATGCTCATGAACAACCTCGACCCCGCGGTGGCGGAACGCCCCGAAGAGCTGATCGTGTATGGCGGCGGCGGCAAGGCGGCGCGGGACTGGCCCAGCTACCATCGCATCGTGTCCACGCTCCGGCGGCTGGAGAACGACGAGACGCTGCTGGTCCAGAGCGGGAAGCCGGTCGGCGTGTTCCGGACGCACGAGGAGGCGCCGCGCGTCCTGATCGCCAATGCCAACCTGGTGCCGCGCTGGGCCAACTGGGACGAGTTCCGGCGGCTCGACGCCCTCGGCCTCACGATGTACGGGCAGATGACCGCCGGGTCGTGGATCTACATCGGCACGCAGGGGATTCTGCAGGGCACCTACGAGACCTTCGCGGAGTGTGCGCGCCAGCACTTCGGCGGGAGCCTCGCCGGCCGCCTGGTGGTGACCGGCGGCCTGGGCGGGATGGGCGGTGCGCAGCCGCTGGCCGCCACCATGAATGGCGGCGTCCTGCTGGGCGTCGACGTGGACGCGACCCGCATCCAGCGGAGGGTCGATACCGGGTATTGCGACGTGATCTCGACCGATCTCGACGAGGCGCTGCGCCTGGTGGAGGCGGCGCGCACCGAGCGGCGCGCCTGCTCGGTCGGCCTGGTGGGCAACATCGCCGAGGTCCTGCCGGAACTGGTGCGGCGCGGTGTCCAGCTGGATGTCGTGACCGACCAGACCTCGGCACACGACCTCCGGGTCGGGTACATCCCGGCCGGATTGAGCCTGGCAGAGGCCGCCGCGCTGCGGGAGTCGGACCCGAAGGGCTACGAGGGCCGGGTGCTCGACTCGATGGTCATTCACGTGGACGCGATGCTGGAGCTGCAGCGTCGCGGGGCCGTCGTCTTCGACTACGGCAACAACCTGCGGGGTCAGGTGGCGGACCTCCGAAACATGCCCGAGGCGTTCGACTTTCCCGGCTTCGTGCCAGCCTTCATCCGCCCGCTCTTCTGCCGCGGCGCCGGCCCCTTCCGCTGGGCGGCCCTCTCCGGCAACCCGAACGACATCGCCGTCACCGACGACGCGGTGCTCGAGACCTTCCCGAAGCACGAGGCGCTGGCCCGCTGGATCCGGCAGGCCCGCGAGAAGGTCCACTTCCAGGGGCTCCCGGCGCGGATCTGCTGGCTGGAATACGGGGAACGCGCGGAGATGGGGCAGCGGTTCAACTGGCTGGTCAAGAAGGGGAAGGTCGAGGCGCCGATCGTCATCGGGCGCGACCACCTCGATACCGGCTCGGTGGCCTCGCCGAACCGGGAGACGGAGGGGATGATGGACGGGTCGGACGCCATCGCCGACTGGCCGCTGCTCAATGCGATGCTGAACACCGCCTGCGGCGCCAGCTGGGTGTCGCTCCATCATGGCGGCGGCGTTGGCATCGGCTACTCGATCCATTCCGGGATGGTGGCGGTGGCGGACGGGACGGAGATGGCCGACCGGCGGCTGCAGCGGGTCCTCACCGCCGATCCCGGGACCGGCGTGATGCGCCACGCCGATGCCGGGTACCCGATCGCGATCGAGACGGCACGCGAGCGCGGTGTGGACCTGCCGATGATCAACGGCGAGTGACCCGCCCGTGACGATCCTCAGGAACATCGGCCTGCTCGCCACCTGCCGCGCCGCCGGCGGGCAGGCCGAGATCCACCCCATCCCCGACGCGGCCGTTGCGTGGACCGACGACACGATCCGGTGGGTCGGGCCGGCGGCCCAGCTGCCCGACGCGTACGCCGGTCACGAGGTGATCGACGCCGGCGGCCGGCTCGTGGTGCCCGGGCTGGTGGACTGCCACACCCATCTGGCCTTCGGCGGCTGGCGCGCTGACGAGTTCGAGCAGCGCCTGCAGGGGGTGGGGTATCTCGACATCGCCCGGGCCGGCGGCGGCATCATGTCCACCGTGCGCGCCACGCGTGCCGCGCCCGATGCGGAGCTCCTGACGCGGGCCACCGCCGCGCTGGACGGGATGCGGCGGCTCGGCGTGACGACGGTGGAGTGCAAGAGCGGGTACGGGCTCGACCTCGAGACCGAACTTCGGCTGCTCCGCCTGTACCGGACCCTGGCGACCAGCCAGCCCACCCGTCTCGTGCCCACCTTCCTCGGAGCCCATGTCGTCCCCGCCGAACACCGCGCCGACCGGGCCGCCTACATCCGGATCCTGCTCGAGGAGATGCTCCCGGCCATCGCCGCGGAATCGCTGGCGCAGTGCTGTGATGTGTTCGTCGAGGACACCGCCTTCAGTGTCGATGAAGCCCGTGCCATCCTGCTGGCCGGCCAGGCGGTCGGCCTCGGCGCAAAGCTCCACGCCGACCAGCTGTCGTCCGGTGGAGGCGCCGAACTGGCCGCCGAGGTGGGGGCGCTGAGCGCCGACCACCTCGAGTGCGCCTCGGACACCGGCATCGCCGCGATGGCAGGCGCGGGTGTTGTGGCCGTGAGCCTGCCGATCGCCACCCTCTACCTGCGCCAGGCACCGAT
>JAHECL010000114.1 GCA_024641745.1 Gemmatimonadota bacterium | reverse complement strand
CATGGACGCGCTGCGCCTGCCCCCCGGCGATGCCTCCGTCGCTACCCTCTCCGGCGGCGAGAAGCGGCGCGTGGCGCTCTGCCGGGTCCTGCTGGAGCAGCCGGACCTCCTGCTGCTCGATGAACCGACCAACCACCTTGACGCCGAGTCGGTGGCGTGGCTGGAACGGCACCTGGCCGACTTTCCGGGGACCGTGGTGGCCGTCACCCACGACCGCTACTTCCTCGACAACGTGGCGGGCTGGATCCTGGAGCTCGACCGCGGGCAGGGCATCCCGTGGAAGGGCAACTATTCCTCGTGGCTCGAGCAGAAGCAGGCCCGCCTCGCCACCGAGGAGAAGCAGGCCTCCGCGCGCCAGCGCACGCTGCAGCGCGAGCTGGAATGGGTGCGCATGGCGCCGAGGGCGCGGCAGGCCAAGAGCAAGGCGCGGGTCGCGCGCTATGAGGAAATGCTGGCGGAGGGGGACCGGGTGCGGGAGGGGACGGCGGAAATCCTCATCCCGCGGCCGCCGCGGCTCGGCGACGAGGTCGTCATCGCGAACGGGCTCGCGAAGGGTTTTGGCGACCGGCTGCTGTTTGAACAGCTCGACTTTGCGCTGCCGCGCGGCGGCATCGTCGGGATCATCGGGGCCAACGGGGCCGGCAAGACCACCCTCTTCCGGATGATCGTCGGGCAGGAGCAGCCCGACGCCGGCACCCTCACCATCGGGTCGACCGTCCAGGCCTCGTACGTGGACCAGAGCCGCGAGGCGCTCGATCCTGGCAAGACGGTGTACGAGGAAATCAGCGGGGGTGCCGACGTCCTCGATTTCGGCGGCCGCGAGGTCAACGCCAGGGCCTACTGTGCAGGCTTCAACTTCCGCGGCACCGACCAGCAGAAGAAGGTCGGCATCCTCTCGGGCGGAGAACGGAACCGCCTGCACCTCGCCAAGCTGCTCAAGACCGGGGGCAACCTGCTCCTGCTCGACGAACCGACCAACGACCTCGACGTCGACACTCTCCGCGCGCTGGAGGATGCGCTGATCGGCTTCCCCGGCTGCGCCGTCGTCATCAGCCACGACCGATGGTTTCTCGACCGGATCGCCACGCACATCCTCGCCTTCGAGGGGGACAGCCAGGTCGTCTGGTTCGAGGGGAACTACCAGGACTACGCCGCCGACTTCCACCGGCGCAAGGGCACCTCCGCCGACCAGCCGCACCGCCTCAAGTACAGGAAGCTGGTGCACTGACCGGGCGGCGCCTGCACGTCTGGCCCCCTGCCGGGGCTACGGCATCGCTGCGCCCTTCGGTTCCAGCCGCAGGATCCAGAGGCCGGTGTTGATGTCCGGCACGTAGATGGTGCCGTCCTTCACTACGGCGCCCCACGCAAAGGTGGCGCGCGGCTTGGCGCCCTGGTCGTCCGCCGTGTAGGTCCAGGCCATCTCGCGCCCCTGGCGCAGCAGGTCGCCCTTCAGGTCGCCGGAGATGTCCAGCGCCCGCGCACCGCCCTGGTAGTTCCCCACGTAGAGCGTGTCGCCCGCCACCCAGATGTTATGAACCCCGCCGTCGGTCGGCTCATACCACGCGACCAGCCGCGGCTTCTCCAGGTTCGACACGTCGAGCACCTGCAGCCGGCCGAAGGTCAGGTCGTTCCCGTCCTTGAGCCCGGTGGAGGCGCGGCTGGCATACACCTCGTCGCCGATGAACACGTACTTGCCGGCGCGCCAGGCGGTGTGCGTGCCGCGCGCGCTCAGTCCCCAGTACTCGTCCACCCGGGCGTACAGCGCGTCGAGGTCGTACTTGAACTGCGAGATGAAGACCGGGTGCTCCGGGCTCCCGCCCTTGACCCCGTTGCCGACGTCCAGCACGACCAGGCCGTCGTCCCAGTAGCTCAGGTAGGCGATCCCGTCGGTGACCATGATGTCATGCAGGTACCGCCCCTCGGTCACCTGCTCGGTCTGCCACCGCGCGACCTCGCGCGGCTGGTAGGGGTCCAGGATGTCGATGACGCGCATCGACCCCGTGGCGTCGTCGGTCAGGTAGACGTGCCCCTGATAGACGTAGGTGCTGTGCACACCGCCCGAGACGGTCTCGGTGTACTCGGCGATCGGCTTCGGGTGGCAGGCGTCGGCCGCATCGAAGACCACGATGCCGTCCTTCCGGTTCGAGGACCCTTCCCGCGAAAACACCCCATACCGGCCGTCCTCCGTCGTCATCACGTCGTTCACCAGGCGGGCGTTGGTCATCATCGAGTCGGTGATGACCGGGGCCCGCGGGTCGCTCACGTCGATCGCGTACACCCGGTCGGAGATGGTCGACAGGTAGGCGCACCGGCCGGCCGGGTGGATCCACACCTCGGCGGCGCGTTCGGTGATGGGCAGCCGACCCAGGACCTCGAATCCGCGTCCCGCCTTGCGGGCGGCGACCGCCACCAGCGCATCCGCGCCGCGCCCCCCGATCTGCGCCGTGATCGTGTAGGTGCCGGGGGTCTCCGCGACAAAGGAGCCGTCGGCGCCGATCAGCGCGACCCCCTCGCCGGCGGCGATGCTCCAGCGGGTGGCCACCGGAGGCAGCTGCTTGCCGCTCGCCTCCAGCGCCGTGGCAGTGAACTGGACGACGTCGCCGGTCCGGACCGTCGACACCGACGGGCTGAGCACGACGGCGTCCACAGCGGCCCCCAGGACCTCGATGGGCAGCGTGGCGCTGGCGGAACCCGCCCGGCCGGTGATGACCGCCCTGCCGGGCGTCAGGGCCGTCAGGCGGCCCTCACGTGTCACCCGCGCCACGTTCGGGGCGCTGCTGGTGTACGCCACCGCCTCCTGCCGGCGATCCCCCTGCGCGCTGTACACCACGGCCGCCAGGGTCAGGCGCGTCCCCGGCACCATCCGCGAGGGGGGATCGACAAAGTCGATGCGCGCTGCCGGCGCCGGCACAATCCGGATGTCGGCGGTGCCCAGGGAGGGTCGCGAACCCTTCACGGCGGCCACCGCCGTCACCCTGGTCGTGCCCAGGAAGCCGCCCCGCAGGAGCCCCGTGGAGTCCACCGTGCCGCCGTTGCCCGCCGCGAACCAGCGGATCCGCGCCTCCGGCACCGGCTGCCCGTTCGCCGCGAGGGCCCGAGCCTGCATCTGCAGCGTCTGCCCCACCTGCAACTCCGCGCTGGCCGGGGTGACCTCCACCCGGGCCACCGGCGAGGCCGCCGCCGGCTGGGGATCCTGCGCGAGCACGAGCAGCAACGGGATCAGCATCGAGCACTCCTGCATGTGGTGGGGGACCGGATCGACCTCGGCCGGACGGGACCGCCCGGGCGGAAGTTGCAGGCGGTGATAATAGCCGTATTTTCCCGGCATGCCCACACCCCCTCCGTCCCGGATCGTCCCGGTCGGCCTGGTCCAGATGCGCTGCTCCCCCGACGCCGCGGACAACCTCGCCCGCGCCGTCGCCGGCGTCCGGAAGGCGGCCGCGCAGGGCGCCCGCATCGTCTGCCTGCAGGAACTCTTCCGCTCCGAGTACTTCTGCCAGACGGAGGACCACACGCACTTCGCGCTCGCCGAGGCGATTCCCGGACCCAGCACCGAGGCGCTCGGCGCCGTCGCGGCCGAACTGGGCGTGGTGATCGTCGCCTCCCTGTTCGAGCGGCGCGCGGAAGGCCTGTACCACAACACCGCCGCCGTGCTCGATGCCGACGGCCGCTACCTCGGCAAGTACCGGAAGATGCACATCCCGGACGACCCACAGTACTACGAGAAGTTCTACTTCGCCCCCGGTGACACCGGCTTTCGCACCTTCGACACCGCCGTGGGGCGGATCGGCGTGCTGATCTGCTGGGACCAGTGGTATCCGGAGGCAGCGCGCCTGACCTCGCTCCGGGGCGCGCAGTTGCTCTTCTACCCGACCGCGATCGGGTGGCTGCCGGCGGAAAAGGAGGAGTATGGCGCGGCGCAGAAGGACGCCTGGACCACGATGCAGCGGAGCCACGCCATCGCCAACGGGGTGTATGTCGTCGCCGTGAACCGGGTCGGGCACGAGGGGATGGCGTCACCGAACGGCATCGACTTCTGGGGCGGGAGCTTCGTGGCCGACCCGTATGGCGCGGTGCTCGGGCGGGCCGGCGAGGACGAGGAAGTACTGGTGGTCGAGTGCAACCTTGCACTCACGGACGTTGCCCGGACCCACTGGCCCTTCCTCCGCGACCGCCGCATCGACGCCTACGGCGACATCACTCAGCGGTATCTCGACGGGTGAGCAGGCATCGAGGCAGCCCCACGCCCGCCGCGCTCGGCTATCGGATGCCGGCGGAGTGGGCCCCCCACCGCGGCACCTGGCTCTCCTGGCCGCACAACACGGCGTCCTGGCCCGGCAAGTTCGGGCCGGTGCCCGGCGTCTTTGCCGAAATGGTGCGGCATCTCGCGCCGCACGAGGAAGTCCACATCAACGTCTCCGGCCCCGAGATGGCCATCGACGTGCTGTCCCTGCTCCGCCCCTTCGACCTGCCCATCGGGCGCGTCGTCCTGCACGAGAACCCGACCAACGACGCCTGGTGCCGCGACCACGGGCCCTGCTTCGTCCAACGCACTGTCGAGGGGCGACCCGAGGAAGCGATCGTGGACTGGGGATACAACGCGTGGGGCGGGAAATACCCGCCCTACGACCTCGACGACGTGATCCCCACCCGCATCGGCGCCGCCTACCACATTCCGGTATTCCACCCGGGCATCGTGATGGAGGGCGGGTCGCTCGACGTCAACGGCGCCGGCACCCTCCTCACCACCGAGGCGTGCCTGCTCAACCCGAACCGCAATCCGCAGCTTACGCGCGATGGCATCGAGGGGTATCTCCGGGATTATCTCGGGGTGACGCACATCCTGTGGCTGGGCGACGGGATCGTGGGCGATGACACCGACGGGCACGTGGACGACATCACCCGCTTCACCGACGAACGGACGGTGGTGACGGTGGTCGAGGAGGACCCGCGGGACGAAAACTACGAGCCGCTCCAGGACAACCTGAAGCGGCTCCGGACAATGACGGATCAGGATGGGCGCCCGCTCCGGATCGTGACGCTGCCGATGCCCGGCGCGCTCCATCAGGACGGCCAGCGCCTGCCCGCCAGCTACGCCAATTTCTACATCGCCAACGGCGTCGTGCTGCTCCCGACCTATGATCCTGCGCGCGACGGCGCGGCGCAGGCCACGCTGCAGGAACTCTTCCCCACCCGCCGCATCGTGCCCATCCCCGCCGTGGATCTCGTCTGGGGGCTCGGCGCCTTCCACTGCGTCTCGCAGCAGTGGCCGGCGCTGCCCTGAGCTAGAGGTCCCGCTCCACCAATCCCCGCAGGACGTTCCACACCGTCACCGCCGCCAGCCGGGCCGCCGCGTTGTCGCGGTCGTACACCGGGTTCATCTCCACCACGTCGCAGGACTGGATTGCCCGGGTGCGACCGGCCCGGTAGGCGGCGTGCAGCCAGAGTTCGGAGGAGATGCCGCCCACCGCCGGCGAGCTGGCGCCCGGCGCCACCGACTGGTCCACTGCGTCCAGGTCGAAGCTGACGAACGACGGGCCCTCGAGCGACCCGTAGATCTCGTCGATCCGCGCATGGGACAGGTCGCGCTGCCAGACGAACCGCGCGCCGTGCGCCGCCAGGAACTCGAGGTGGGACCGGGCCACGACGTGCGGCAGGAGCCCGGCGGCCACGAACTGCCGGCAGGCGCCCGAGGGATCGAGCATCGCCTGCCGGAACGCCGAGCCGGCGTGGCCGAGCCCCTGCTCCAGGTCGCGGACATCGGGATGGGAATCCCAGTTGAGGATCGCCACCCGCGCACCCTGCCCGACGTAGCCCTGGAAATGTCCGTACGACGTCTCGTGCCCGCCGCCCAGGACGATCACGAACGAGCCCGCGGCGAGCAGCGGCGCCAGCGTCTCGCCCAGGAGCGCCTGGTCCCGTTCCACGTCGTCGCTCAGGGCCAGGTTGCCGAGGTCGAGGGTGTGCTCGAGCAGGTCGACCGATTCCTCGTAGCGCTCGGGGTCGGGCGTCAGCCGGAAGAGCATCCGGCGGATTTCGTCGGGCGCGCCCGCCGCACCCACCCGGCCGCCGTTCCGGTGCACTCCTTCATCGGAAGGAAACCCGATGAGCACTGCGCGCGGCACCTCCCCCTCGGTCAGGTGCGTGCCGAGCAGGTGACCGATGCGGGGATCGTCTCCACCGGTGGTCGGAAGGATGACGTCAGGCGTGGTGAAGGTCGACATGCGGTCCCCTCGATGGCCGGAACGATGGTGCCTCCCAGCAGACGCGGCCGGACGCCACGGTCAGCATGCAGGCGTTCGGCCGGAAGTGATAGAGCCAGTGGTTCACGTCGGGCGAGTCGATGACGGCGAGGTCTGCCCGGGTCCCCACCGCCACCTCCCCCGCCTCCCCCTCGAGCCCCAGCGCCTTCGCCGCGATGCTGGTGGCGCCCTTGAGCGCCTCCGCCGGCGTCATGCGCTGGAGATGGCACGCGAGCATCATCGCCAGCGGCAGGTCCCAGCTGGGGGCGGACCCGGGGTTGAAGTCGGTCGCCACCGCCACCGGCACCCCGGCCTCGATGAACTTCCGGGCCCGCATCGGCGCCTGGCGCAGGTAGAGGGTGGCGATCGGCAGGCTCACGGCCACGACACCCGCGCCTGCCATCGCGGCGATGCCGGTGTCCGAGGCGCACTCGAGGTGGTCGGCGCTCAGCGCCCCCACCTCGGCGGCCAGTTCGGCGCCTCCGCCGGACGACAGCTGGTCGGCGTGGAGCTTTGCGCCGAGGCCGACCGCCTG
>JAHECL010000113.1 GCA_024641745.1 Gemmatimonadota bacterium | reverse complement strand
GAGCCAGCCGCCGGAGAGAAACGAGATACAGGCGACCACCAAGATGAGTCCCCACCGCTGCTTCATGACTTCCTCCATAGATCAGGCCGCCGGTCGACCACGGCGTGCCAGGCTGCCTCGAGCAACGGCTCGGCGGACAAGGTCGCGTCCAAGTGTACCATGCCGGGCCCCGTCACCGCGACGTAGGCATCACATATCCGGTCGTGAAATGCGCTCGACTCCCGGTCGAGCCGGTCCAGCGCCTTCCCCGCCGCTTCCTGCCGGCGGCGTCCCACCCCGGGCGGCAGGTCGAGCACAAGGGTTATCTCGGGCTGGAGTCCCCCGGTGGCGGCGGCATTGCCCGCCATGACCAGCGCCCGGTCCAGTCCCCGCCCCACCACCTGGTAGATCTCGGAGGAGAGGGTGAACCGGTCCGCCAGCACGACGCGCCCGGCCGTGAGGGCGGGACGAATCACCTGCGCCGTCAGGTCGGCCCGCGCGGCCAGGAACAGGAACAGTTCCGCGACCGGGCTCACCGCGTGGTCGGCCTCGAGGAGCGCCGTCCGCACCGATTCGGCGACCGATGTCCCCCCCGGCTCACGCACCACGACCGGCTCCCGCCCCGCCGCCGCCATCCGCAGGGCGAGTCCCCGCACCAGGGTCGACTTCCCGGACCCTTCGGGGCCCTCGACGACGACGAAGCTCCCCGGGGCGGACATCAGAGGGTGATGATGCCGCTCGTGGCGCCCGCTTCCATCCCGGTGCTGATTTCCTGGTTGACCTTGGTCATCAGCTTTTCGAAGTTGGCCCGGGCGACGGCGTAGGCCTGGCCGGTCGCGCTCAGCTCCAGTTCGCGCACCGCGGTCTCGTACGCGGTGGTCGTCTCCTGGTCGGGCATCTGCCCCGCCGCCATCATCTGGTCCACCTTGGTGGCGAGCTGCTGGATCGCGTCGAGCTTGGCCACGGTGGGCTCATCCTCGCGCAGCGCCTGCTCGGTCCGACGGAGCGTCTTGTACTCGTTTGACTGGCCGATCAAGCGGCCGAGGTCCTTCGCCTTCTCCCAGATCACGACGATTCACTCCTCCGCGCGAGCACATAACGCGCGCGGCCAAAAAGGTCATGGTGCACAGCAGGGTCCAACCAGCCGAACCCGGCGGCGAGGCGGGCCACGGTGGCCGCCCGTTCACAATCCACTTCCAGCGCCATCCACCCACCGGGCTTCACCACGGTCGGTCCCTGCTCGAGCAGCCGTCGCGTCGCCTCGAGGCCGTCCGCGCCGCTCTCCAGCGCCAGCCGGGGCTCCCACGCGCGCACGGTGCCGTCGAGCACCCGGTATTCCCCGCTCGTGAGGTACGGCGGGTTGGCCACCAGCACATCGAGCCGTTCGCCCCGGAGCGGTTCGAGGAGGTCGCCGAGGCGCCACTCCACCGTCAGGCCGTTCCGGTCGCCGTTCTCCCGGGCGAGCGCGAGCGCCTCCTCCGAGGAGTCGATGCCCAGCACACGCTCGTAGTCGCCTTCCTGGGCCAGCGAGAGGGCCACGCAGCCGCTCCCCGTGCAGACGTCCGCCACGACACCCCGGCCCATTCTCTCCAAGACGAGTCCAACCAGCCCTTCGGTTTCGGGACGCGGGATCAGCGCCCGCCGATCGGACACCAGGTCGAGGCGGCGAAATCCGGCCGACCCCGCCACGTAGGCGAGCGGCTCGCCCTGCGCGCGGCGTCCGGCGAGGGTCATGAGGCGCCCGGCCGCCGCGGCGGACAGGGTCGAGTCCGAGTGTACCCTGGCCTGTCCGGGGGCGAGGCCCCAGGCCGCCTCGGCCAGCCGTGCCGCCTCACGCCGGGCGTCGGGGACGCCGGCCGCGTGCAGGAGGGCGGCCGCCGTTTCCAGCCACCCGGCGGCGGTCTGCGGGGCGTCAGTCACCACTGGCCGCTGCCTCCTGCCGGCTGGCGACCCGCAGCGCCTCCAGGACCTCGTCGATCCGGCCATCCATGATGTCGGGCAGGTTGTGCACCGACAGGTTGATCCGGTGATCGGTCACCCGGCTCTGGGGGTAGTTGTAGGTCCGGATCTTCGCGGAACGGTCGCCGGTGCCGACCATGGCCCGGCGGTCCTGCGCCCGCGCCGATTCCTGCTCGGCGATCATCCGGTCGAGCAGCCGGGCCCGGAGCACCTCCATCGCCTTGAGCTTGTTCTGGAGCTGCGACTTCTGGTCCTGCTGGCTGACGACGAGGCCGCTCGGCAGGTGGGTGATCCGCACCGCGCTGTCGGTCGTGTTGACGCTCTGCCCACCCGGTCCCGAGGAGCGGAAGACGTCGATCTTGAGGTCCTTCTGCTCGATCCTGACGTCCACTTCCTCGGCTTCCGGAAGGACGGCGACCGTCGCGGCGCTGGTATGAATCCGGCCCTGGGTCTCGGTGGCGGGGACCCGCTGCACCCGGTGGACACCCGACTCCCGCCGGAGCCGGCCGAAGGCGTCCTGGCCGCGCACGGCGAAGATCACCTCCCGGAGCCCTCCGAGGGACGCGCCGCTCTCGGAAATCAGCTCGATCCGCAGCCCGTGCCGTTCACAGTACCGGGTGTACATCCGGTAGAGGTCGGCGGCAAAGAGGGCGGCCTCGTCTCCACCGGTGCCGGCCCGGATTTCGACGATGGCATCGCGATCATCGAGGGGATCGCGGGGCAGCAGGAGGTCATACAGGTCGGCGCGGAGCGCGTCGATCTCGGGCGGGAGGCGGTCGAGGTCTCCGCGGGCCAATGCCACAAGCTCGGGATCGGCTTCCTCCGCCATCTCCCGAGCCTGGGCAAGTTCGTCTTCCATCCGCCGGAGCTGCTCCGCCACGCGCACGATCGGCGCCAGTCGGGCATGCTCCCGTCCGAGGGTGGTCAGGCGCTTCGCATCCCGGGCGGTGGCAGGATCGGACAACTCCTGCGACACCTCCTCCGCTCTGGCCAGGGCCTGGCGGAGGCGCGCCTCCATGTCCTACTCCTTTGTGGCGTCGGCGCCTGCCTGATACCGGCGGCGGAACCGATCCACGCGGCCAGCGGTGTCCATCAGGCGCTGCTTGCCGGTATAGTACGGGTGGCAGCGGGCGCACACTTCGACATGGATGGAGTTCGACGTCGAGCGCGTCTCGAAGGAATTGCCGCACGCGCAGATCGCGTTCAGCTTCTGGTACACGGGATGGAGGTCGGCCTTCACGGGATGCTCCTGAATGCGTCTGGTGGTCGCCGAGGTCCGGAGTGGACCAGGGTTCGCAAGCGTGGGAAGATAAACGAGTTACGAGCCGAACGGAAGCAGGACGCCCCGCCCGAAGCCCGGCTGCGGCGGAGCCGGGGCCGACGCGGAATTGACTCCACCTGCACCTCTAAGTAACGTCCCGACTTCTACTTCCACCATGCTACCGGGTGACCTGTGACCCTCTCGCACCTCGAGATCCTCCGGACGGTTCCGATGCTGGCCGGGGTACCGGAAAGCGACCTCGCGGCGCTGGCGAAGGCCACACAGGAGCGGTCGTACCCGGCCGGCAACACGATTCTCCGCCAGGCTGCCCACGGCGACGCGATGTACATCGTGGTGGAGGGCCAGGTGAAGGTCCTCCTGATCGGCGCGGACGGGCGGGAAGTGATCCTCAGCGTCCTCGGCCCCGGCGCCATCTTCGGCGAGATGTCGCTGCTCGACGATGCGCCGCGGTCGGCGCACGTCGTGGCCATGACCCCCTGCCGGATCATCACGCTCTACCGCGGCGCCTTTCGGGAGCGGTTGCGCGCGTCGCCCGACCTCTCGCTCGCGATGCTCGCGGCGCTCTCCCACCGGCTCCGGCGTGCCGATGAGCGGATCCGGGCCCTGAGCCTCCTCGATGTGAACGGGAGGGTCGCTCACCTGCTCCTCCAGCAGTCCGCCGACGCCGGCAGTGACACCTTTCCCCGCCGCCTGACCCACCAGACCATGGCGGAGCTGATCGGCGCCAGCCGGGAAACCGTCTCCCGGACGCTCCGCCACCTCACCGATCGCGGCGTGATCGCCATCGCCCGCCGTCAGGTCACGATCCTCGATCGAGCCTCGCTGGAGGCGGCCGTCCGGCCGACGTGACCCGCATCACGGCATTCGACGCCATTCGGTCTTTCCACGACGAACGGCGCCTCCGGCACGGAACTCGCCGTGCGCATCAGACATGTCGATGAGCCTCTCGGTCACCTTCTGGGGCACGCGGGGCACCATCCCCACTCCGGGCGCCGGGACCGTCCGGTATGGCGGCAACACCGCGTGTGTCTCGGTGCGCGACCAACGGGGGCACACCGCCATCCTGGACGCCGGAACGGGGATCCGCGCACTTGGCCAGCTCCTCGGTGCCCAGCCGGGCGGGCGACTGGATCTGCTCCTGTCGCATGTGCACTGGGATCACATCCAGGGGCTGCCATTCTTCGAGCCGATGTACCAGCACGGCCAGGACATCCACATCCACGGGCCCGCGCCATCGGGCGTCTCGCTCCAGGAAGTGCTCGAGCGCCAGCTCGACGGAGCGGTCTACCCCGTGCCCAGGACGGCTCGCCCCGCGCGCCTGACGGTGCATGAGACCAGCCCGGGGGCCTCGCTCGATGTCCCCGGCTTGAAGGTGCGCAGCATTGCGTTGTCGCACCCGGGTGGCGCGCTCGGGTACCGGCTCGAGCCGGCCGACGGCGGCGCGGTCGTCGCCTACCTGACCGACAACGAACTCGGGTCAGGGGGAGCCGACCGCGTGTCGTCGGCCTGGCGCAGGGAACTCGAAGAGTTTGTCCGGGGCACGGAGCTGCTGATCCACGACGCGATGTACACCCCCGCGCTGCTGGCGGACCGGCCAGGCTGGGGCCACTCAAGCGCGCTCGAGGCGGTGGCGCTTGCCGCGTCCGCCGGCGTGCCCAGGCTGGCGCTGTTCCATCACGAGCCCGATCACGACGACGGGCAGCTCGACGAACTGGTCGGCACTGCCCGCGCCGCCGCGCCGCCGGGACTGACCGTGACCGCGGCGCACGAGGGATGGACGGTGAACCTGTGATCCCGATGACCCCAAGGAGTGGACCGATGAAGCGCACGGCCCGCCTGATCCTGTCCATCGCCCTCCTGACCGGCGTCACGCCGCTGCTCGCGCAGGGCGCCACGCCGGCGGTCGTCGTGCTCACCTTCGAGAATGGCGGATCCTACGGCCTCGACTCGCTTGATTTTTCGGGACTCGGCCGCGCAATCCCTGCGGTACTGACGGGCGACCTCGCCAGAAACCCCGCCCTCCGCACCATCGACCGGGCCGAGGCCCAGGCGATCGTGGACAAGGGCGGGCTCGGCCGCTCCGGCCGGGTGGACGCGAAGAACGCCGCCCGCGCCGGGACACAGCTCGGGGCGACCTACGTCGTGACGGGGACGTTCGTGGACTACTACGGGCGGGTGCGGATCGATGCGCGCCTCATCGACACCGGCACGGGCGCGATCCTGGAAGTCGTCTCGACGGGGCAGCGCTCCCGCGCGGAGCTGCCCCAGATGATCTCGGACATCTCCGCACAACTGATGTCGGGAACGCGCCTGCCCGCGCTGCCGGCGGGCGCCACCCCCTCCCCCAGGATCAGCACCGACGCGCTGGTCCTGTTCGGTCGCGCCGTGCTGGCGCAGGACGAGGGGGACAGGGCCGCGGCGGCCGACTACTACCAGCGCGCACTGAAGATCGCGCCCGACTTCGCGGCGGCTAGGGAAGGACTTCGGTCCGTCCAGTCGTAATGGCCGGGCGGCGAAGCGCCCGGGTCGCCCCGAGCGCCAGGCCGAGATTCGCGGGCAGGAAGAACGCCAGCACCACCCAGTTCTCCTGGGCGGGTCCGGGAACGAACTTCATCCCGAGGCCCGCCACGGACAGCAGCGCCGCCGTCACGGCCAGGGCGCCGAGTCCACGCGGCACTGCCCCACCTCGCCTGGCCCACAGCGTGAACAGCCCGAACATGACCAGCCCGAGGATGCTCGCCTGCAGCAGATTCTCGTTGCGGTACGCCACGGCGTGATCGGTGAACGCCCAGAGATACACCATGACAAGTCCGGCGAGTCCGGACAGGAACGCCCAGAGGGCACCCAGCACCAGGAAGGGACCCCGCGCCCCGCCCGCACCGACGGTTGACCCGAGCCACACCAGCGCGCCACCCAGCACCAGCCCTGCCAGCAGGAACCACTTCAGCAGTCGCGACGGCGGCCGGCCAGGCGACGCCAGCCCCCCTGATGCCGCCTGAAACGCCTGCGCGGCAACCAGCGGGACCGAATCGCCGGCCGCCGGATTCGTCAGCGGAGCGAGGTACCGGGCAAAGTCCATCGGAACGAACGACTCCTCCCATGCGGTCAACCGCTGGTCGGTGCTGGGGCCGAGCAGCAGCATCAGCCCGAAATAGATGAGCGGGCGGTCGGCGGTCAGCTCCGCGGTCCTCGATCGAAAGGTACTGGACGTGGGAATGTGGGCGAGCTGGTGTTCGAGTTCCCCGCCGAGCGCGACGTTGAGGGCGTCGCGGACCCGGGTGGAACAGTTGTCACGATAGTACTCGTAGCGGTAGTCCCGCTGGTCCGGCTGGGCGTTCAGCGCAAGGCCGCGCGCCAGCGTCCAGGCCTGCCCGGGGGTGAGGGCCAGCTCCTGGATTCTGACGGATCGGCCCATGGCGGCGTAGGCATCGATCGTGCGGCCGGGCGGCCACACGTCGAGGGCGTAGAGCATCCGCCCCTGGACGAAGTTCCAGTAGAAATTCTCCTGCTGGAAGTTGAAGACACCGAAATTGTAGGCGAGGTCGGTCCCGGTGACCGGGTCGGTCACGCGAATCATGTTGTGGCCGAACTTCTCCCACACC
>JAHECL010000025.1 GCA_024641745.1 Gemmatimonadota bacterium | reverse complement strand
CCGGCGTTCGTCGCCGCGCTGCAGGCACAGGTCGGCGGCGACGTGCGCACCGGCGAGCCGCTCGCCCGCTACTCGACCTATCGGATCGGGGGAGCCGCGACGGTGCTCCTGCCGGCGACCCCTGAGGACGTGGGCACGGCACTTCGGATGGCCGCAGGCGCCGGGGTGCCCTGGTTTGTGATCGGACTGGGATCCAACATCCTGCTCCCCGACGAGGGGATGGACGCCCTCGTCATCCGGATGGGGAAGGGACTGGACCGCCTCCAGCACTCGGGAGACCTGGTCACGGTCGGCGCCGGCCTCCCCGCGCCGCTGGCCGCCCGCCGGACCGCCGCCGGGGGATGGTTCGGATTGCACAAGTTCGTCGGCGTCCCCGGGACGGTCGGGGGAGGCGTCTACATGAATGCCGGCTGCCACGGCGCCGAGTGGGCGGACGTCGTGGAGTCGGTCGTGGTGGTGGACGGGGCGGGGCATGACCGCGTCCTCCGGCGGGCGGATGTTCCCTTCGCGTACCGCACCAGCGGACTGGGGGGGCTGGTCGTCTTGGAAACTACCGTCCGGCTTCGCGCCGAGGATCCGGCCGTCATCGAGGCGGAGCTGGCGGAGCTGTTCGCCTGGCGGTCCGAGGGCACCCCGTTCAGCCAGCCGTGCTGCGGCAGCGTCTTCCGCAATCCTGGCGGCGCCTCGTGGAGGCGGGAGGGCGGTCCACGGACGGCGGGCCAGCTGATCGAGGCGGCGGGACTGAAGGGGCATCGGATCGGCGGGGCCGAGGTATCGCCGAAGCACGCCAACTACTTCGTCAATGCCGGCGGCGCCACGGCATCCGATGTCCGCGCGCTGATCGTCCACGCCCAGTCGGTCGTGTACCGGCAGTTTGGGGCGTCCCTCGAGACCGAAGTGAAGATCATCCGCCCCGACGGCGGCAACACGACCCTGGCCCCCCCCCGCTGACGGGACCCGCCCATGCCCGACTATTTCGTGCACGAATCCAGCTATGTCGACGACGGGGCCGTGATCGGCGCCGGGACCAGGATCTGGCACTTCAGCCATGTGATGGCCGGGGCTGTCATCGGCGAGGGCTGCAACCTGGGACAGAACGTGGTGGTGATGCCCCGGACCCGACTGGGGAACAACGTGAAGGTCCAGAACAACGTCTCGATCTACGAGGGCGCGGAACTGGATGACGATGTCTTCTGCGGGCCGAGTTGCGTGTTCACCAACGTGATCAATCCGCGGAGCCACGTCTCCCGGAAGTCGGAGTACCAGCCGACGCGCGTGGGCCGGGGGGCGACGATCGGGGCCAACGCCACGATCATCTGCGGCAGCACCCTCGGGGCGTATGCGTTCGTGGGCGCCGGTGCCGTGGTCCGGGGGGCCATCCCCGACTATGCGCTGGTGGTGGGCATGCCAGCGCGTCGGATCGGCTGGATGTGCCAGTGCGGAGTCCGGCTGACGCTCGCGGATGGCGCCGGCTCCTGTGACGCCTGCGGGTGTGCGTATCGCGAGGGGGAGGGGGTCCTCCGGCGCGTTGATTCTCCCTCCCGGCAAGGCTAACTTTATTGGTTATCACAGGTTGCGCGCCGAACGGTCCCGCGGCGCGCGGCCCGGCCATTCGCCTCTCGAGGGTTCGTCCATTGAACGTCCCCCTGCTCGATCTCGTCGCCCAGCATCAGGGCATCAAGGACACGGTCCTGCCGGCCGTGATGAGTGTCATCGAACGGCAGGGCTTCATCATGGGTCCGGAGGTCGGCCAGCTCGAGACCCAGGTGGCGCGGCTCTCCGGTGCGCGTCATGGAATCGCCTGCGCCAGCGGCACCGACGCCCTCCTCCTGCCCCTGCGGACGCTCGCCATGCAGCCCGGGGACGAAGTGATCGCCCCCGCCTTCACCTTCTTCGCGACGGCCGGCGCCATTCACAACGCCGGGGGCCGTCCCGTCTTCGTCGACATCGAGCCGGGCAGCTTCAACGTGGACCCTGCGGCGGTCGAAGCGGCCATCACGCCACGCACCCGGGCCATCGTGCTGGTGCACCTCTTCGGGCAGATGGCCAACGTCGAGGCACTGGCGGCGCTCGCCCGGAAGCACGGGCTCATGCTGGTCGAGGACGCGGCGCAGGCGATCGGTGCGCGGCGCAAGGTGGACGGGACGTGGCGGGTCGCGGGTGAACTCGGGACCGTGGGCTCGTTCTCGTTCTTCCCCACCAAGAACCTCGGCGCGTGGGGCGACGGCGGGATGATGGTCGCCCAGGACGACGCGCTGGCCGACCGGCTGCGCCGGGAGCGCCTCCATGGCGGGTCGAAGGAGTACTTCCACGATGAAGTCGGCCTGAACAGCCGGCTCGACTCGATCCAGGCCGCGGTGCTGCTGGCCAAGCTCCCCTACCTGGCCGACTGGGGGGTGCGCCGCCGGGCGATCGCCGCGCTGTACGATGCCGCCTTCTCCGGGGTGGAGGGCGTGACCCCGCCCCCGGTGGAGGCCGCGAACGAGCACATCTTCCACCAGTACACCGTTCGCGCCGAGCGTCGCGATGACCTGCTGGCCCACCTGAAGGCGCGCGGGATCGGCCACAAGGTCTACTACCCGCTCGCGCTCCACATGCAGCCCTGCTTCGCCTACGTCGGTGTCGGCCGTGGGGCGCTGCCTCACACGGAACGAGCGGCCGACGAGGTCGTCTCCCTTCCGATCTATCCGGAACTGACCTCCGCCCAGATCGACGCGGTGATCGCGGCCGTGCGGGACTTCTACCAGGGATGACCATGACCACTGCGGAACAACTGATCGCGAAGGCGGAGCGGCGCGAGGCGCTGTTCGGCGTCGTCGGGCTGGGCTACGTCGGGCTGCCGCTGGTGATCGAGCTGGCCCGGGCCGGCTACAAGGTGCTCGGCTTCGACATCCTGCCCCAGGTGGTGGAGAACCTGAACGCCGGCCGGTCGCACGTGAAGGACGTCACCGACGAGGCGCTGCAGGCGGTGCTGGCCAGGGGGCTGTTCGAGGCCACCACGGACCTCGGTCGGCTCGGGGAACCGGACGCGATTTCCATTGCGGTGCCGACCCCGCTGTCGAAATTCAAGGACCCCGACGTCAGCTACATCCAGGCCTCGACCGAGTCGGTGCGGAAGACGCTGCGCAAGGGCCAGGTCATCATCCTGGAAAGCACCACCTACCCCGGGACCACGCGCGAACTGATGCTGCCCGCCCTCGAAAGCACCGGGCTGGTGGTCGGGAAGGACTTCTTCCTCTCGTTCAGCCCCGAGCGGGTCGACCCGGGCAATGCGGTGTACGGGACCCGCAACACGCCCAAGGTGATCGGGGGCATCACGCCCGACTGCCTGAAGGTGACGCTGGCCCTCTACCAGCCGGCGATGGACACCCTCGTCCCGGTGTCGTCCCCGGAGGCGGCCGAACTGACCAAGATCCTCGAGAACACCTTCCGCAGCGTGAACATCGGCCTCGTGAACGAGACGGCCATCGTCTGCGACAAGCTCGGGGTGGATGTCTGGGAGGTCATCGAGGCGGCGGCCACCAAGCCGTTCGGCTTCATGAAGTTCCTGCCGGGTCCCGGACTCGGGGGGCACTGCATCCCGATCGACCCGCACTACCTCGCCTGGAAGATGCGCGGCCTGAACTACAAGACCCGCTTCATCGACCTCGCCGGGGAGGTCAACACCGAGATGCCGATGTTCTGGGTGCGCAAGGTGGCCGACGCCCTCAACAGCGTCAGCCGCTCGGTGCGGGGGAGCAAGGTGCTCATCCTCGGCGTGGCCTACAAGCGGGACATCGACGACCTGCGCGAGAGCCCGGCCCTCGACATCATCCGGCTCCTCGAACAGCAGGGGGCGGAGGTGGCCTTCCACGACCCCCACGTGCACAGCTACCTGGAGGACGGGAAGACCATCCATTCCGTCCCCCTGACGGTCGAGCGCCTCAAGGAGGTCGACTGCGTCATGGTGGTGACCGACCACACCGCGGTGGACTACGGGCTGGTCAAGCAGCACGCGCGCCTGGTCGTGGACACCCGCCACGTGATGCCGAGGGACTGAACCGACGTGCCCAGCCCGGACCCACGATGAACGTCAGTCCTGAGCACCTGATTCATCAGGCGCGGGAGCGCTTCGCGCTCCAGGACTACCGGGGCACCGCCTTCCTCCTCGAGGAAGTGGTGACCGGCGGCCGCGCGTTTGCCGACGTCCATCACCTGCTCGGGGTGTCCTACTCCCTCCTCGGCCTGCCCGACCGGGCCCTCGACCAGTTCGAGCGGGCGCTCGCCCTGAACCCGCGATATCTCGAAGCGCTGATTCACCGTGGCATGATCCTGATGGATCTCGGGCGGCGGGAGGAGGCGGACGCGTCGTTCCAGCTGGCCCAGCAGGGCGACGGGCTCACGGCGGGCCTGCCGGCCCATGCCGCCGGCCGCCTCGCGAACCTCCACGCCGCGGTGGCCGAGGCGTACGCCGAACTCGGGGCACTCGACCCGGCCATCGAGCAACTGACCATCGCCACCAGGCTGGGGCCGAAGTTTCCCGACCTGCGCTACCGGCTCGCCAGGCTGCTGCTCGAGGCGGGACAGACCCTCGAGGCGCGGGAAGAGCTGGAACTGGTGGTCCGGACGCGGCCGAACTTCCTCGACGCGCTCGCCCTGCTCGGCCTCGCCCGCTACCTGTCGGGCGACGCGCCGGGAGCGGAGGCGGTCTGGAAAGATTGCCTGGCGCGGCGGCCCGAGGATGCCCGGGTCGAAGCCTACCTGGCGATGCTGAGCCGCGGTCCCCGGTGACGAAGTCCGGCCGGGGGCTGCTCTGCGCCGCCCTGCTGGGCGTGGGCGCCTGCGGGCCGACTGGCGGGCCGGAAGCCACCGCCGACCGCTCCTACGCCGAGGGCCGCTACCAGCAGGCGCTGGCGGGCTACGCGCCGCTCGTCGAGGCCCAGCCGTCTCCCCGGCTCTGGGCCAAGGTCGGCGCCACGGCGCTCCACCTCGGTCAGTTGCGCGAGGCGGCGGCCGCCTACCTCGCGCTCGCGCAATCCGGCCCGGAGCGCTCCGACGAGGCGATCGACGGACTGGAACAGGTGATCGTCAGCGCGGAGCGCCGCCGCGACAATGTCGCGCTGGAGGAAGCGGTCGGGGCGCTGCGGTCCATCTCGCCCTCCTACCCGCTCGGCCGCCACGCGCTGAACCTCGTGGAGCTGGCCGATGGGCCGGTGGCTCCCTCGGACTTCGCCGCGGCGCTCGCCGCCGCCACGGAGGCGCGGATCGTCGATTCGCTGCTCGTCCGGCAGGCGGCGGCGTTGGCCGCCGATGGGGAATGCGCCGGCGCCGTGCCCCTCTTCCAGGCCGTCGGACGACGGGCAGGGCGGTCGGGGAGCGCGGTGGCCGAGGCCGGGCTGGTGGACTGCTTCTTCCGGCTGGGGACGGCGCTGCTTCCGTCCGCACCGGACAGCGCCGAGTCCTGGTTCCGGAACGCCGCCGGCCTCGACCCGACCACCCCCCTCGGGCGCGCGGCGATGATCGGGCTCGGGGACGCCAGGGCACGGCAGGGGGACCTCGTCGGCGCGGCCCTGGCCTACCAGACGGTGCTCTCCAGCGGAGACCGCACCGATTCACTCTCCGGGGTCGCGGGCGCCAAGCTCAACGCCCTGGTGTCGGCCGATGTCCCGGACTCACTCTCGACAGGAATGCCATGACGTCGCGGTCACTGATACTCGTCGGGCTCCTGCTGCTCGCCGCGTGCAAGTCGGGTGGCGGAAATCCCGCGGACCTCGCCCCGATCCCCTCGGATCCGGACGTCTCCAGGGCCCGGATCGATTCGATGTGGCAGAAGGGTCTCCAGGACTTCCGGAAGGGGGCGTACAGCTCGGCCTCCCAGGCCTTCCAGCGGGTGCTGCTTGAGTTCGGCCCGGGCGATCCCCGGATTCCCGAGGCGCATTTCTACCTCGGCGAGTCATACTTCGGCTCCGGAAGCCAGCTGCAGGCGGTCCGGGAATTCCGGAAGGTCTCCGACGACTTCCCCAGCAGCCCGCTCGCGCCGGACGCGCTGTACCGGGCCGGGGATGCCTACGCCGTCCTCTGGCGGAAGCCCGCGCTCGACCCGACCTACGGACGCTCGGCGATTGCGACCTACACGGAACTGCTGAACCGGTACCCCGATTCCCCGGCGGCGGCGAAAGCGCGGGCCCAGCTTGGCGACCTGTCGGCCAAGTTCGCGTACAAGGAGTGGGAGAACGCCAAGTACTACCTGCGGCAGAAGGCGTACGATTCCGCCATCCTGTACATGAAGTCCCTGGTCGCCACCTATCCGAACACGCCGTCGGCCCAGCAGGCGCTCGTCCAGCTGGTCACCACCTATCGCAAGCTCGGGTATGTGGAAGACGCGGAGGAGATGTGCGGGGCGCTGCGGCAGTACCATCCTGACACCAAGGATCTCGATACGCTCTGCCCCGTCCCCGGGAATTGAGGGATGGTCGGGCTCTTCGGGGGGTCGTTTGACCCGATTCACCTCGGGCACCTGATCGTCGGGCGGGCGGTGGCCGAGCAGCTCGGACTCGCCGAACTCCGATTCATGCCGACCGGTGAGCAGCCGCTGAAGCGGGGCCGGCACGTCGCCGCGGCCAGGCACCGGACCGCCATGGTGGAGGCCGCGATCGCCGGGGAGCCCGGCATGCGGCTGGAGCGGGCGGAGGTCGAGCGACCGGGCCCCTCCTACACGGTGGAAACCCTGCGCCTCCTGCAGGCACGGGAGCCGGGGCGGCAGTTCGTCGTCCTGCTCGGCGCCGATGCGGTCCCGGATCTCGAGCGCTGGCATCAGGCGGCGGAATTGCCCCGCCTGGCGCAGCTGGTCGCGTTTGCCCGGCCGGGAGCGCCCCGGCCCGCCCACCCATGGCTCCACCAGGTGGTGGACGCACCCGCGGTGGAGATTTCCTCGACGGCCATTCGACAGCGGGTGGCCGCCGGACACTCGATACGCTTTCTCGTCCCCGACGCCGTCGCGGCGTACATCGCGACCCAGGGGCTGTACAGGAACGGAAACGGATGATCAAGCAATTCGTGAAGCGGCTCCTCGGCACGCAGTACGACCGGGAGATGAAGAAGATCCGGCCGATCGTCGAGGCCATCAAGGAGGAGGAGGCGCGCCTCGCGACGCTTCCCGACGAGGACATCCAGGCGCAGACGGGGCGGTTCCGGGAACGGCTGGCGGAGCGGCTCGGCGCCGCACAGGCGGAACTCGAGGAGGTCCGGTCGGCCAAGCTCCACTGCGAGGATCCGCATGAGCGGGACCGGCTGGAGACCCGCTTCCACGAGCTCGAGGCCAACTACAAGAAGGCGCTCGCGACCGAGCTGGACGCCCTGCTGCCCGAGGCGTTTGCCACGGTCCGGGAGGCGACGCGCCGCCTGAAGGGGACCACGGTCGTCGTCACCGGCCGCGATCTGACGTGGGACATGGTGCACTACGACGTGCAGCTCATCGGCGGCATCGTCCTGCACCAGGGCAAGATCGCCGAAATGGCGACCGGCGAGGGCAAGACGCTGGTGGCCACGCTGCCGCTCTACCTCAACGCGCTCGCGGGTCGCGGCGCGCACCTCATCACGGTCAACAACTACCTCGCCCGGCGCGACAGCCAGTGGATGGGCCATGTCTACGGCTGGCTCGGCCTGACGGTCGCGGTGCTGGACGACACGGAACCGAGTTCCGCGGAGCGGAAGGCCGCCTACGCCGCCGACATCACCTACGGCACGAACAACGAGTTCGGGTTCGACTACCTCCGCGACAACATGGTGTTCTCGGTCGAGCAGCGGGTGCAGCGTCCCCACGCCTACGCCATCATCGACGAGGTGGACTCGATCCTCATCGACGAGGCGCGGACGCCCCTGATCATTTCCGGCCCGGCCGGCAACGCGGAGGACGACACCTACGCGCAGCACAACCGGCCGGTGGCCGAGATCGTGCGCAAGCAGACGGCGGTGGTGAACCAGCTGCTGACCGAGGCGGAGGAGTTCCTGGAGGATCCGAAGGCGCAGTTCGAGGCGGGCGTCCGGCTCTACCAGGCCCATCTCGGGATGCCGAAGAACAAGAAGTTGCTGAAGCTGCTGAACGAAACGGGTGTGAAGGCGCTCCTCCAGCGGACCGAGCTCGATGCGCTGGCCGACCGGAAGCTCCCGGCCCGGCAGCAGAAGATGCGGGACATCGAGGACAATCTCTATTTCGTCCTCGACGAAAAGGGCCACTCGGTCCACCTCACCGAGCGCGGGGCCGAGGCGATGTCGCCCAACGATCCGGGGCTGTTCATCGTCCCCGACATCTCGCAGGCGATTCACGACGTCGAGCGTGATCCCGACCTGTCGCCAGAGGCGCGGGTCGAGGCCCGCCGGACGATCGAGGCGGAGTACGCCATCAAGAGCGAGAAGCTGCACAGCATCCACAAGCTGCTGCAGGCGCACGCGCTCTACGAGCGGGACGTCGACTACCTGGTGGTCGAGGGGCAGGTCCTGATCGTGGACGAGTTCACCGGCCGCACCATGCACGGCCGCCGGTGGGCCGACGGCCTGCACCAGGCGGTGGAGGCGAAGGAACAGGTGCAGGTGAAGGGGGAGACGCAAACCCTGGCCACCATCACCATCCAGAATTACTTCCGGATGTACGACAAGCTTTCCGGCATGACCGGCACGGCCGAGACCGAGGAGACCGAGTTCTACACGATCTACGGCCTCGACGTGATCGTCATCCCGACCAACCGGCCCATCCGGCGCAACGACAAGCCGGACCTCATCTACAAGAGCCGCCGCGAGAAGTACAACGCCATTGCCGACGAGGTCGAGCGCCTGCACGGGCAGGGGCTGCCCGTGCTGATCGGCACCGTGACGGTCGAGGTGTCGGAGACGCTCAGCAAGATGCTGAAGCGCCGGGGCGTGAAGCACGAGGTGCTGAACGCGAAGTTCCACCAGCGCGAGGCCGAAATCGTCGCGGGCGCCGGCCAGCGGGACGCGGTCACGATCGCGACCAACATGGCCGGCCGCGGCACCGACATCAAGCTGGGTGCCGCGCTTGACCTCACCACGGAGGAAGCGGGCCTCCAGATCGTGGGCACCGAGCGGCACGAGTCGCGGCGCATCGACCGGCAGCTGCGCGGTCGCTCCGGCCGCCAGGGAGACCCGGGGCAGTCGGTCTTCTTCCTGTCCCTCGAAGACGACCTGATGCGGATGTTCGGGTCGGACCGGATCGCGGCCTGGATGGACCGCAGCGGGGCGGAGGAGGGCGAGGTCATCACGGGGGCACTGATCACCCGCGCCATCGAGCAGGCGCAGAAGCGGGTGGAGCTGCAGAACTTCCAGACCAGAAAGCGGCTGCTCGAGTACGACGACGTGATGAACCAGCAGCGCGAGGTGGTCTATTCGCTGCGCCTGTTCGCGCTCGAGAAGGGCGAGGAACTGAAGGCGGAGAGTCGCCGGATGATCGAGTCCGCCCTTGGCCGGAGCGTCCGGGAGTACCTCAGCGACGCGAGCCGCCCGGAGGAGTACGACCGGGAGGGCCTCCGGTCGTCGCTGATGCTCCAGTACATGGTGTCGCCGGAACAGGTGACCTCCGCGATCACGACCGCCGACCTCGACGCCATCGTCGCCGCGACGCAGGCGGAAGGCGAGCTGACCTTCCACCGCAAGGTGGAGTACCTGCGCGAGTTCGGGCGGAAGATCAACATCCCCGACGTGGACGGGCAGATCCTCTCGCAGGTGATGCTCGCGGTCCTGGACGAGAAGTGGAAAGACCACCTCTACGACCTCGACCAGCTGCGGAATGCGATCCAGTATCGCGCCTACGGCCAGAAGGACCCGCTGATCGAGTACAAGCGCGAGGCCTTCGACATGTTCGAGGACCTGATGCGCGACATCCAGTCCACATTCACCGAGCGGTTCCTGAAGATCCAGGTGACTGCCGAGCCGCCCCGGCGGGCGCCTCCCCCGCCGCCGCCCACCCCCATCCGCGGGGACGCCGAGCTCTTCGCTCCGGCCGCCGGGCCCGGCCCTGCGCCGGCCCCGGCCGTCACCAGCAGCGCCGGTCGCCTTCGGCCGCCGCCGCCGTCGGGGATGTCCGAGGTCGGGCGGAACGACCCCTGCCCCTGCGGTTCGGGGAAGAAGTACAAGAAGTGCCACGGGGCCGCCTGACGGTTCTCCGCACGCTGTGAGGGCGGGCCCCGCGTAATTCCGGCACCGAATCTCCGCCGGGCCGCGCCTACGTTGGGGGGTGCCAGCCCCCGATGCCACGCCACCCCCCTCGGACCTTCCCCGCGAGCGGCTGTGGGCGTTGGGCCCCTCCGCGTTGACGCCGGGCGAACTTCTCGCCATCCTCCTAGGAACCGGCAGTGCCACCACCCCGGTGACCGAGGTCGCCGCCCGCCTCCTGGAGGCGGGGGGAGGGTCGTTGCGGCGCCTGGCCGCCCGACCGCCCGCCGAACTGATGCGCGTGCCAGGGATCGGCCATGCCAAGGGCGCCCGGCTCGTGGCGGCGTTCGAGCTCGCCGCCCGCATCACCGGCGAGGCCCGCTCGCCCCGGCCCCGGATCAGCGACCCGGCCGACGTCGCCCGGCTGCTCGGCCCGAGGTTGCGGGATCTTGAAGTCGAGGAGTTCCGCCTGCTGGCGCTCGACAGCCAGAGCCGGGTCCTCCGCGAGGTGCTGGTGACCCGCGGCCTGCTCAACAGTTCGCTGGTGCATCCGCGCGAAGTGTTCCGGCCGGCGATCGCCGAGGCCGCGGCCGGCATCATTGTGGTGCACAATCACCCGAGCGGGGATCCGACTCCCTCGGCGGAGGACCAGGCGGTGACCCGACAGCTGGTGGCGGCGGGGCGCCTCCTGGACGTGCCGGTGTACGATCACGTCGTGATCGCCGGCGACCGATTCGTCAGCTTCGCCACCGCAGGACTCCTGTGACCGTACCGACCCTCGATCAGGCCCCCGACCTTCGCGCGATGCTGGCCAGGCACGCCGACCGCCTCGATCTCGACCTGATCGAGCGGGCGCTCCGGTTCAGCACGCTGGCCCACCACGGCCAGAAACGGGCGTCGGGCGAGGAGTTCGTCTCCCACAGCATCGCCGTGGCCATGATCCTCGCCGAGCAGCTGCCCGACTCGACCTCGATCGCCGCGGCGCTGCTGCACGACGTGGTGGAAGACTCGGATGTCGGGGTGGAGGATATCGCGCGGGATTTCGGGGCGGAGGTCGGTGTCATCGTCGACGGCCTGACCAAGATCTCCCACCTGACCTTCCGCTCGACCGCGGAGGAGCAGGTCGAGAACTACCGCAAGCTCCTGCTCTCGATCGCGAAGGACGCGCGGGTCATCATCATCAAGCTTGCCGACCGCCTGCACAACATGCGGACGCTGGAGCATCTCGAGCCGCAGAAGCGACTCCGGATCGCCACCGAGACGCGGGAGATCTACGCCCCGCTGGCCTATCGCTTCGGCATGGCCGGGATGAAGGCGGAACTCGAGGATCTGGCGTTCCGCTTCCTCGAGCCCGAGGAATACCGGATCCTGGCCGACCAGGTGGCATCGGAGCGGGAGGCCCGGGAGCAGATGATCGACCGCCTGCGGCGCCCCCTCGAGGAGGAACTGAAGCGGGCGGGGATCACCGCCGAGGTCACCGGCCGGCCCAAGCACCTCTGGTCCATCGAGCAGAAGATCAAGCGCCGCGGCAAGCCGTTCGACGAAATCTACGACCTGATGGCCATCCGCGTCATCGTCGCGACCGTGCCGGAGTGCTACCACGTCCTCGGCATCATCCACCACAACTGGACGCCGCTGCAGGAGCGGATCAAGGACTACATCGCCAGCCCGAAGTCCAACGCCTACCAGTCGCTCCATACCACCATCTTCGGGCCCGCGGGCGAGCTCTTCGAGGTGCAGATCCGCACCAAGGAGATGCACCGGACGGCGGAGTACGGCATCGCCGCCCACTGGGTGTACAAGAACGAGGGGGGCAAGGGCGACGACGAACTCGACCACGCGCTGGGGTGGTTCCGGCAGCTGCTGGAGCTGCAGCAGGACACCCATACGCCGGAGGA
The DNA here is from genome assembly GCA_024641745.1 of Gemmatimonadota bacterium. GTDB lineage: Bacteria > Gemmatimonadota > Gemmatimonadetes > Gemmatimonadales > GWC2-71-9 > SPDF01. The sequence goes on along the minus strand of JAHECL010000025.1, from coordinate 14,737 downwards.
GTTCCTCGAGTTCCTGAAGGTCGACCTCTACCAGGACGAGATCTTCATGTTCACGCCGCAGGGCGACGTGAAGCGGCTGCCCAAGGGCGCCACCCCGATCGACTTCGCCTTCCACGTGCATACCGAGGTGGGGCTCAAGTGCCAGGGGGCGAAGATCAACGGCCGGATCGCGCCGCTGCACCGGGAACTGAAGAACGGGGACACCGTCGAGATCCTGACCAGCCAGCATGCGCGCCCGAGCCGCGACTGGCTCAACCACGTGCACACCGCGCGGGCGCGGCACAAGATCAAGCAGTGGATTCGCGAGGAAGAGGAGACGGTGAGCCTCCAGATGGGCCGCGAAATCCTCGCCCGGGAGACCCGCCGCCGCCGCCTCGACTCCCCGACGCCGGAGCAGCTCGAGCGGGGCGCGACCGCGCTGGGCCTCCACAGCGGCACCGCGCTGGAGGTGGCGGTCGGCCGGGGTGACGTGGCGATCGGTCAGGTGTTCCGGGTCCTCTTTCCCGACCGTCCGCCTGACGAGCTGCAGGAGCCGAAACCGACGGTGTTCGGGCGGCTGGTGGACCGGATCCGGCTCGGGCGCGGCATCAAGATCCACGGCGTGGACGGCCTCATGGTCCGATACGCGCAGTGCTGCCAGCCGGTGCCGGGCGATCCGGTGACCGGCTACGTCACCCAGGGCCGCGGCATCTCGATCCATCGCGCCGATTGCCCGAACCTGCTCACCCTGAGTTCCGACGGGCGGCGGGTGGAGATCGACTGGCAGGAGGTGGAGGGGGAGGCCTTCTCCGTGCGGCTGGCACTGTCCGGCGAGGACCGGCGGGGGCTGTACGCCGACATCATGTCGGCCATCAGCGCGACCGGGACCAACATCCGGTCGGCGGACATCCATACCAAGGACGGGACCGTGTTCGGCACCGTCTTCGTCGAGGTGGACAACATCGCCCACCTCGCCAAGGTCCTGAAGGCGGTCCGACGGGTGAAGGGGGTGTTCGAGGTGGAGCGGCGCGAGGCGCCGGGCAGCGGGGGGACCAGTCCCGCCGCAGCCACCTGAGGGCGGGGCCGACGGCCCCCCGGCCGCTCGTCCCTGACCGCCCGTCTATTCCCGCAGGTCGCACCTCCCCGGGTCGCCGGAGCTGAACCCCCGCTGGAACCACTCGGTCCGTTCCGCCGCCGAGCCGTGAGTGAAGGCGTCCGGATTGACGAATCCCCCGCCCATGCGCTGAATCCGGTCGTCGCCGACCGCCGCGGCGGCGCCGAGGCCCTCCTCGACGTCGCCGAATTCCAGCAGGCCGCGCGCCTGGGCCGAATTGGCCCAGATGCCGGCATAGCAGTCGGCCTGGAGCTCCAGGGCGACCGACCAGGCATTCGCCCGCGCGGGATCCCGTCGCTGCGCCGCACGGACCTCTTCTTCGGTCCCGAGGAGCCGCTGGACGTGGTGCCCGATTTCGTGCGCCAGCACGTAGGCCTGGGCAAAGTCGCCGGGGGCGCCGAAGCGGTCGCGGAGTTCGTCGTAGAAACCGAGGTCGATGTACACCTGCGAGTCACCTGGGCAGTAGAACGGGCCGGTCGCCGACTGGGCGTATCCGCATGCGGACTGGACGCCGTCGCGGAAGAGGATCAGGCGGGCGTCGGTGTACTGCAGGTCGCTCGCGGTAAAGATGGCGCCCCAGCTCTCCTGCGCGTCATCGAGGACGAACGAGACGAACTGCGCCGTCGAATCCTCCGCCGGGGTGGAGACCGGTGCGCCGGTCCCGGCCATGCCCGTCCCGTCCGACAGCCCGCCGGCGAGCGAGAGGAAGTCCCGCTTGAAGACGACGCTCAGGATCAGCAGGATGACGATCGCGCCGAGGCCGAGACGGCCTCCGGGCATCCTGCCGCCGCCCCGGCCGCGGCGATCTTCGACATTGGTGCTCTGATACCCGCGTTGCCACTTCATGGAGCGGACTCCGTTCGGTCAGAGGACGGGGGCCGGGAAACCTGACGATGTCTCAATATTGGCTGCTCAAGACCGAACCGTCCACCTATTCCCTCTCAGACCTGGAGCGGGAGCGGAGTACCACCTGGGACGGGATCAAGAACGCGCTCGCCCTGATCAACCTCCGCGCCATGCATCCCGGGGACGGCCTCCTGATCTACCACTCCGGGAAGGAGAAGGCGGTGGTGGGTCGGGGGAGCGTGGAGTCGGAGCCAAGGACCACCGGGAAGGTGACGGTGGTGGATATCCGATTCGAGGCGCGCCTCCCGGCGCCGGTCACGCTGGCGCAGATCAAGCGGGAGCCCGAGTTGTCCGGACTCCCGCTGATCCGCAATACCCGTCTTTCCGTCATGCCGCTCACGGCGGAGGAGTGGCGGGTGGTCCTCTCGCTGGCCGGGCGACAGCCATAGCCCGGGTCGGGCGCGCCTCGGTCCTTGCAGCCGGACATCGAGCCTACCGAAGATTTCCCGAAGACGCTATATTCGGGGGATGGCCAATTCGCTTTTCCGGGTGGAGGCACCCTTCCAGCCTGCCGGGGACCAGCCCCGCGCCATCGAGCAGCTGACAGCCGGGCTCGTCCGGGGCGACCGGTACCAGACCCTCCTCGGTGTCACCGGCTCCGGCAAGACGATGACCCTGGCCAACGTCATCGCCGCGTATGGCCTGCCCACCCTCGTCCTCTCGCACAACAAGACCCTCGCCGCCCAGCTGTACGGCGAACTGCGCCAGTTCCTGCCGACCAACGCCGTCGAATACTTCGTGTCGTACTACGACTATTACCAGCCCGAGGCCTACGTCCCCAGCTCGGACGTCTACATCGAGAAGGACGCCTCGATCAACGAGGACATCGAGCGGCTCCGGCTGCGCGCCACCTCCAGCCTCATCGAGCGGGACGACGTCGTGATCGTGGCCACGGTCAGCGCCATCTACGGCCTCGGCGATCCGGTGGAGTACCGGGCGCAGATGGTGACGGTGGAGCAGGGCAGCGAACGGGGGCGGGATTCCATTCTCGAGGCGCTCGTCGCCATCCAGTACAGTCGCAACGACGTCAGCTTCGAGCCGGGCACCTTTCGCGTGCGCGGCGATACCGTGGAGATCTTCCCCGCCTACGAGGAGCGGGCCGTTCGCATCGAGCTCTGGGGCGACACGGTCGAGCGGATCACCAAGATCAACCCGCTCACCGGCGAGGCGCTGCAGGCGATGCCCCGGTGCGCCATCTACCCCGCCAAGCACTTCGTGACCCAGCGGGCCAAGATCGAGCGGGCGGTGCGCGAGATCCGCGCCGAGCTCGCCGACCGGCTCACGTCGTTGCGCGAGGCGGGGAAGCTGCTCGAGGCCCAGCGCCTCGAGTCGCGCACCCACTTCGACATCGACATGCTGCTCGAGGTCGGGATCTGCTCCGGCATCGAGAACTACTCGCGCCACCTCAGCGGGCGCGCGGAAGGGGAGCGGCCCGCCTGTCTCTTCGACTATTTCCCGCCCGAGTTCCTCGTCGTGGTGGACGAGTCCCACGTCACCCTGCCGCAGATCGGCGGGATGTCCAACGGTGATCGCGCCCGCAAGGAGACCCTCGTCGAGTACGGCTTCCGGCTGCCGTCCGCTCTCGACAACCGCCCCCTCCGGTTCGACGAGTTCCTCGCGCTCGCACCGCAGATGATCAACGTCTCCGCCACCCCCGGCGACCTCGAGCTCAAGCTGTCCGACGGCGTGATCGTCGAGCAGATCATCCGGCCGACCGGGCTCATCGATCCGGTGGTCGAGATCCGCCCGGTCAAGGGGCAGGTGGACGACCTGCTGCATGAGATTCGCGAGCGGGCGCGGCGGAAGGAGCGGGTGCTGGTCACCACGCTCACCAAGCGGATGTCGGAAGACCTCACCGACTATCTCCAGCAGGCCGGCGTCCGGGTGCGGTACCTGCACTCCGACATCGACGCCATCGAGCGGATCGAGATCCTGCGCGGCCTTCGCCTCGGCGACTTCGACGTGCTGGTCGGGATCAACCTCCTGCGCGAGGGGCTCGACCTCCCCGAGGTGTCGCTGGTGGCGATCCTCGACGCCGACCAGGAAGGCTTTCTCCGCTCCGACCGTTCCCTCATCCAGACGGTCGGGCGCGCGGCGCGCCATGTCGGCGGGCTCGGCATCCTCTACGCCGACCGGATCACCGGCTCGATGGAGCGGGCGCTGCGGGAAATGGACCGCCGTCGCACCATCCAGCAGGCGCACAACGAGGAGCACGGGATCACGCCGCGTTCCATCATCAAGTCCCTCGACCAGGTCCGGCTCTCGACCTACGTCGCCGACGCGCGCACCGAGAAGCCGGCGCCGATCGAGGCCGGCTCGCTGGTGCGCGAGGACCTCCACGACCCGGCCGCCCGGGCCAGGGCGATCGCCGCGCTCGAACGCCAGATGAAGGAGGCCGCCGCCAACCTCGAGTTCGAGCTCGCCGCCCTCCTGCGGGACCAGGTCAACGACCTCAAGGCGCTCGGCGCTCCCGAGGTGCGGCGCGACAGCGGGCACCGGCGGCGGTTCGCGTGATGCGCGCGCTGACGGAGGCCCAGCTCCTCGCGGAGGGGGAGGAACTCGGGCGGACCCTCCCGCCGGGCGCACTGCTGGTGTTCGAGGGCGACCTCGGGGCGGGCAAGACGACCTTCATCCGGGCGATTGCCCGGGGACTCGGCGTCGAGACGGTCACCACCAGCCCGACCTACGCGCTGGTGCACCGATATGCCGGCACCCGCGGCCCGGTCTTCCACCTCGACTGCTACCGGCTGCGCGATCCGGAGGAGGCGGCCGACCTCGACTGGGAATCGCTCCTCTCCGAGGGAGACGCCGTGCTGATCGAATGGCCGGAGCGCGCCGGCGCCTGGATTCCGGAACCCACGATGCGGTTTCGCCTCGGGCACCTCGACGATCCCGGCCGCCGCTCGCTGGAGGCGTTCTGATCTGGCTCGCGCTGGAGACCTCCTCCGACCGGGCCTCGGTCGCCGTCGGGCGCCCCGGCATGGCGGTGGCGGAGGCGGCGCTGGAGGGAGCCCGCAAGCATGCCGGCGCGCTGCCGGGCCTCATCGAACGGGTGCTCGCCGAGGCGGGCGTGGCCCTCGCCGAGGTCGAGGCGGTGGTCCTGGGGGACGGGCCGGGGAGCTTCACCGGGCTCCGGGTCGGCGCCGCCGTGGCCAAGGCGCTGGTCCGGTCCCGGGGAGTGACGCTTCACGCCGCCCCCTCCCTCTCGGCGGTGGCGTGGGCGGCAGGAGCCTCGCCCGACGAGCGCGTACTCGCGGTGGCGAACGCGCTGCGCGGCGAGGTGTATGCCGCCGAGTACCGGTTTCCTGAAGGCCGGGTCGAGGTACTCCAGCCGCCCGCCGTCTGGCTTCCCGAACGACTCCTCGGCGAGTGGCCCGTGCCGGATGTGGTTGCCGGAATCATCCCCGACGGCCTGGCAGAGCGGCTCGCGGAGTGGCGGTCCGATCGGCATCCGCGCCGGGTACCGGCGGTGGCTACGGCCCGCGCGCTGCTCGAGCTGGCGGGCCGGCGGGGCGGCGTGCTTCCGATCACGGCTCCGGCGGCCTGGGAGCCCACCTACGGACGGCCCGCGGAGGCCCAGGCCAAGTGGGAGCGGGAACATGGACAGATCCTTCCCGATTCGCCGGGCCAGTTTCGCTGACGCGGCGGCCCTGGCCGCCATCGAGCGTCGCTGCTTCTCCGATCCCTGGCCGCTCGAGGGATTTCGGGAGGTGCTCGGCATGCCCGGCACCGTCGCGCTCGTGATGCTGGCGCCCGGCGACGAGCCCTGCGCCTATTTTCTCGCGCGGGAAATCCTCGGCACGGCGGAAGTGCTCAACCTGGCGGTGGTGCCGGAGCGCCGGGGGAAGGGGCTCGGCAAGGCGCTGCTCGACGCCGGTCTCGCCGCGGTGCGGGCCCGGGGGGGCTCGGAGGTCTTTCTGGAGGTCCGGGCATCGAACGACCTGGCCCAGGCGCTCTATGCGAGTCGCGGCTTCCGGCGCGAGGGCCGGCGTCGCGGGTACTATCGTCGTCCCGACGAGGATGCCCTGGTGCTGCGGCTGGTCATGGAACCGATGCGCGCGAATGATGGTGACGGTGGGTGATTGGTGTAGATTGTGAGTGTGGCGGGCGGTACTGTTCCGCTGTCCGCGGTCCCGAACCCTGTTGATGCGTGGGAGGTCATTGTGAGTCGGAGTCTGAACAAGGTGCAACTGATTGGGAATCTGGGGGCCGACCCGGAGGTGCGCAGCACAAATAACGGCTCGCGCGTGGCCACCCTCTCGGTCGCGACCGGTCGGCAGTGGACCAGCAAGAGCGGCGAGAAGCAGGAGAAGACGGAATGGCACCGTGTCATTCTCTGGAATTCCAACTTCAGCAAGCTGGCCGACATCGCCGAGAAGTACTGCAAGAAGGGCGACAAGGTCTACATCGAGGGCGAGATCGAGTATCGGACCTGGCAGGACCGCGAAGGCCAGACCAAGTACACCACCGAGATCCGGTGCCGGGAACTGATCCTGCTTGGTGGACGGAGCGGTGGTTCCGATGAGTCGTACGGCGGCGGCGCGAAGGTGGGTGCCTCGGCCCCGAAGAAGGACGAATCGTTCGACGATTTCCCCGAGGCCATCGACGGCGAGGACGACGACCTCCCGTTCTGATACTCCGGAGGGTGATTGCGCAAACCGGCGGTCGGGCCAGGCCCGACCGCCGGTTTCCCTTTTTGGGGCGGCCCTGAGGCGGACGGAGGGGGAGGGCACAGGTCTTGCTTTTTCAGTGGTGCAGTCGCTTCCGCCGCTCAGGAAGTGGAATAGGTCTGGTAGCGTTAGCTTTTGTCCCCCAACGTGTTACATTGTGGGCAAGCGAGCTGGCCGACCGCCGGGCGGGTGCGTTGCAAATCACCGCAACCCTCTCGGGAAACCGAAGCGCCTCAACACCACAAGGACACCCATGGCTATGCGCAATGCGTCGACCGGGCCGTTCTCCGTGAGGGCTCTGCTCCTGGCTGCCGGCCTCCTGGCTGGCGTGCCGGTCCTCGCCTCTGCACAGAACGCCTCCGTGCCGGAGAGCCACACCGTCCGCAAGGGCGACACCCTCTGGGACCTCGCCAAAACCTATTTCGGCGACCCCTTCACGTGGCCCCAGATCTACAAGCTGAACACCGCGGTCGTCGAGGACCCGCACTGGATCTATCCCGGTGAGGTGCTCCAGCTGACCGGCGCCGGTGGTCCCGTCATTCCCGCAGAGACGCCGGTGGTCCTGGGGGAACCCGCACCGGCAGGGCTGCAGGTCGTCCAGGAGGAGGCGGCGAATCCTGACGCGATGGCTGGCGCCCCGTCCCCGGGCGGTGGCATGCGCGAGGGTGGGGCAATCGCCGGGAATCCGACGGCGCTCTTCGGCAAGTCGGCGTCGCAGCGGCAGGCCGAGGCGATGTCGGCATCCTCGCCGGAGAAGGCGTATTCGCCTCTCCGCTCAGGCGAGTTCTACAGCGCGGGCTTCCTCACCGAGGGTCAGGATCTCTCCTACGGCAAGGTGCTGGGCGACGTCGCGCCCCCACAGATCACCACGCTCGAGGCCCCGACCACCGCGATCCAGTTCACCCGCGTCGGCATCGTGCCGCCGAAGGGGGCCGCCTACCAGGTTGGGGATTCCCTGCTGCTTGCCGCGCGGCGGCCGAGCGGGACATCCTACGGAGACATCATCGCCCCGACCGGCGTCGCACGGGTCGTGGAGGTCGGTCCCAAGCAGGTCACCGCCATGGTCCTCCAGCAGTTCCAGCGCATCCAGAACGGCCAGGTCGCGCTTCCGCTCGAGCGGTTCACGCCGGGCGGCACGGCACGGGCGGTCCCTGTCTCCGACGGGATCATGGCCAAGGTGGTCACGGCGAAGGCCTTCAGCTACCTGACCGAGCAGCAGACCATCCTCTTCCTCGACAAGGGCAGGGCGGATGGCGTGGCGCCGGGTGACGTCTTCGAACTCTGGCGGACCCCGGAGGAGCGGTGGGACGCCGCCTCCACCGTCGCCGAGCCGATGGCGCGGCTGCAGGTGGTGCGTGTCGGTGAACACACCTCCTCGGCCCTGGTGGTCCGGGTCATCTCCGCGGATATCGATCCGGGCACGGCCGCCCGGCAAGTGGCCAAGCTGCCGAACTAGGCCCGGCAGTGCAATCGCACCCCGAGCACACGGGGGCACCCGGCCGATCCGGGTCGGCCCCGTGTGCTTCGTTTTACCCATCCTCCTGAGGTCGGACATGGCACGACGCGTCCTGGTAACCGGCGGCGCCGGATTCATCGGATCCCACATCGTCGAGGCGTACCTCGCCGCCGGCTGGGAGGTGACCGTGCTCGACGACCTCTCGCGGGGCAAGGCCTCGCAGGTGCCCGCCGGCGTGCCGCTCATCACCACCGACATTCGCTCCGACCTGGCCCGCGCCACCGTGGCCAGCGGCGGGTTCGACGTGCTGAACCACCATGCCGCCCAGATCGACGTCCGGTACTCCGTCGAACATCCCTCCGGCGATGCCGACATCAACATCGCCGGCTTCGTGAACGTGCTCGAGGGCGCCGGCAAGGGCGGGGTGCGGCGCGTGGTGTTTGCGAGCAGTGGCGGGGTGGTCTACGGCGATCCCGAGGTGATCCCCACCGGGGAGCTGGCGCCGAAGCGGCCGGTCTCTCCCTACGGCGTGAGCAAACTCGCCGGAGAACACTACCTCCGGGCGCTGGGCGGACTGTACGGCTTCGAGGGGGTGGCGCTGCGCTATGCCAACGTCTGCGGACCACGGCAGGATCCCAAGTCCGAGGCCGGCGTCGTGTCGATCTTCGTGTCACGGCTCCTGGCCGACCAGCCGCTGAAGATCTTCGGAGACGGGAAGCAGACGCGTGATTATGTTTCTGTGCAGGATGTGGCCCGGGCGAACGTCCTGGCAAGCGATGCGGTGCTCGGGGACAGCGAGGAGCACGACGCCCGGGCCTTCAACATCGCCACCGGAGTCGAGCGGTCGGTGCTGGAACTCGCGGAGGCGGTCGGCAGGGTGACCGGGCGGGTGCCGGTGCTGGAGATGGAGGCGGCGCGGCCTGGAGAAATCCTCCGCAGCGCCCTCGATCGGCGCAAGGCCGCGGCGGTGCTGGGCTGGCGGCCCGAGGTGTCGTTTGACGAGGGTCTGGTGTCACTCATGGAATGGTTTCAATCGGAGGGTTAATGCTCCTGCAGGTGGGTGGCGCGGTTCCCAGCTCGTCGTTCGAACTTCTCCAGCAGGCCGGCGGCGAGACGAAGATCGTCCTCGCCATCACCGCCCTCTTCTCCATCGTCTCCTGGTTCATCATCGGGCTCAAGTGGTGGCAGTTCCGGCGGATCCGCCGGCAGGCCGACCATTTCTTCACCGAACTCGAACGGACCACACGGCTGCAGGATGCGTACGCCATCCTGATGAAGCAGCCGCCCTCCCCCTACAACCGGCTCTTCCGCGAGGGGATGAACTTCTACAGCGAGCTGCGGCCCGGCGCCTTGCGGGACGACGCCCCGGCACAGCGCCTGTCGCTCACGATGACGCAGCTTGAGGCGCTCAAGATGGTGCTGGGCAAGGAGGTTTCGGCAGAGCGCGAACTCGCTGCCCACCTCGTGCCCTGGCTCGCCACGATCGGCGCCGTCAGTCCCCTCCTCGGACTCCTCGGCACCGTCCTCGGCATCATGGACGCCTTCATCGGGATCGCGGCCAAGGGCTCGGGCAACATCGCCGCGGTGGCACCCGGCGTCGCCGAGGCACTGATCACCACCGTGGCCGGCCTCGCGACCGCCATCCCCGCCATGATGGCCTACAACTTCTTCGTGCACCGCACCCGGGTCTTCGCCGGGGAACTCGAGGGCTTCGCCAACGAGCTCATCGGGACGATGGCGCGCGAGGGGCTGATCTAGGTGGCGGGCCGGCTCGGAGACCTCGGCGGCGGCGACGACGGGGAGATGCGGCTGAGCGCCGACATCAACGTTACCTCCCTGGTCGACGTCGCGTTCGTGCTCCTCATCATCTTCATGATCGCCGCGCCGCTCATGACGGGCGGGGTGGACGTCCAGCTGCCCCAGGCCGAGGCCCGGCCCCTCCCGTCGAAGGAGGGGATGGTGGTCTCGGTCGACCGGGAAGGGCGGATCTTCATCGACCAGACCCGTGTCACCTACAATGATTTTCGCGTCACCTTCCGCGCGCTGGTGGAGAGCCGGAAGCCCGAGGGCGTCTACCTGCGGGCCGACCAGCGGGTGCCCTACGGCGATGTCGTGCGGGTCCTCGCCGTCATCCGGAACAGCGGGATCAAGGACGTCGGGCTGGTGGCTGAGGAGGAGGACGGGCGGAGGTGAGCCGGTCGGTGGCGGTGAGGCGGCAGGCCCCCGAAGTCGCCGCCGGGGCCGTGGGCACGGCGCTGGTACACCTGACGGTGGTGGTGCTCCTGGTCGCCGGCGTCAAGCCGCCGGTGGCGATGGCCCCGGTGTACGCCGTGGAACTGGTGGCGGCGCCCCGGCCGGTGGCCAATCGCCGCCCGGCGCCTGAGGCGGTCACCCGGCCGGTGGAGCAGCCCGACCCGGGACCGCCGACGCCAAAGCAGAACACGGTATCGCCGGTCCCCACGAAGGCGCCGCCGAAGGCGAAGGCGGCGGCGGCGAAGTCGGAGACCACGCCAGTCAAGCGGGAGCCGGCGCCGCGGAGCGAGACGAAGGTGGAACCGGCGCCTGGCGAGACGCCGAGTACCGGCACCGACGCGGTCAACATCAAGACACCCGGCCTGCAGTTCGCCTACCCGGAGTACCTCCGGAACATCGTGGCGCAGGTCTACCGCCGCTGGGATCGTCCCGGCGGGAATCAGAGCCTGCGGGCCGAAGTCAGTTTCTTCATCATGCGGGACGGCACCGTGCGTGACATCCGGTTCGTGACCCCTTCCGGCAATTTCAGCTTCGATCTCAGCGCCCAGGGCGCCATCGAGGCGGCGGGCAACGCCCGCGCCTTCGGCCCCCTGCCCGACGGGTACGAGGCCGACGTCCTGCCGGTGAGCTTCTTCTTCACGCCCAGGACGGGCACATGAGGCGCGTGCTTGCGCTGGGTATTGTCACGCTGACCGCCGCCGCCTCCCTGGCGGCGCAGGATCCGACGCCCCCCATCGATCGCGGCGTGCGGGTCGGCATCACCTATACTGCGGGAACCCGTCCGCGCCTGGTGGTGCTCCCTGGTCCGGGCCTCGATTCGGTGCGGACGATCGTCCAGCGGGACATCGACTTCAGCGACCGGTTCGAGGTGCTCCCCCTGTCGCGTGGGGACGCCGCCGGCACGACCTCCAGCGTGAACTACCAGCTCTACCGGACCCTCGGAGCGGCCTACGGCGTCGAAATCCGGCCGGCCGGCACTGGCGTCGAAATCCGGCTCCACGACATCGGGGCGGGCAGCGTGCGCCAGCAGGCGGTCGTTCCCCTGCCGGCCGAGACCGACGCAGGGTTCCGGATGGCGGTGCACCGTGCTGCGGACGAAGTGGTCCGCTGGATCACCGGGACTCCCGGCATCGCCGCGACCCGCCTCCTGGTGCTGGTGGGCAAGCGCGCCTACCGGGTGGACAGCGACGGGGGGGCGCTGGCCGCCGTCACCTCGAGCGGCGAGACGGTCCTGTCGCCGACCTGGTCGCCTGATGGGCGCTCGATCGCCTACACGCGATTTCTCGACGGCACCGGGCCGATCATGATCCAGCCCCTGGCCGGGGGGGCGCCGCGCCCCGTGAAGGGCACCGAATCCCAGTTGAACTTCACCCCCGCCTTCTCCCCCGACGGACGGACGCTCGCCTTTGCGCGGACCGACCAGGAAGGAGGCACCGACATCTACGCGGTCAACGTGGCGGACAATTGCTGCCTTCGTCGGTTGACCGTGGGGCGCTTCGCGGATAATCTTTCGCCTACGTACGCGCCCGACGGCCGGCGCATCGCGTTCGTCTCGACCCGGCCCGGTTCGCCGCAGATCTACGCGATGTCGTCCGACGGAACCGACCAGGAACTCCTTGCGCCGTTCGACTATGGCGCGACCGGCGCCTCCAACGCCCCGGAGTGGTCGCCGGACGGCGCCTCGGTGGCGTTCCACCGCGACATCGACCGTGCCCAGCAGATCTTCATCCTCGAGGTGGGCAGCCGGCGGTTCAAGCAGTTGACGTCGAGTGGACGGAATTCGGATCCGACGTGGGCCCCTGACGGCCGGCACCTGGCGTTCGTGTCGGACCGGAGCGGGCGGGGCCAGGTCTGGGTCATCGATACTGAGAGCGGCCGCATCCGGCAGATCCCCCTCTCCGGGGAAGCCCGTCTCCCACATTGGTCGCGCCATGTTGGCGGGACCACGCCCTAACAATCATTCCTCCGATCGGAGCGTCTCCCATGAAGTCCCGTTCCCTGATGGTGTTCGCCCTGCTGGCCGCCGCCGCGTGCGGCGGGAAGAAGCCCGCTGAGGCCCCGGCTCCTGCGCCCGCCCCGACCCCGGCGGCCCCGATCGACAGCACGGCGATCAAGGCCCGGATGCGCCAGGACTCGATCAACGCGGCCGACGCGCGCGCCCGTGCCGCTGCCGAGCTGCAGGCACAGCTGTCCGCCCAGCTCACCGCGATGATCAACTTCGATTTCGACAAGTCCGACATCATGCCCGGCGACATGGCCAACCTCGATCGCAAGGCCGCCATCCTGATGGCGAACCCGTCGCTCAGGATCCAGATCGCCGGCAACTGCGACAACCGCGGCTCCGACGAATACAACCTTGCCCTGGGCAACCGTCGCGCCGCCGCCGCCCAGCGGTACCTGATCAACAAGGGCGTGTCGGCCGGCCAGCTCAGCATCGTGTCGTACGGCGAGGAACGGCCCGTCAATCCCGCCGACAACGAGGCGGCCTGGGCCCAGAACCGGAACGACCAGTTCATGCCGACCGCCGGCGGCAACAACCTGATGGCGCCGAAGTGACCCCTCGGGTCGTATCGGCACTCCTGGTGGCGACCGTCGCGCTGGGGGGCTGTGCCCTCCGGAGCGACGTGCGCCGGCTCGAGGATCAGTTGACCACCATGCAGGACCAGGACGCGAAGCGCGACTCGATGCAGGCGGCACAGCTGACCCAGGTGATCGCCCTGCAGCGCCAGGCGAACGACTCGCTGATGGCGGCGCAACGGACGCTGGTGGCGTTCCGGGGCGAGACCCTCGGTCAGCTGTACGAGGTCCAGAAGCAGCTCCTGCAGGTGCAGGAACTGGCCGGGCAGAGCACCCGCCGCCTGAACGAATTGCGCGGGGACCTCGACGCCAGGGGGCAGCAGATCAGCGGCGCCGGCGCCGGGGCCACCAACGCCTCCGCGGTCCAGATGTACGAGGCGTCGCTCCAGCAGCTGCGCCGCGGCAGCACGGGCACGGCGCGTGCCGGGTTCCGGCAGTTCCTCGAGCAGTACCCGACCGCCACCGAGGCGCCGGACGCCCTGTACTTCATCGGGGAGAGCTTCAGCACCGAGGCGCCCGATTCCGCCGCCACGTACTACGGGCAGGTGGTGGAGCGGTATCCGTCGTCTCCCCGGGCCGCGAGCGCGCTCTACCGGCTCGGTGCGATGGCGGAATCGGCCCGCGACACGACCGCGGCACGCGGCTATTACCAGCGGCTGATCGCGAAATACCCGACGTCCAACGAAGCCGCGCTGGCTCGGGACCGCCTGAAGGCACTCGGGCAGTAGCCCGACGCCGACCGGACCAATGGCCGCCTCCAGTGGCGAGATGCCCTTCCTCGATCACCTCGAGGAGCTGCGCTCGCGGATCCTCAAGGGACTGGGGGTGGTCATCGCCGGCTTCGCGGCCGGCCTCTGGATCGTCCAGCGATTCCAGTTCGTCAGCCTCCTCAAGGAACCGATCGCACCCTACCTGACCGACGGGCGGCTCACGGTGCTGAGCCCGACCGAGCCGGTCATGATCGTCCTGAAGCTCTCGTTCCTCATCGGGCTGGTCCTCTCCTCCCCCTTCCTGCTCTACCAGGTCTGGGGGTTCCTCTCCCCGGCACTCTACGAGAAGGAGCGCCGGGCGTTCGTCCCGGCGCTCCTGGTCGGGACCCTGCTGTTCCTCGTCGGCGCGGTGCTGGGGTACGTCTTCGTCGTGCCGCAGGCACTGCGGGTGCTGTTCAGCTTCCAGTCGGAAGCCCTCCAGCCGATGATCACCTACGACGCCTACTTCAGTTTCGTCCTGCAGATCCTCATCGGCCTGGGCCTGTCGTTCGAGATCCCCCTCGTCATCACCATCCTTGCCGGGTTCGGCCTGATCACCCCCGCAGCGCTCCATCGGTTCCGGCGCTTCGAGGTGGTGCTGGCGTTCGCCGCCGGGGCGCTGCTGTCCCCCGGCGCGGACGTCCTCTCGATGCTGATGATGACGATTCCCATCCTCCTGCTGTATGAGGTGGGCGTGGCCGGTGCGGCGATCATGCACCGGCGTCGGATCCGGCGTGCCGCCTCGGCGGCGGCGGCGGGGCTGGTCGCGCTGGTGCTCTGGGCCGCCCCGGCCGAGGCACAGAACCCGACCCTGCCGAGCCGGCCCGCCAAGGAGGCGCAGGCACCCGGCGCGCAGCCGGCGCCAGCCGCGGGGGTGCCTCGGGGACCCCCGACCGATTCCGCGGCCCGTGCGCGTGTGGCCAGCGGCCAGGCGGTGGATACCGCCGCGGCCCGTCGTCTCGGGCTGCCCACCGAGCCGGTATTCCCGTTCCCGGCGCCCGACTCGACGATGCGCCTGCTGCTGCAACGGGAG
>JAHECL010000112.1 GCA_024641745.1 Gemmatimonadota bacterium | reverse complement strand
CAGGTTGAGGGTGAACAGGAAGACGGGGTCGAAGACGGCGCTGAAGAGTTGCCAGGCGATCAGGATGCCGATGATGCCGAGCCCGCGGTTCTTCCAGATGAAATCCTGGTACCGCGTCGTGGCACGGGCGGAGAGGAAGAGCGGGACGGCGCCGCTGCCGTCGAGCGGCGGGAATGGGAAGAGGTTCAGCACCGCCAGGACCAGGTTGAGGGACAGCATTGCACTCAGGAGAAAGACGACGCCTGACCAGAGGGGCCGGCCGTCGGTCGCGGCAAGCGAATCGAACCCCGCCCGGTCCGGCGGGAAGAAGTGGCCGGTGGCAGCTCCGAGGCGGAGGGCACCGAAGGCCAGCAGCACCAGCAGCAGGTTGGAGGCTCGCCCCGCCAGCGCCATCCAGGCGGCGCGCCTGGGGTGTCGCCGGGCCCAGGCTGGATCATACGGAGCGCTCGCAAAGCCCATCGGCCAGCCGGACAGGAGGGCGCTGATGAGCGGGATCCAGAGCATTCCCATCGGCTCCCGCCGAATGTGCGGCCTCGGGTCGAGGGACACCTGCCCGCCATGGTAGGCGGTCGGATCGCCACCGAGCAGGGCGGCCCACGCATGGGCCGCCTCGTGGACGGTGACCGAGAACAGGAACACCGCGTAGTAGGCGAGGGCGTGGCCGATATCAGGCATCCGGAAAAGTCGCCTTGGTTCGGGGTTTATTCGGTTTCAAGGCAGGTCCGGTCTTGTGCGTTCAGGGCCTGTGTCTTAGGTTGGCTCTGCGGAAACACGCCATTTGGCGTGGACTGGTGCCGGGTTTCACTCAGGGCCTCGCATTCGCGATGCCCTTTTTTGATTCCCGATGTCGCATGGGGCGACCACTCGTCATCCGCACGGGTCCCCGCCGTCCGGCGGTATGCCCGGCACAACCGTAGTCGGCCAGGACGGCATGCCCGGACTCCGATTACACCACACCATCAGGAGTACCGCATGCGTACGACCGGCACCGTGAAGTGGTTCAACGACGCCAAGGGCTTCGGTTTCATCACCCCCGAAGGCGGCCAGAAGGACTGCTTCGTCCACCACTCGGCCATCTCGGGCCAGGGCTTCAAGTCGCTTGCCGAAGGCGAGCGGGTTGAATTCGACATCGTCCAGGGCGCCAAGGGCCCCGCGGCCGAGAACGTCGTCAAGCTCAAGTAAGTCGAGAGGGGACGCCGGCGACGCCGGCTACCACGTCTGGGCCGGCCCGACTCTGTCGGGCCGGCCCTTTCGTTTCAAGCCCGGTCGACGATTCCGGCCGGTTCCGGGTCGTTGAGCAGGGGCGTGCGCTTCCAGAGCAGCCGGAGCACCGCCGAAATCGCGATCCCCGCCGACGCCGTCGCGAGCCAGAACGGGCTCAGCGCCCACTGGCCGCTCGAGGCCCGCCACTGCAGGGCGTTGATGGCACTGAACACCAGCACCAGCTGGAAGAAGCCGGAATATTCCCGTCGCAGGACGGCCCGCAGGTTGAACTGGCGCGTCGGGGGCACCCAGCGCCGTCGCGAAGGAAGAAAGGCCGGGGTGCGGCCGGCCCACTCGCGGTAGGGTGGTCCGAACCGCTCCTGCAGGAACTCCTCCTCCGCGCAGATGATCCGCTCGTAGAAGAGCCAGCAGGCCAGCGTGATGGTCACCAGCAGCCAGGCGCTGCGCGGGACCAGCACCGGCCCCAGCCACATGAGCGCGTTGGCCAGGTAGAGCGGGTGCCGGGTGAGCGAGTAGGCGCCGGTCGAGTTGAGTTCGTCTGCCAGGAGGCGACCGCGGTCGCGGCCGGAACTGCGCGGAGCGGCGTGGCCGACGGCATGGATCCGGAGGCCGAGCCCGAGGAGCGAGACGACGAAGCAGGCGAGCGGCCACGCGAGCGGCACGCCGGGCGCGCGGGAGGCGCTGGTCCAGACCTGCCACAAGACCAGGACGAGCAGCGCCGCGGGGAAGAGTTCCCTCCGCCGGAAAAGCCACCGGCCCGACGAGACGAATTCCTCGTAGAGCGGCATCAGCGCGGCCGGGAGGGAATGCGCGTCAGCATGAGGACCGGCAGCAGGGCGGGGGAAGCTGGACGGGGCCTGCGAACTTCCGGGCGGTGACGGGACTCATGGCGTCGTGCCCGAGGTGATCGTGGGAGAATACCCCGCGCCTCGGCGCCGTCCACGCGGCGCCTCCTCGGCGCTCCCGCGGAGCCGCAGCCAGGCCGCGAGGAAGAGTCCCGCCAGCACCAGATCGATCCCGGCCGCCGGCACGAACAGCGTCGAGGTCCGTCCCTGCAGGATGAGGACTGACGCACCCACCCCCCAGGTCAGCTTTTCCACCATCGCCGGCAGCATCGCCGGCCGCAGCCGCACCGGCTCCCGCGCAATCAGGAAGAACAGCAGCTGCCACGCCAGGGCCACGCCGACGAAGCCGTAGTAGAACTCCGGGTGCGCCAGCGCCGGCGGCATCCGTTCCATCACCAGGTCCTCGAGGAAGTACATCGGCACCAGCGAGGCCAGTCCATACACCCAGGCCAGGGTGAAGACGCGTTGCGCGAACCTCATGACGTCGCCCCTCCCTCCGCCTCGAAGATCACGCTGCAGCAGGTGACCCCGCCTTCCGCCTTCGCGAATTCCGACATGTCCACCGTCCGGACGGCAATGCCGGCGGCCTGCAGCCGGGCGTTGGTCCGCGGAAAGGCGGCGGCGCTGACCACGGTACCGCCGACGCGCAGGATGTTGCCGGCGAAGGGCTCCGCCGGGTCCACCTCGATGATGGTCGCGGCGCCGAACTGCCCGGCGTCCACCCAGTCGGGGTTGAGGACGAGAACGCCCGGCGCCGCCTCCGTCACCGCCGTCTTGAGATGCAGGCAGTCGCGCGTGGGAACCGCCCGGACCTCGTAGCGCCATGGGGCCATCAGCCGGGCCAGCTGCGCGATGCCCTCGCCGTTGCTCCGCTGGGCGGTGCCGACATACAGCGTGCGGCCGATCCGGAGCACGTCGCCGCCGTCGATGGTGCCAGGGGCTTCGATGGTCACCGTTGGCCGGTGCGCGGCGATGGCCCCGGCCACGGCGCCGGTTTCACGGCGCCGGGAGGCGGCGCCTGAGCGGGTGAGGACGGCCAGCTCGTCGACCACGATCACGGTGTCCTCGATGAACACCGCGTCCGGCATCGACGCGTCCGCGGGAAGCCGGTGGACCCGGCAGCCCAGGTCCCTCAGGCACTGCTCGTACCCGGCGTGCTGGGCGACGGCCCGGTCGTGGTCGATCGGGGTGCGGGCGAGGTGACTCAGCTCGCAGTGATCCATGGCGGGACTGACGTCACGCGTCAGGGCGATGCGCATGCGGGGCGATCCTTGTCAGCGGGCCCGGGAGGTGACCGCCAGCGCCACCCCGCCGAGCACGAGGGTGGCGGCGACCGGAAGTCGGAGCGGCACCGTCTCCGAAAGGAGCACAATCCCCCCGACGGCGGCAAGCACCGGGACCAGCAGCTGCACCAGGGCGGCGCGGGTGGCGGTGAGCGCGGGGAGGGCGGCGTACCAGATGGCGTAGCCGGCGCCGGAGGCGAGCGCGCCGGACGCGACGGCCAGCACCACACCGGACATCGACCACGGACCGGTCCCGCCGGCCAGCAGCATCAGGACGAGGGCGGCCGGGAGGGTGCGCACGAAGTTGCCGGCTGTGTCGAGCAGCGGGCGGTCGCTCGAGCGACCGCGCAGGGAATAGACTCCCCAGGCGACCCCGGCGATGGCCATCAGCGCCGACCCACCCGGTGCCGGCGCGGCCAGTCCCGGTCGCACCAGCACGATGAGGCCGCCCAGGGCCAGCGCGAGCCCGGTCCATTCCGCGGGGCGCGGGCGCTCGCCGGCCCGAAGGCCGGCGAGGATCATCGTGAGCTGGACCGCACCGAACAGGATGAGGGCGCCGGTGCCGGTGGCGAGCGTGACATACGCGAGGCTGAAGGCGGCGGCATAGACGAAGAGGGCGGCCGACGAGGCCCAGTGCCCGGCTGGACGGGCAGGGCGGCCGGCACGCAAGGCGACCAGCAGCCAGAGCGTCGCGGCGCCGGCACCGAGCCGGACGGTGGTGAATCCGGCCGGACCGATCAGTGCGCCGCCGAGCGCCATCCGGCAGAGGAGGGAGTTCCCGGCGAAGGCGAGGAGCGCGAGCGTCGTCAGCGAGGCAGTGCGGGCGCCGCGATTCATTCCAGGTACGTGCTCACGAAGCGCCGGGCGGCGTACAGGCCGACGCCGGTGCCGACCATGCTGACCATGAAGGCGGTCATCATCCCGACCCGGGCCCCCAGCCACCAGCCCAGGGCGCCGCCGATCGTCGTGCCCACGAGCGCCATCAGCGTGCCCATGCTGTCCCGCCTGTCAGTGGAGGAGTCGCAGGAGGTCCGGCTCGATCTGTTCCGGGGTGTCGGCGGTGGCATAGCGCCGAAGCACCCGGCCGTTCCGGCCGACGAGGAACTTCGTGAAGTTCCACTTGATCGCCTGCGTCCCCAGCAGGCCCGGCTTCGCGGCCTTGAGGTGCTGATACAGCGGATGCGTGCCGGGGCCGTTGACCTCCAGCTTGGCGAACATCGGGAACGTCACGTCGTAGGTGAGGGAACAGAACGCCTTGATCTCCTCCTCGTTGCCCGGCTCCTGGTGCCCGAACTGGTCGCAGGGGAAGCCCAGGATGGTGAGTCCCTGCGCCTTGTGCCTGCGATAGAGCGCCTCGAGCCCGGCGTACTGGGTGGTGTAGCCGCACTTGCTGGCGACGTTCACGATCAGCAGCACGCGACCCTTGTACGCCGACATCGAAGTCGGCGTGCCGTCGATCATGGTGAGCGCGATGTCGAAGAGACTCACGGTGGGGTCCTCGGGGTCAGCGGTGGGGCGCAGGGGCCGGCAGGGGTTCGAGGGTGAGAGCGTGCGCGCACGAGGGACAGGAAGTCGACATGGGAAGCCGAAACCGCTTCCGGCCGAAACCGGCAAAGAAGGCGCCTTCCTTCCGGCAGTGCGGGCAGCTCCCGCCGGTGCGCACGACGACCGTCGCGGTACGGGCGCGCTGGAGGCCGAACCCGCACGCGGTCAGCGCGAACAGCACGCCGAAGATGTGCACCAGCGGCACCGGAAGGAGGAGGACCCCGACCACGACGCCGCCCCCGGCGAGCAGGGCGCCTTCCCCGATCCGTGCGCCAAGGGGGCGGTCGGCGACGACGACCCATCCGTCATCCCGGGCGGTGCCATCGGCGGCCCGGACCCGGACCGGGACGCGGTCCCCCTTGCTGGCCGCGTTCACGAGGTCGATGCCGGATCTGTCGGACGCAGGGTGGGGAGCGCGAGGTAGAGCACGCCCAGCGCGATGGCGAGTCCGATGGCGCCGCCCACCACCGCGAACGCCGCTCCCTTGCCGCCGAAGTAGAGTGGCGTCAGCGCGTTGCGGGTGGTGAAAATCGCCGCCCAGGCCAGGAGCACGAGGCGGGTCCCCGCGTGCCGGGCAAGGAGGCCGACGATCGCGATCGCCGCCAGCACGGCGTACCACCATTGGAGCAGCGTCACGCCCCGCTGGCCGGCGGTCAGGTCCATCCCGCCGACCGCGAGGGAACTTCGCACGCCGAGGAAGGCGAAGAGCGCCAGCAGCAGGATGGCGCCGAGGGTGTTGCCGGTGCGAGCGGTCATCGTGATCGTCCTCCGTGCGCAGGGTCCCTGGTGGTGTTACCGGGAGTCCCGCCCTCCCCGCGGGCGCGAGGGCCCCCCGGTGCGGCGGCCGCCGCCCTTCTTCGCGGGTCCCGCGGCGGGGCGGCCCTGGGCGGCTTCGTGAGCGCCGCGCCGGGCGGCCTTGGCCTTTGACCGGGCGCGGTCCTCCGCCTTCTTGGCGCGGATGGCGGCAATCCGTTCGCCCAGCGGCACCTCGAGCTGCACACTCTGCTTTGCCGCATAGTCGAAATCGGGCAGGGTCACCCGGGGCAGGCGCTTGCCCACCACGCGCTCGATGGAGCGGAGGTCGCCCTCTTCCTCCGGCGAGACAAAGGTGAAGGCGTCCCCGGTCGCCTCGGCGCGGGCCGTTCGGCCCACCCGGTGGATGTAGTCCTCCGGCACCTTCGGCACGTCGAAGTTGACCACGTGCCCCAGTTCCTCGACGTCGATGCCGCGGGCGGCGATGTCGGTGGCCACGAGGACCCGGTACTTGCCGCTCTTGAACCCGGCCAGCGCCTCGGTGCGCTGTGCCTGCGAGCGGTTGCCGTGGATCCGCTCCGCCTTGATCCCCTCGCGGACCAGGTGCTTCATCAGGCGGTCCGCCCGATGCTTGGTGCGGGTGAAGACCAGCGCCTCCTGCATGTCGCCCTTCGTGAGCAGCGCCATCATGAGCGAGGCCTTGAGCTCCTGGCGCACCGGATAGACCGCCTGCGTGATCCCGATGGCGGGGGCCGACTTGCGCTGCATGTTGATGGTCACCGGATCGACGAGCATCTCGCGGGTGAGCGCCGCGATCGGGGCGGGCATCGTGGCACTGAAGAAGAGCGTCTGCCGCCTGGCGGGAATGTGCCGCAGGATCCGCTTGATGTCGGGCAGGAACCCCATGTCGAGCATCCGGTCCGCCTCGTCCAGCACCAGCACGTCGAGGCCCGCGAACTTCGCGTAGGGCGCCTTCATGTGGTCGAGCAGTCGGCCCGGGGTCGCGACGACGATGTCCACGCCGCTGCGGAGCGCATGCTCCTGCGGTCCCATGCCGACGCCGCCGTAGACGGCCGCCGCGGTGACCGGCGTGTGAATCGCCAGGTCGTTGATGTCCGCGAGGATCTGGAGGGCCAGCTCGCGGGTCGGGCTGAGAATGAGGACGCGGGTGGTCCCCCGCTTGGTGTCGATGAGGCGATGCAGGATCGGCAGGACGAAGGCGGCGGTCTT
>JAHECL010000111.1:4286-6887 GCA_024641745.1 Gemmatimonadota bacterium | reverse complement strand
GTCATCTACGGCAAGTACAGCGGCACCCCGTTCCAGCTCGGCGACGACGAAGTCATCATCATCAAGGCCTCGGACATCCTCGCCAAGATCGGCTGAGCGTCCGAAACACATTACAGGAGATTCGTATCATGGCATCGAAGGAACTGCTGTTCAGCGTTGACGCCCGCGCCAAGCTCAAGAAGGGCGTGGACCAGCTCGCCGACGCCGTCAAGGTGACCCTCGGCCCCAAGGGCCGCAATGTCGTCATCGACAAGAAGTTCGGCTCGCCCACGATCACCAAGGACGGCGTCACCGTCGCCAAGGAGATCGAGCTCATCGACCCGATCGAGAACATGGGCGCCCAGATGGTCAAGGAAGTCGCGACCAAGACGTCCGACCTCGCCGGCGACGGCACCACCACCGCCACCGTGCTCGCCCAGGCCATCTACCGTGAAGGCCTCAAGAACGTGACCGCCGGCGCCAACCCGATGGAGCTGAAGCGGGGCATCGACAAGGCCGTCGAGCTCATCGTCGAAGAGCTCAGCCGCCTGTCGGTCAAGACGACCGGCCGCAAGGAGATCGCCCAGGTCGGCGCCATCTCCGCCAACAACGACAAGGAAATCGGCGACCTGATCGCCGAGGCGATGGAGAAGGTCGGCAAGGACGGGGTGATCACGGTGGAGGAGGCCAAGGGTCTCGACACCACCCTGGAGACGGTCGACGGCATGCAGTTCGACCGCGGCTACCTCTCGCCCTACTTCGTGACCGACCCGGAGAAGATGGAAGCGGCGCTCGACGCTCCCTACATCCTGATCCACGACAAGAAGATCTCGGCCATGAAGGACCTGCTCCCGGTCCTCGAGAAGGTGGCCCAGACCGGCAAGCCGTTGCTCATCATCGCCGAGGACATCGAGGGCGAAGCGCTGGCCACCCTGGTCGTCAACAAGCTTCGTGGCACCCTGAAGGTCGCCGCCGTCAAGGCGCCGGGCTTCGGTGACCGCCGCAAGGAAATGCTCATTGACATCGCCAAGCTCACCGGCGGCAAGGTCATCTCCGAGGAGCTCGGCTTCAAGCTCGAGAACGCGGTCCTCGCCGACCTCGGCTCCGCCAAGCGTGTCACCGTGGACAAGGACAACACCACCCTCGTCGACGGCAAGGGCAAGGAAGGCGACGTGCAGGGCCGGATCAAGGAGATCCGCGCGGCCATCGAGAAGAGCACCTCCGACTACGACCGTGAGAAGCTGCAGGAGCGGCTGGCCAAGCTGGCCGGCGGCGTCGCGGTCATCAACGTCGGTGCCGCGACCGAGACCGAGATGAAGGAGAAGAAGGCCCGGGTCGAGGACGCGCTGCACGCCACCCGCGCCGCGGTCGAGGAAGGCATCGTGCCCGGCGGCGGCGTCGCGCTGATCCGCGCGCAGGCCGTGCTGGAGAAGGTCAAGGGCCTCACCATCGACGAGAAGATCGGCGTCGACATCGTCCGGCGCGCCATCGAGGAGCCCATCCGGGCCATCTCGGCCAATGCCGGCGTCGAGGGCTCGATCGTCCTGGCCAAGGTGAAGGAGTCGAAGGAGAAGAACTTCGGCTACAACGCCGCGACGGACGAGTACGAGGACCTGGTCAAGTCCGGCGTGATCGACCCGACCAAGGTCACCCGCACGGCGCTCCAGAACGCGGCGTCGATCGCGGCCCTGCTCCTCACGACCGAGTGCGTCGTGGTCGAGCGGAAGGAAGACAAGCCGGCCCCGGCGGCGCCGGGCGGCGGCATGGGCGGCATGTACTAGCCCCTTCCAGTCCCAGCAGGACAGCGGGCGCACTCCGGTGCGCCCGCTTTGTCTTCCTGCTATTTTACCGTCACGGCTCTTGACTCTCTTCAGGTGGATTGTCCGATGCGTATTGGAATTACAGTGCTGGTCGCCATTCTTCTCGTCCCAGCGGCGGCCCGTGCGCAGACCAAGCCGGCGGCCGTCCCCGCCGTGGAGGGGACCTGGCAGGTGGACGCCTCCTCCGTGGCCGGGAAGGGCCCGCGGGAGGTCATCATCCGCAAGGACAGCAGCGCCTCCTGGGGCAAGGAAACGGTGCGCTGGCGGTTGCCGCAGGACAACCGGATCATGATCGCCCTCGGCGGGGAGTGGGAGACCTACCGGATGAAGATCAAGGGCGACAAGATGACCCTCTCAGGCGGAGACCTGAGCGAGCCGATCTCGCTGAAGCGCACCGGACCGGCCACCGCGCGGCCCGACGGTGTGAAGGTCCCGTCGGACCCGGATACCGAATAGCCCGTGGGGCGGGGCCACTCGACTTGCATTTCGGATGGGAATGAGAGAGGGCGACCTGATGGTCGCCCTTCTTGTTGGTGCATGTATCGTTATATCTGACAACGAGATATGGCGTAGACGCGAGAAAGCACTTTATCGGACTGGGACTTGCACCGGTAGCCGGGGTCTGGAAATCAGCCATCGACCACGGAGTCACCAGTGAACATCAATGCCTTTCGCCCGATCGGGCTTGCCTGTCTCACGATGGTGCTGGCCGGAGCGCCAGCCGCTGCCCAGGTCAGCCTCTCGCCCACCATCGGCCTCTACCTGCCGACCTCCAACCTGGTGGATGTGGTGCTGGGCACCG
>JAHECL010000111.1:0-4276 GCA_024641745.1 Gemmatimonadota bacterium | reverse complement strand
GGCCTGGCCCTCGGGGCCAGCCTTGGCGTGGGCCTCGGATCGCGCGTCGGCCTTCAACTCGCCGGGGCATACGTCCCCAGCCAGTTGAGCGGGACCGTGACGGGCGCAGGGGAGTTCACGCAGTCAGATGCCAATCTCTTTTTCGGCAACGTCAACCTGACGTTCTACCTGATCAAGCCGACCAGCCCCGTGTGGCTTTCTGTCAGCGGCGGCGGGAGCGTCGTCAGCCGGAGCGGTGCGGCATATGAGGGGGTGACCGGCACCACCGACTACGGCGGGCTGCTGGGCGCCACGATCGGCTTCCGGCTGGGGAGCCTGCTGAGCTTCAATATCTCCGCGACCGACTACATCTACGGGGCGCAGTTCGAGAAGGACGGCTACACCACGACGGAGGCCGGTCAGAACGACATCCTGCTCGGGTTCGGGCTTGGCGTGCCGCTGGGAGGGAAGAAGAAGGAATAGGGCAGGGCCCGCATCGACGGTCGACCCTGGGTGATTCAGGAAACCTGGACGCGACCCAGCGACGCCTGTGCCCCCCTCGGCCTCAGCTGGAATGGCCCGGTTGGTGCCCCCTGCAGCGCCACATGCAGCTCACCGGCGAACCCGGCGGCTTCGAGGGCAGGCGCGACGGCCTCGCGGGCGTGCTGTTCGCTGTTGCACCGCTCACTCAGGTGGGCCAGCACCACGAAGGCCAGCGCGGGGTGCACCAGCTCACCCAGCAGCTCCGCCGCGACGCGGTTCGAGAGGTGGCCGCCGGCCCCGGCGATCCGCTGCTGGACCACCGGGGGATACCCGCTGGTGCGCAGCAGCACGTCGTCGTGGTTGGCCTCGAGGACCAGCGCCGAGCGGTCGCGGAGGAGATAGCGCACCGCCGCCGTCGGTCGGCCAAGGTCGTAGGCCACGCCGACGCTCGCGCCGGTGGTGGAAATCGCGAGCGCGACCGGCTCGGCGGCGTCGTGGCTGGTGCCCGCCGACTCGACGCGAAAGGGACCGGTCTCGACGGCGGCAGTCATGGTGAGCCGCAGGTGGCGCGCCCGGCCCACCTTGGCGTGGAGCCGGTCCCACGTGCCGTCGCTGCAGAGGATCGGAGCGCCGAGGTCCCGCGCGAGGAGGGCGGCGCCCGAGGAGTGGTCACCATGTTCGTGGGTCAGCGCGATGCCGGCGAGCCGATCGAGCGGGACACCCGCCGCCAGGGCGCGCCGGCGGATCTCTCGTGCGCTGAACCCGGCATCGACGAGCAGCGTGACACCGTCATGGATGAGGGCGAGGGCATTCCCCTTCGAGCCCGACCCCAGGACGACGAGGCGGGTCACGACCCCGCGAGGCGGCGGAAGGTGGCGGCCAGCCCTGCGGCACGCTCCGGGGTCAGTTCCACGCCGCGCCGCGGCAGCACCCGGCCGGCGATGCGCAGGAAACCCTCTTCTGTCAGGCGTTCATCACCGTCGCTGCCCCAGGCGAATGGGGGGACGGTCTTCGGCACCGGTCCGCCGAAGAGGTTGGCGCCGGCCCCGACGACCGTGCCGGTTCCCAGCAGGGTCCCGATGGCGGTCTTGGCGTGGTCGCCGATGAGGCTGCCAAGGAACTGGCGGCCGGTCTCGATTCGCGCGTCACCCGCCCCGAGACGAATCTCACCGTAAGTGTTCTTCAGGTTCGAGGTGGTGGTCCCGGCCCCGAGGTTGACCCAGGCGCCCAGGACGCTGTGCCCGATGAACCCGTCGTGCGCCTTGTTCACGTAGCCGTGGAAGACCGAGGCCGCCACCTCCCCGCGGACGCGGCATTGGGGGCCGAAGACCGACCAGCGTACGTCGCCGCCGAGGATGATGGTCTGGGGCCCGACGTAGAGCGGGCCCTCGAGCCGCGCGCCGCTCCGGATCTGGGCGCCTTCGTCCACCACGATCCCGCCGCCGCGTGTGTCAAACACGACACCGGGCTCGACGAAGGCGCCGAACAGGACGACCTCCGATGGCTCGCCGATCACGATGGACCCGCCCGGCAGGTCGTCGCCGCGCGTGGCGAGGAGGTCGGCGCAGTCGGCCGGGAGCAGGTGCTCGAGCGCCGTCAGGAGGTCGTGCGCTCCGCGCAGCGCGATCCCGTCCACCTCCTGGCCGGCTCCGTCGTCATGCGGTGCCGTCCAGGTTTCGCCTTCGCCGACGATCCAGGCGACGGTCTCCCCCTCGTGCGTCAGGCGTCGCGTGCCGCCGTCGACTTCCAGCGGTTCTCCCGACGGCGCGAACCAGCTGGCGGCGATGATGCACGGACCTTCGACCGGCGCCAGCGGACGCACCGGCGGCTCCGCGCCCTCATGGAACTCCGCACAGTGGTCGCCCAAAATGGCGGTCGTCTCCGCGGCGAGCAGGCCTTCCCAGCGTTCCCGGATGTGCCAGATGCCGGCACGCAGTTCGGCGATCGGCCGTACGCCCGTGAAGGGGGCCCAGAGCGGTCCGGGATCGACGGGTTCGAGGAGGTAGAGCGGGCCGTCAGACATCACGAACCTCTGGGGGTAGGGTGTCGAGCGCCTCCTTCAGTCGCGCGGCGTCGGCACGATTCATGACGAGGACCCGGCCGTTTGCGCGCACCACCACGATGTCGCGCACCCCGAAGAGGACGACGGGATCGCCATCGCTCCAGGCGATGCAGTCCTCGGCGCGGTGGGCATGCACCGGCCCGACCAGCACGTTGCCACCCGCGTCCCGCGGCCGCACCCGGCTCAACGCCTCCCAGGTGCCGACGTCGTCCCAATGGAACGCCCCGGCCACGACCGCGACGGCGTTGCTGCGTTCCAGCACGCCGACATCGATCGACACCGGAGTGACGGTGGCGAAGAATCGCCCGACATCGCCGGCGGTGAGCGCCGGGAGGGCGCGCGCCAGCTCCGGGGTGTGCCGTTCAACCTCGCTCCGCAGGCGGGCCGCGGTCCACGCGAAGAGTCCGCTGTTCCAGAGCGCGCCCGCCGCGATGAGGTCGAGCGCCCGGGCGCCGTCCGGCTTCTCCACGAACCGCGCCACCCGTCGCGTGGACCCATCGAGTTCGGGGCCGGGCACGATGTAGCCGTAGCCCGTCTCCGGGCGCGAGGGAACCATCCCGACCGTCACCAGCCGGTCGTGGCGCCGTGCGCTCTCGAGCGCCGCGATCGCCGTCTGGCGGAAGGCGTCGGGATCGGGAATCACCCAGTCGGCGTGCAGCGAGAGCACCTCGGCGTCGGGATCACGCCGCTGCGCCTCGAGGCTCGCCCAGAGGAGCGCGGGACCGGTGGAGGCGGCGCGCGGTTCCACCAGGATGTTGTCGGCCGGGATGGGAAGCGCCTTGCGGAGCGGTCCTGCGAGCGCCTGCCCGGTGACCACAAGGATACGTCCGGGTTCGACGAGCCCGGTGAGTCGATCGATCGCCGCCTCCGCGGTGGAACGGAGCCCGGCGAGCGGGAGCAGCTGCTTCGGGTTGGCGGGTGTGCTCAGGGGCCAGAACCGGGTGCCGGAGCCGCCCGCGAGGAGGACGGCCCACCTCACGGGGCACCGGCGGCGGCGTGCCGGAAGGTCGGGAGAATCATGGGCGGGTCACGGTGTCTCACAGGAGGGCGGCAAGCTCGTCGGCGATGCCGGTGAGCTCGAAGAGCAGGGTCCCCACGTTCAGGTCGCGGCGAACGAGGAGCAGGAGCGCGGCGCCACCGGGAACGGGCTGGATGACCACACGACCGGTCTCGAATTCGATCACGCCGAGCTGGAGCGCGCCCTGACGCGTGCTCCGACCGAGTTGCACCAGCTGGAGGAGCGCCGTCGATCCGACGGCGGCGAGTTCCTCGGCAGCGGGCTCATTGCCGGCCTGTGCCACGGAGAGTCCGTCGTCGGTCAGCACCAGCACACCCAGGACTCCGGGGCGGGCGGCCAGACCATCGAGCACGGTGGAGAGAGCGGACATCCGGGAGAACTCCGGGGCGGGGGTCAAGGCTCGCGGAACGTAGGCGTCGACAGGGGCGAAGTCAAGAATTGACGGTGGGTTGACCCACTTCTCCACCGTTGGTAACCTTCCGCACTTATGCGCCTCGAACGCCCGCTCAGCCTGCTCGCCGCCATCGCGATTGTTGCCGCCTGCGGCAGCGATATCAACCTCGCCCCGGCCTCGGTGCCAAACGTCGTGGATACGTTCACGCTTGGTTCCCTGAACGGCTCCCCCGTCTTCGTGCCCAGCGCCTATTCGGTCGCCGACGGCAACGTGGTGCGCACCGACCTCACCTCGGCGTTCGACTTCGCGTACGACGTCGATCCCGCGGGCCGCCACATCT
>JAHECL010000024.1 GCA_024641745.1 Gemmatimonadota bacterium | reverse complement strand
CGCGGCGCCCACGCCGCGCAGGGTCCGATCGTCCTCGGGCAGGGCGCGGGGTATATCCCGCGGAATTTCGCCTACGACACAGCCCGCGCCTATACCTCTCACGCTTCACTGAACAATCCGCGGCTCTGCGCCGGCTGCCACGTCAACTCCTTCCAGGTGACCGATGCGGCCACTGGCGCCTTCGTGCTGACCTCGGTTGGCCACCTCTTCTCGCCGGACCCCTGCCTCGACCCGACCACCGGCGAGCCGGTGGCTGACAACAGCTGCGCCTACACTCCGAGCAGCACCCGCAACTGGACCGGCTGCCTCGCTGCCGGCTGCCACGCGAGCGCCGACGTCGCATCCTCGGCCCTCATTGCCCGGCGCTCCCTGACCGCCAACCTGGCTGATCAGCTGTGGAACGATATCAACCCGACGCTGAACAGCGGCGGCGCGCCCTACATGGACGCGGGCGACGCGGGTGCCCTGGTCACGCTCCTGTTCACCGCCGGCAACCCGTCGGTGGGCGGCATCCAGGCTTTCAATGCCAACGACAACGTTGTGTCGCCGGCGGAGGGAGCCCTCTTCAACGTGATGATGCTCGCCGAGGACCTCTACGACCACAACGACGGCTCGTACGGCGTGCACAACCCCTTCTACTACCAGGCCCTGCTCGCGGCGAGCATTGCCGAGGTGCAGGATGTGTACGCCGCCTACCTGCCGGCGCTGAAGCCTGAGGTGAAGGCGCTGGTCGAGCAGGGGCTGAAGCTCCCCGGGGTCACCTACGCCCCGCCGGCCTCGACCAAGTTGAGCGCCGCCCGCTAGGCGCGTGGCCTTCAACCCGCTGTTCGTACTCGAATCGGCCATGGTTCCCGACACGCTGTCGGGGGCCATGGCCGACTCGCTGGTCGCGGCCCAGGCCGACAGCGGCCTGGTCGAATCACCGCTGCCCGACCCGGTCATCCACCTGGTGCAGTGGATCTTCCAGCGGCCAGGCTGGGTGATGATCTCGGGCCTCGTCATCGGGTTTGCCCTGGCGGTGACGCTGGCCTGGTTCTTCTGGAAGCACCGGAAGGACATCTGGGTCTGGCTGACCACCCGGAGTCGCGGCGCCAAGCTCCTGATGGCGTCCGCGGCGGGGCTGTTCCTGCTCGTCATGGGGACAGTCGGGTTCAAGGTCAACCACTACATGGAGCACGACAACGACTTCTGCCGCGGCTGCCATGTCTTCATCCCGGCCGGGCAGCCGTTCGTCCGGCCCGACACCGGCACCTACCTGATCGTCAACCAGCTCGAGGGCAAGCACGACAGCCTGGAGTGCCACGACTGCCACCTGCCGGACAAGATCGCCCAGGCCCAGGAACTGGTGCTGTGGATGGTGAATCGGCCCGACATGGTGCCTTCGCACGCCAAGGTCCCGCCCACCGTCTGCCGAAGCTGCCATGCGCAGGGCGAGGCCAAGGAGTTCTGGCAAGAAATCGAGGCGACGGCGGGCCACCGCGCCCATTTCGAGTCCGATTCCCTGCAGGACAAGAACATCGAATGCCTGACCTGCCACGCACGCTCGGCGCACCGGTTCGTCCCGGTGGACTCGACCTGCGCCCAGCAGGGTTGTCACCTGACCGACGACGTGACCATCCGGCTGGGCAAGATGACCGAGCAGACGGGGCTCCACTGCGCCGTCTGCCACGAATTCACCGCCGAGGTACCCAAGCTGGCCACGGTCGATTCGGCGATCGGCACCCTCCGTCCCGGCGAGCAGCAGTGCTTCTCCTGCCATGACATGAAGCAGCGCGTCGCGAACTTCAACTCCATGCGCGACCCGCACCAGGGCAAGTGCGGCATGTGCCACAACCCCCACACCAACGTGGAGCCGGCGGACGCGCTGAAGTCGTGCGCCACGTCGGGGTGTCACGCCGACTGGGAGAAGAGCGAGTTCCACACCGGCAAGATCCACCGGGCGGCCATCGAGAACTGCGAGACGTGCCACACGCCGCACGCCGCCCGGGTGGACGCCAGCGACTGCGCCGGGTGCCACGAGCGGGTGCGCGGGTCGGTCACGGGGAAGGCGGGCCGGAAACCTCCACTGCCCTTTGACACCACCAAGGCGCTCCGGTCACTGTCGGCGCTGCCAGACAGGATCGGCCCCCACGGGAAGGGCGACGCGCCGCCGGATGAGGACCCTCCGGCGGCGTTCGTCTCTGGAGCCCCGGCGGACTCCTTCGACCACGCGCGGCACGCGGAGCTGGCCTGCCTCACCTGCCACACGACGACGTCCGCCACCAGCATGCTGAATTTCACCGCCCCGCGTGGCTGCCAGACCTGCCACCACTCGACCACCGCCGGGCGCACGTGCAGCGCCTGCCACGCCGCCTCCACGCTGGTGGCCGCCCGGCAGCAGGTGACGGTGACGGTGCCGGAGCATGCCCCCCTGCCCCGTGAGGTGAAGTTCGAGCATGCCCGGCATCAGGATGTGGTGTGCAAGGAATGCCACGCCACGCCGGTGACGCTGGCGCCGGCGGCCGCGGTCTCGAGCTGCACCGCGTGCCACGAGCAGCACCACACCAAGGCCGACGACTGCGCCGCGTGCCATGCCGGCGGGAATCTCGAGGCCCCGCATGCACCGCCGATCGTGGCCCACCAGGGCTGCGACGCCTGCCACACCCCCGCCCGGGTCGCCGAGTTGACGCCGTCCCGGCCGTTCTGCCTGACCTGCCACCAGCCCCAGGCCGCCGACCACTACCCGGACCGGGAGTGCACCCCGTGCCACCTCGGCGCGACCCCGGCGGAATGGCGGTCCCGCCTCGTCGGCGGGAGGGATTCATGAGGCTCCGCGCGGCGGCGCTCACCGGACTCGCGCTCGCGCTGGCCGCGGGCACGGCATCGGCTCAGGGGTACCAGCTCCGGGTGAGCGGGGGCATCCAGGCGGTGAGCTTCCGCGGCTACAGCGCGGACAGCATCCGGGTGGACAGCGTGGTCACCGGTCCCAACGGCAGCCTCGAGACCCCCTCCGGGTACGCCGTGGCCTGCACCTCGGGCCTCCCCTACTGCAACTACTGGGTGCCCGGCCCGATCAGGCATTCCACCCCAGGGATGGCGCAGGCCGCCCTGACGATGTGGGGTCTGGGGGTTCCGGGGCTTCGGGTCCAGGTCAACGGCTACGCCGCCTCCGACTTCGGCTCCGAGGCGACCTGGCCGGGGGTGAACCCGAATTACCAGCTGATCGAGGGCTATGCCGAGTACGCTGCCCCCGCCTGGACGGCCATCGCCGGCCGGAAGATCGTCACCGGCCGCCTCGGCACCTACAGCTTTGACGGGGGACAGCTGACGGGACGGCTCGCCAGCGCCGGGCTCTCGGTCTCCGGGTACGTCGGCGCCGGGCTGGCCATCGGGACCAACCTTCCCTACAGCTCCGAGGACCTGACGCCGCAGGAGGAATACCTCCCGTCGCAGAGCCCGATCGTCGCGGGCGTCTACGGCTCGTGGATCTCGCCGCACGCCGAACTCACCGCCGAGTACCGCCGTGAGGTGGACCAGACCACCGACTATTTCGGCTCGGAACGGGTGGCGGGCTCCGCCACCCTCCGCCCGTTCGGCGCGTGGAGCCTGGTGGGCGGCGCCGTGTACGACATCGCCAGCGGGCTGTGGGGAAGCGCGGACGCCGCCCTGCGGTTCGCCACGCCGAAGGTCGGCGTGGTGGCCGGGTACCGGCGCTACGCCCCCTTCTATGAGCTGTGGACGGTCTGGGGCGCATTCAGCCCCGTCCCGTACAACGCCATCTACGGCTCGCTCTCGGTGCAGGTCACCAAGCGCCTGCAGCTCCGGGTCCGCGGTGAGTCGTACCAGTTCGAAAGCGCTGACGCGGAGACGCCGCTGGTCTCCATCGAGGATGCCGGTCATCGGGTGTCGGGCGGCGGCACCTACCAGATCTCGAACGCCTGGCAGGCGCAACTCGGCTACCAGAATGAGTTCGGGCCCGGCGCGGCCTCCAGTGGGTGGGACGGCAGCGTCACCTTCGCACCGACCGGCAAGTACTCGATCATGGCGTACGGAAGCTCGCTTTCCCGGCCGCTCGAATATCGCTGGGACCAGTCGGTCGTGATGCTGTACGGGGTCCAGGCGTCCGTCGTGGCCCGGGAGAACGTGACGGTGGCGTTCACCATGGCCCGGTATGACGAAAACCGCGAGCGGCCCGACGCGGCCTCCTTCGAGTGGGATCAGGTCCGGTTCGGCGCCAAGGTCATCATGACCTTCAGTTCCGCCGACCGGCTGCCCCTGCCCAAGGCCATTTCCAACCGCCCGGCGGGGTACTGACATGCGACGCATCCTCCCCCCGCTGACCCTGGTGCTCCTGCTCGCCGCCGTGCCCGCATGGGCCCAGCAGCCCGACCGGTTCGACCACGTGGAGCACGCCAAGGTCTTCCCCTCCTGCACCGCCTGCCATGCCGGAGCCGTCGATCCCGCCGCCGCACTCCTCCCGTCCGGCCTGGGCTGCGTGAACTGTCACGACGGCACGGTGGAACGCCGGGTGTACTGGCGGGCACCCGAGCCCGAGGCGAACAACCTCCGCTTTACCCACGACGAGCACCGGCGACGCGTGGCGTCCGGGGCCGGCGCCGATTCGACCCTCGCCTGTCAGGCCTGCCATATCCCCACGGGAAGCGCGTGGATGACGGTCGAGCCTGCGGTCCTCCCGCAGTGCCTGACGTGTCACGGCGTGCAGACGGTCCACCTGGCGGCCCCGGACACCGCCTGCGCGACCTGCCACCTCCCCCTGGTCGAGGCCACCGCACTCAGCACGACCGACGTGAAGGCGTTCCCGGTCCCGCCGTCGCACGAGGCGGCCGACTTCATGACCGGCGGCGGGCACGGCAACCTGGCAAACGCCGGCACCGGGCCGACCACCTACCTGGTCGCCCCCAGTTGCGCCACCTGTCATGCGCAGGAGTTCTGCATCACCTGCCACGTGAACGCGCCGGAGACGCCTACGATCCAGGCCCTGGCCCGGGATCCGCGGTCGCTGGCCATTCCCGTGAAGCTCGAGGAACCTGCCAGTCACACCCAGACCGGGTTCCAGGTGACGCACGGCAAGGAGGCGCGGAAGAGCACCGCCGCGTGCCAGACCTGTCACACGCAGGAGAGCTGCGTCGCCTGTCACATCGCGCCGCCGAAGCCGGTCACCACCCTCTACGCCAGCGGCCCCGATCGGGGGGCTGGCGCCCAGGTAGAGCGGAGCCGGCCGGCCAGCCATCAGGCCGACTTCAGCGCCATCCACGCGCCCGTGGCCACCAGCAACCAGCAGTCGTGCCAGGGCTGCCATGTTCGGCCCCAGTGCCTGGACTGCCACCGCGTCACGCCTGATCGGACACCGCAGTACCATCCGCAGACCTTCCTGGAGCGGCACCCGGCGGCGGCCTATGCACGGGAGACCAACTGCAGCGACTGCCACAATCCCGGCTCGTTCTGCCAGACCTGTCACGTCCAGTCCGGGCTCGGCAGTCCGCAGCGGGCCCTGCAGGCCGGCTACCACGACGCCTTCCCCGGCTTCCTGCTCAACCACGGCCAGGCCGCGCGCCAGAGCCTCGAGAGCTGCACCTCGTGCCACGTCGAGCGGGACTGCCTGACCTGCCACTCGGCGCTCTACGGCCGCGGGTTCAACCCGCACGGCCCCGGCTTCGACGCCGAGCGCCTCAAGGGCAAGAATCCGCAGATGTGCACTGTCTGCCACGGCCGGGGAATCCCAACCGCGAAATGAACGGCCGGCCCGGCCGGCGTCCTGTGCGAGAGCGGCCCCGAGCCTGATGGCCCGGGGCCGCTCCTCCGTTCGGTGGGTGGCCTACTTGATCAGGATCGTGCTGGGAACCGCCGAGGGCACCTTCGGCAGGGTCACCAGGAGCACGCCATGCTGGTAGGTCGCATCGATCTTGCCCCGTTCCACCGGCGCCGGCAGGCGGATCATCCGATGGAACTCTCCCCACTCCCGTTCGGCGTGCAGATAGCGCTCGTGCTCCTCGAGGGTGGGGAACTCGCGGCGGCCGGTGATGGTGAGCAGGGTGCCGGTCAGCGTGATGTCGAGGTTCTCGCGGTGCGCGCCGGGCATGTCGAGGCGGACCACGAATGCCGACGCCGTCTCGAGCAGGTCGAAGGGGGGCAGCCACGCGGTCGGTGCCTCGGCCGTCGCGCGGCGCAGTGCCTCGGGCCCGAAGCTGGTGCGGAAGAACCGGTCGAACACCTGATCGATGTCTTCGCGCATCTTCGCCATGACGGGGGCAGCCTTCACGATTCTCATCATTCCTCCTGGAAGAGATCCAGGTACCACGGTACCATCGACGCGCTGAAGCCGGCGTGAAGGAGGGCTGAAAAGATGGCAGGACAATTCGCCCGGGGGTTCTGGCGGCTCGCCGACCCCAAGATCTCGCTGGCGTCGGTTGCCTCGATCGCGCTTGGAACCGCCGCAGCGGCCGCCAGCGGCCCGATCTCGATCGGGTGGTGGCTGCTCACCATCCTCGGTGTATTCGCCGTGGAGGTGGCCAAGAACGCGTCAGGAGAGGTGTTCGACTGGGACTCCGGCACCGACCGGCGAGTCACCGAGCAGGATCGCAGCCCCTTCTCGGGTGGCAAGCGGGTGCTGGTGGACGGGCTGCTCACCCGCGCCCAGACCTGGGGCATCGCCGCAGGAGGGTACCTGCTCGCAGTGGTTGCCGGGTTCGCCATCGTCGGGTGGCGGGAACCGGGGGTGTTCTGGCTCGGCTTCGCCGGAGTGGGACTCGCCTGGTTCTATCACGCCCCGCCCCTGCGCCTCAGCTACCGCGGGCTCGGTGAGGCGGCGGTGGCCGTCGCCTACGGCCCGCTGATCTGCGCCGGCACCTACCTCGTGCAGCGCGGTTCCCTCCCAATCGAAATCGTCCTGCTGGCCACGCCGCTCGGCCTGCTGATCGCCGCCTTCCTCTGGATCAACGAGTTCCCTGATCACGACGCCGACGCGCTGTCGCAGAAACTGACACTCGTGGTGCGGCTCGGGCGTCCCGCCGCCGCGCGGGGCTTCGTCGGCCTGGGTATCGCGGCGGCGGGCGTCCTCGCACTGCTTCCGGTGGCCGGCCTCCCGCTCACGGTCTGGCTGGGCGGCGTTGCCGCCATCCGGTTCGTTCCCGCCGCGAGGCTCCTGCGGTCCGCACCGGAAGTCACTCCTGCGATCATCCCCGCGCAGGCGATGAGCCTGCAGGCCTTCCTGCTCTACGCCGTCGGCGCGTCGGTCGGGATCCTCATCGGCCGCTGACCCGATTGGGCAAGAAGATTTCGGAGGCGGTTCATCCTCGCTTCACCCCCTGCCTGCTATTGTATGCCTGTACCATCCACCAGGGGGCGTTATGAAACTCGCCAAGATGAACCCGATCCTCGGCAACGTGGAGAAGATCGATCGGCTGTTCGATCCCTTCCTCACGGGGCCGCTCTTCCCCGATTTCGCGGTCAAGGGATTCGAGGCCACCTGGGTGCCGACGCTGGACCTCGCCGAGAACGACAAGGCGTTCATGGTCCGGGTCGAGGTGCCGGGCATGCCGAAGGAGAACCTGGACGTGAAACTCACCGGTGAAATCCTGACCGTCACGGGGCATCGTGAGGCCGTCAAGGAAGTCCCGGGGGAGAACTACCTCTATCGGGAGCGGGAGACCGGCAAGTTCGTCCGGACGATCCGTCTGCCGGCAGCGGTGGTCGAGGGGAAGATCGAGGCGCACTACACGGACGGCGTGCTGCACATCACGCTGCCGAAGGCCGCACCGGAAGTGCGGAGCAAGATCACCATCAAGTAGGGTGACCAGCGCCTCGATGGAAGAACGGCCCCGGGCAGCGTGCCCGGGGCCGTTCGACAGAGGCGGACCTTATCGCTCGTACCGTGCCCAGGCGAGCGCGGCGTGGACCGCCCGCGTCCACCCCTCCCGCAATCCCCGCCGTTCCCCTTCCGTGGAATGCGGAGTGAACCGTGCGAATTGCCGCCCCTCGAGGAACTGCGCGGTGTCGCGCCACACGCCGAGCGAGATCCCCGCCAGCCCGGCGGCGCCGAGCGCGGTCGTCTCGACCATGTCGGGACGCTCCACCGGCGCACCAAGCACGTCCGCCAGAAACTGCATCAGCCAGTCGTTGGCGCTGGCCCCGCCATCCACCCGGAGGGCCCCGGCGCCGAGGCCGGCGTCCTGCCGCATCATCGTCACCAGTTCCGCGCTGCTGAACGCCATCGCTTCCAGTGCGGCGCGCACCAGGTGGGCGGTGGTCGTCGCCCGCGTGAGCCCGGTCACCGTCCCGCGTGCCTCCGCCTCCCAGTGCGGCGACCCGAGCCCGACGAAGGCCGGCACGAAGTGCACGCCGCCGGCGTCGGGGACGCTGCGCGCCAGCGCCTCCGACTCGTCGGCGCGTGCCACGAGCCCGAGACCGTCCCGCAGCCATTGAATCGCCGCGCCGGCGATGAACACGCTCCCCTCGAGGGCGAACGCCGGTTCGCCCCGCGGTCCGCACGCCGCGGTGGCCAGCAGTCCGTGCGCGGAGTGCGCCCGGTGCCCGCCGGTGTGCATCAGCAGGAAGGTGCCGGTGCCGTAGGTGTTCTTGGCGGTGCCCGCGGTCACGCACCCCTGGCCGAAGAGCGCCGCCTGCTGGTCGCCGGCGATCCCGGCGATCGGGAGCGGGATCCCGAAATGCTCCGGACGGCACTCGCCGCTGACCCCGCTGGAGGGGACGATGGCGGGGAGGAGCGCGCGCGGGATGCCGAAGAGGGCCAGCAGCTCGTCATCCCAGGCCCGTGCCTCGAGCCCGTACAGCATGGTCCGCGAGGCATTGGTGTGGTCGGTGACGTGGGAGGCCCCGCCGGTGAGCCGTGCCACCAGCCAGCTGTCCACGGTGCCGGCCGCCAGCTCCCCGCGCTCCGCCCGCCGCCGGACGCCGGGATCGGCCAGCATCAGTTCCAGCTTTGTCGCGGAGAAATAGGGATCGGGAAGCAGTCCGGTGCGCTCGCGCAGCAGGTCGGCGAGGCCCTGCGCCCGGAGCTCGGCACAGCGGGCCGCCGTGCGGCGGTCCTGCCAGACGATGGCCCGGCCCAGCGGCGCCAGGGTGGCCCGCTCCCACAGCACGATGGTCTCCCGCTGGTTGGTGAGCCCGAGACCCACCGGTCGCTCCCCCGCCTTCTCGATCGCCTCCCGTCCCGCCTCGACCGCACAGCGGACGAGGTCCTCCGGGTCGTGCTCCACCCACCCGAGACGAGGGAAGTGCTGCGGCAGCTCCCGGTATCCGCGGCCGAGGACGGTGCCGTCCTGGGCGATGACGAGTGCGGTGGTGCCGGTCGTTCCGGAATCGATCGTGAGGATGCTTGGCATGGTTATCGGCCGGGCAGCGGGGCAAGTGGCCGGGTTGGCCGGCGCGAGAGGAGGACACCGCTGACGATCAGGACCGCGCCTCCGATCTGGACCGGGCGCGGGTGCTCCCCCAGCAGTGGCCAGGCCACCAGCATGGCGACCAGCGGAATCATCGAGTTGAAGATCGAGGTCCGGCCGCTGCCGACCACCCGCACGGCGTTGTTCCAGAGGATGTAGGCCACCACGATGGCGAGAAACGTCGCGTAGCCCACGCCGATCCAGGCCCGGCTCGTCAGCCCGCCCCAGTCCAGGTCCAGCAGTCCCTCGCCACCGAGCAGGAGGAGCCCCGGCGCGCCGGTGAGCATGGTGAGCGCGGTCAGGCGCAGCGTCGAAATGGGCAACTTCAGCGCCCGGACCCCGAGAGTGAACACCGCCCAGCAGACGGTGGCACCAAAAATGGCAAGGTCGCCGCCGAGCTGCCCGACCCCCACCGCCGCGCCCTTCCCCGCCAGGATGAGCGCGACCCCCCCGAACCCCATCAGGCCGCCCATCACCACCGGGCGGCGCAGCGCCTCGATCCCCGTCACCGCCCCCATCAGCGACACGATCAGCGGTGTCGTCGCGATGATGAGCGAGGCGTTCGCCACCGAGGTGTGGGTGAGCCCGTACATGAAGCACACCTGGTAGAGGGTGTTGCTCAGCACTCCCATCCAGATCAGGGTCCACCACGCCTCGCGCGGGATCCCGATCGAGCCTTCCCGCCACCAGAGAACGCCGAGGAGGATGATCGCCGCCAGGGTGAACCGGAGGCCGGCGAAGCTCAACTCCGGAATCTCCTCCAGCGCCATCTTCATGAAGCTGAAGTTGGCCCCCCAGATGAGGACCACGACCAGCATCGCCATCTCGGCTCGCGGCCCCTGTCGTTCGTCGGTCATCCCACCCTCCCACGTCCCGACCCGGGCCGGCACCTCCGGAGAGGCATGCAGTGCGTCATGGCATTAAGATGCTCTCTGACCGTACAGATGGCCACCGACCCCCTCAACCGACCCCATCCATGTCCTACCAGACCCTCCTCTTCGAGCTGCGCGACGGCATCGCCGTCGTCACCATCAACCGCCCCGACAAGCTGAACGCGCTGAACGATGCGGTCATCGCCGACCTCGACCGGGCCGTCACCCGCATCGAGGGCGACGAGGCGATCAAGGGCGTGCTCCTGACCGGCGCCGGGCCGAAGGCGTTCGTGGCCGGTGCCGATATTGCCGAACTCTCCACCCAGAACCAGATGTCGGGGAAGGCGCGGGCGATGCGCGGCCAGGCCGTCTTCCGCCGGCTGGAGCGCTGCGGCAAGCCGGTCGTGGCGGCGGTGAACGGATTCGCGCTGGGCGGCGGATGCGAGCTCGCCATGGCCTGCCACCTTCGCGTGGCCAGCGAGACCGCCAGGTTCGGCCAGCCGGAGGTCAAGCTGGGCATCGGCCCCGGCTACGGGGGCACGGTGCGGCTGCCGCGGCTGGTCGGCAAGGGGCGCGCGCTCGACCTGCTCCTCACGGCGCGGATGGTCGGGGCCGAGGAGGCGCTGCAGATGGGCCTCGCCAACCGGGTGGTGCCGGCAGACCGGCTGATGGAAGAGGCGGAGCAGCTGCTGCGCACCATCCTCGCCAACGGTCCGCTGGCGGTCCGGCTCTGCATCGAGGCGGTGGACGCGGGCCTCGAGATGAGCATGGACGAGGCGCTGCTCCTGGAAGCCAATCATTTCGGGCTGCTGGCGTCCACCGAGGACATGCGGGAGGGGATGGGCGCCTTTCTCGAGAAGCGCGCCGCCTCGTTCCACGGGCGCTGAGGCCCCGTGCGCCTCGATCGCATCGTCCTCCGCGGGTTCCGCAACCTCGACGACCTCGACCACGCCCTCCCGCCCGAGGGCGTGGTGCTGCTCGGGCCGAATGCGCAGGGGAAGACGAACTTCCTGGAGGCCATCGGCTATCCGGTGCTGTTCCGGGCACTCCGCGGCGGGACCGACGCCGAGGTGGCGCAGTTCGGCGGGCAGGGGTTCAAGGTCGAGGCGACCTTTCACGACGGCGCGGACGACCGCACCGCGGAGGTCACCTATACCGCGGGCAAGCGCCAGAAGCGGATCGTCGTCGATGGCGCCCCGGTGGCCCGTCTCTCGGACGCGATCGGCGCGTGGGTGGCGGTGGCGTTTCTGCCGCGGGATGTGGCGCTGGCGGGCGGGCCGGCAAGCGAGCGACGGCAGTACCTCGACCGGATGCTCGCCCTGGCGTCGACCGATTATCTGCGTGCCCTGGCGCGCTACCGGGCGGCACTCGCCCAGCGCAACGCCGCGCTGCGGCAGGGTCAGGAGCCGCTGGCGCGTGCCTTCGATGCGCCGCTGGCCGAGGCCGGCAGCGAGGTCACCGCGCTGCGGCTTGGATGGGCGGCGGGGGCCGCGGCCCGGTTCAGCGAAGGCTTCGCCTCGCTGGGAGAGCATGGCCCCGTCGGGCTCGCCTACCGGAGCGACGCCACGCTCGCCGATCCCGCCGGCTGGACCGAGGCGCTGCACCGGTCCCGCAGCCGGGACCTGGGTCGCGGGATGACGACCATTGGCCCGCATCGCGATGACCTCGTCCTGACGGTCGACGGGCGCTCCCTGCGCGATTTCGGCTCGACGGGGCAGCTGCGAAGCGCGGCGGTGGCGTTGCGGCTCCTCGAACTCTCCACCATCGAAGATGCCCGCGGAGTTCCCCCCGCGCTGCTCCTCGACGACGTCTTCGCCGAACTGGATGCCGACCGCCAGGCGCGGCTCGCCGACCGGCTGCTGGCGCAGCGGGTCGGCCAGGTGTTCGTGACGGCGCCTCGCCGGGATGAACTGCCGAAGGGATTGGCCCTGCCGGTCTGGTCGGTGCAGCACGGCGTCGTGCGGGAGGGGACATGAGCAAGCGGGTACGGACCGACGGCACGAAGCGGCCGCTGACGCCCCTCGCGCAGGTACTCGAGGAGTATCTCGACTCCTCCGGGCTCGGGAAGGGCGTCGAACGGGCGGAGGTGGTGCAGCGGTGGCCCGACCTGGTGGGGCCGCAGATCGCGGCCGTCACGCAGGCCGAGTCGGTCTCCGCCGAGGGCGTTCTCCGGGTCCGGGTCGCCACGGCACCGTGGGCCGCCGAGTTGAGCCTGATGACGCCGCGGATCCTGGCCCGGGTGAACGCCGGGCGTCAGGGCCGGATCCACTCCATCCGGTGGATCGCCGGGCCGCTGGACCGGAAGCAGGGCGAGGCCTGAAGTCCGTCCGTCACCCCGGCAGACGCCGGCGTACACCACAGAAGCCAATTTCACCCCCGCTTCCACCCGCCAGAATCTGCCCCGGCCATTCCGCCCTAATGGCTTGACTAGCAAAGGGTTACCACCTATTCTTCAGCCTGCGACAGGCCCCGAATTCGGCCCACCCTGAACCAGGCTTCACATCCATGGCAGACGAGCGACCGGCTGGACCGAAGGGCAAGGATTACGGCGCAGGTTCCATCCAGGTCCTCAAGGGGCTTGAGGCGGTCCGGAAACGGCCGGCGATGTACATCGGCTCCACCGGCGAGAACGGCCTGCACCACCTGGTCTACGAGGTGGTCGACAACTCCATCGATGAAGCGCTGGCCGGCTACTGCGACCTGGTCTCGGTCACGATCCGCAAAGACAACGTCATCTCGGTCACCGACAACGGCCGCGGCATCCCGGTCGACATCCATCCCATCGAGAAGATTCCCGGCGTGGAACTGGCGCTCACCGTCCTCCATGCCGGCGGCAAGTTCGACAAGTCCACCTACAAGGTGTCCGGCGGCCTGCACGGCGTCGGCGTGTCCGTCGTCAACGCCCTCTCGGAACGCCTCGAGGTGGTCGTCGATCGCGACGGCAGCCGTCACCACATGGCGTTCGCCCGCGGCAAGACCACCAAGCCCCTGAACGTGCTCGGCAAGGCCAAGGGCACCGGCACCACCGTCACCTTCAAGCCCGACCCCGAGATGTTCTCGGTGCTCGAGTTCAGCTACACCACCCTCGCCGACCGCCTCCGCCAGCTCTCCTTCCTGAACAAGGGCATCACGATCACCCTGCGCGACGAGCGCAAGGAAGAGATCAAGGAAGACACGTTCTTCGCCAAGGGCGGCCTGGTGCAGTTCGTGGAGTGGCTGAACCGCAACAAGAAGCCGCTCCACCCCAAGGTGATCGCCTTCTCGGCCGTGAAGGACGACATCGAGGTGGACCTCGCGATGCAGTACGAGGACGGCTACAACGAGAACACCTTCACCTTCGTCAACAACATCAACACCCACGAGGGCGGCACCCACCTGACCGGCTTCAAGTCGGCCCTCACGCGGACGGTCAACGAGGCGGCCAAGCGGACCGGCGCGCTCAAGAAGGCCGACTTCACCCTGTCGGGCGACGACGTGCGCGAGGGGCTGACCTGCGTGCTGCACGTGAAGGTGAAGGAGCCGCAGTTCGAGGGGCAGACCAAGACCAAGCTCGGCAACTCGGAGGTCGAGGGCATCGTCCGGCAGGTCGTCAACGAGCACCTCGGGAGCTACCTCGAGGAGCACCCGCCGGTCCTCCGCGGCATCCTGGACAAGGCGGTCAGCTCGGCCCTCGCGCGCGAGGCGGCGCGCAAGGCGCGCGACCTGGTCCGGAAGAAGTCCGGGCTGGAAAACGCCGTCCTCCCCGGCAAGCTGGCGGACTGTTCCCTCGACGACCCGGCGCTCTGCGAGATCTACCTGGTCGAGGGCGACTCCGCGGGCGGCAGCGCCAAGCAGGGCCGGAACCGCGCCTTCCAGGCGATCCTGCCGCTGCGCGGGAAGATCCTGAACGTCGAGCGGGCCCGGATCGACAAGATCCTCAGCAACGAGGAAATCCGGTCGATGATCACCGCCATCGGCGCCGGGGTCCGTGAGGAGTTCAAGCTGGAGGATGTGCGGTACAACAAGATCATCCTGATGACCGACGCCGACGTCGACGGCGCCCACATCCGGACCCTGCTGCTGACCTTCTTCTTCCGGCAGATGCCCGAGCTCATCGATGCCGGGTACATCTACATCGCCCAGCCGCCGCTCTACCGTGTCGCCAAGGGCAAGGAAGAGTATTACGCCTACAGCGAGGCCGAGCGTGACGAATACGTCAAGCGCCTTGGCGGCGGCGAGGGCAAGGGCAACATCATGATCCAGCGGTACAAGGGTCTCGGCGAGATGAACCCCGAGCAGCTCTGGAACACCACCATGGACCCCGAGAAGCGCACCGTCCTGCGGGTGACCCTCGACGACGCCGTCGAGGCCTCCAACCTCTTCGAGGAGCTGATGGGCGACGAGGTCGAGCCGCGCCGCGCCTTCATCGAGCGGAACGCCCACTACGTGACCCACCTGGACGTCTGACGTCCGGTCGGCCGCGATGCGAACGCGCCCCCCGCGAAGAAACTTCGCGGGGGGCGCGCTGCATCGGGGCCTGGGGCTCGTTCAGGCGCGCAGGCGGTCGGCCCGCCACTCCTTCACCAGCGCCTTGATCGCCTTGTCATCCGTGATCTGCTCGTCGAGGACCCGCGTCGCCAGCGCGGGGAGCTCGGCATCGGAGGCAAAGCGGAGCGCCACCAACTGCTTCGGCGTGAACTCCCCGACACGGGCCGCCTGCGCGGGTGGGAGCAGCCGCTCGAGGCGGAGGGTCTCCTCGAGGCGGATCACCCGGTCCTGCACCGTCACCGCGAACGCCCGCGCGTACCAGAACAGCAGCAGGAAGCTGAGCGCGGCGAGCGTGCTGACCATCGTCTCGACGTCCGGGTGCCTGACCAGCTGCGTGACGCTCCACCCCAGGATCACGAGGATGAACGTCGCCAGCACGAAGTGGTAGCCCGGCACGTAGCGGGCGTGGTTCGACATGCGTTGTGGTTCAGCAGCCATGGCGGACCTCAGGTGAGGGAGAACCGGTGCCGGGAATCAGGGTGCGATGGCCTCGACGCCGTCGGCCGTGACCCGGTGGGAAACCAGCTGCCGCGGGGCCGCCGGTCCTGAACCGATGAGTATCGCCTCCCGCAGCGCCGTCGCGCCAGCCTCGAGCCCCTCGGCGTCGCGCGCGTGGATGGTGGCGATCGGCTGGCCCGCCTCGACCACGTCGCCCGGACGTGCGGTGATGACGAACCCGACGGCGTGCTGCACGGCGTCCTCCATCCGTCGCCGTCCCCCGCCGAGCGCGATAATCCCCTGCCCCACCGCGCGGGGCCGGACTGCCGCCACGATGCCGGCGGCCGGGGCGGTGTACACCGCGCGCTGCGGCGCCTGCGGCAGCAGGGCCGGGTCGTCGACCACGGCAGGATTGCCCTCCTGGGCCTCGATGACGTCGGCCAGCCTGCGCAGCGCCGCGCCCGACTGCACCGATTCCACGAGCCGCCCCCGCGCCGCGCCCCGATCGGTCTCGAGGCCGGCGGCCAGCAGCATTTCCTCGCCGAGCGCCAGTGTCACCGCCATGAGGTCCGGCGGGCCCTCGCCCCGCAGGGCCAGGATGCACTCCTCGACCTCGAGCGCGTTGCCGCACGCGCGGCCGAGCGGCCGGTCCATCGCGGTCACCAGCGCCACCGTGCGCACACCGCTCGCCTCGCCGAGGCCGATCATGGTACGGGCCAGTGCCAGGGCATCCTTCTCATCGGCCAGGAAGGCCCCGCTGCCGGCCTTCACGTCCAGCACGAGGGCGTCGAGCCCCTCGGCCAGCTTCTTCGACATGATGCTCGCGGCAATGAGCGGCACCGACGGGACCGTCCCGGTCACGTCACGCAGCGCGTACAGCCGTCGATC
This sequence comes from Gemmatimonadota bacterium, assembly GCA_024641745.1. Lineage (GTDB taxonomy): Bacteria > Gemmatimonadota > Gemmatimonadetes > Gemmatimonadales > GWC2-71-9 > SPDF01. The sequence continues at coordinate 10,951 of JAHECL010000024.1, read as the reverse complement.
CACCGGGGCGATTTCGGGGGTCTGGCCGAAGAGGGCGCACCCGAGTCGACGCACCTGCGCCTCGGCGGCGGAGAGCGTCAGCTGCGTCGTGAACCCCGGGATGGACTCCAGCTTGTCGAGCGTGCCGCCGGTGTGCCCGAGGCCGCGGCCCGACATCATCGGCACGGCGCCGCCGCAGCAGGCAAGCATCGGCGCGAGGAGGAGCGAGGTCTTGTCCCCTACCCCGCCAGTGGAGTGCTTGTCCACCCGCGGGACCGCCCAGCCGTCGAAATCCAGCCGCGACCCGGAGTCCAGCATCGCCCCGGTCAGTTCCGTCAGCTCCGCCGCGGACAGCCCGCGCCAGACCACCGCCATCAGCAGGGCCGCCATCTGGTAGTCGGGAATCTCCTCCGCGGCATAAGCGCGCACGATGGCGGCCCAGGTCCCCGGGGGGAGTGCGCCGCCGTCTCGCTTGCATTCGATGAGCGATGGAATCACCATTAAGGGCATCCTCCCGAACTGATGGACCCCCAGACCCGGAGCCCGATTGCGCCTGCCGATCGCCGCACTCCTCGCGGTCCTCACCGCCGGCCCCGCCGCCGCCCAGGACGTCCCGGCATTCGTGGCCAGAGGGGTGACCGCCCATGATGCCAGGAACCCGGTGCTCGCGCTGCGGGAGTTCCAGGCGGCGCTGGCACTCGACTCCATGAGCTACAGCGCCAACTGGCGGGCCTCGATTTCCGCGGTGGACATCGGCAAGCAGACCCCGGACAGCGTCCCCGATCCGGCGCGTGACTCGCTGTACCAGCTGGCCGAAAGGTACGCGACCCGGGCCGTCGCGGCGAACCCCGATGGCTCTGACGGGTACTTCGCGCTGGCCAACGCGATCGGCCGCACCTCCCTGACGCTCGGGAAGAAGGAGCGGGTCCGCCGGGCCACGGAGATCCGGGCCGACGCCCTCCGCTCGATCGAGCTCAACCCGTCGCAGGATGGCGCCTTTCACGTGATGGGCCGGTGGAACGCCGAGATCATGCGGCTTTCCGGCCTCGAGCGGTTCTTCGCCAAGAGCTTCCTGGGGGGCGCCGTCTTCAACGAGGCCTCGTGGGACAAGGCGGTGGCCTACATGAAACGGGCGGTCGAGTTGCGGCCCGAGTTCATCTACCACCATTTTGACCTGGCCCTGATCTACATCGACACCAAGGAGTGGGCCCTGGCGCGGCAGCAGCTGGCGCTGATCCCCGCCCTGCCCCTCATCGACGTCATGGACCCGGTCTGGAAGCGGGAGGCCGCCGGCCTCCTCCAGTCCATCGCGAACAAGAACTGACAGGACGGATCCTCATGATTCAATCGGCCGGCACCTCGCCAGAAGAACTCGAACGCCTCTCGGCGCGGGTCGAGGCCCTCGAGCACGAACGCCGACACCTCCTGGCGGTCATCGAGATCCTCGAGGAAATCGGCGGGTCGCTCCACTTCGCCGACATCGTGCAGTCAATCGCCAGGAAACTGGGCGAGGCCTTCGGGCTCGACCGCTGCGCGATCTACCTGTCGGAACGCGGCGGGCAGACGGTACGCCTGGTCGCGAGCTTCGAGGATCCGAGCATCCGGAACTACGTCGTGGACCTGGACCGGTATCCCGAGCTGAAGCGGGCCATCCAGTCGGGCCAGACGGTGTTCATCCCCGACGCCGTCACCGACCCCACCCTCAAGCACGTGCGCGGCGCGCTCACCCACCGGCGCGTGAAATCGATCACCGTCGTGCCCATCAACTGGAGGGGCACGCCAATCGGCGCCATCTTCCTCCGGACCTTCCGGGACGGACCCGCCTTCTCCGACGTGGACGTGAAGTTCTGCCAGGTCGTCGCCAGCCTCACGGCGAAGGCCCTGCGGAACGCCCACCGCTTCGAGCGGCTGCAGGCGCGCCGCGGCGAGGAAAGCCCCGGACAGATCGAGGACCGGGAACGGGTCGCCCTGCTCGGGTTCATCCGGCGCCTGCTCGAGGCCTACGCCCAGAAGGAAGGGCCCTGGGAAGAAGGCCAGCTCGGCCGGGCCACCGCCGAGGAACTGGACCGTCTCGTCGGGGTGGCGAAGACGGTGCTGGCACAGGAGGCCGCCGGACGGTGAGCCCGGCGGAACGCGCGGCCGAGCTTCGTCGCCTCCTCGATCGCGCCAACATCGCCTACTACGTCCACGACGCGCCCGAGATCCCGGACGCGGAGTATGACCGGCTGTTCCGGGAACTCCGCGCGCTGGAAGCGGCCCATCCGGACCTCGTCACCCCCGACAGCCCGACGCAGCGCCTCGGCGCCGAACCGGCGACCGCCCTCCGGAAGCACACCCACCTCCGCCCCATGCTCTCCCTGGCCAACGCCTTCGACGACGACGAGCTCGCCGCGTGGGAGGACCGCAACGCCCGGATCAACGCCGACGCGCGGCACGGCGGGTACACCACCGAGGTCAAGATCGACGGCGCCGCCGTCAACCTGACCTATGCCCGGGGGCGGTTCGTGACCGGAGCCACCCGCGGCAACGGAACCGTGGGCGAGGACGTGACCGCCAACCTGCGCACCATCCAGGGGCTGCCGCTCGTCCTGCGCGGGCAGGACTACCCCGCGCTGATGGAGATCCGGGGCGAGGTCTATTTCTCGGCTGCCGCCTTCCGGCGGCTCAACACCGAACGGGAAGAGGCGGGAGAACCGCTCTTTGCCAACCCCCGGAATGCGGCCGCCGGCGGCCTCCGCCAGCTCGACCCGCGCGTCACCCGCAGCCGCCGGCTCGGCCTCTTCGCCTTTCACGTCGAGGTGATCGAGGGCCGGATCGACGCCGCGTCGCAGTGGGACATCCTCGCGCTGCTCGAACGCTGGGGCTTCCCGGTGGCCCCCCATCGCGCGCAGCACCCCGATCTCGAGGCGGTACGGGCGGCCGTGCCCGGCTATGAAGCGCTCATCCACGACCTGCCATTCGACGCCGACGGCATCGTGGTGAAGATCAACCGCGTCTCCCTCCACGATGACCTTGGTGTGGTCGGGGGGCGGGAGCCCCGGTGGGCGATCGCCCGGAAGTTCGCGCCGGAAGTCGCGGTGACCCGCCTCCTCGACATCCGGGTGAACGTCGGCCGGACCGGGGCGCTCACCCCGTACGCCGTGCTGGAGCCGGTGGATGTCGGCGGCGTCACGATCAGCACCGCCACGCTCCACAACGAAGACGTGATTTCCGAGAAGGACATCCGGGTGGGGGACTGGGTGGAGGTCGTCCGGGCCGGTGAGGTCATTCCCAAGGTGATCGGCCCGCTGCCCGGGCGGCGGGACGGGAGCGAGGTGGTCTTCGAGCTGCCGGTGACATGTCCCGCCTGCGGGACTGCCGTGGAGCGCCCCGACGACGAGGTGATCCGCTACTGCCCCAACGAGACCTGCCCCGGGCGCGTGCTCGAAGGCATCGTGCACTTCGCCTCCCGCGGCGCGATGGACGTCCGGGGCCTCGGGTACGAGCGCGTCAAGCAGCTGCTGGACGCCGGGCTCATCACCGACGTGGCCGACCTGTACGAATTGAAGGCCGACGCCCTGGTGCAGCTCGACCGATTTGCCGAGCAGTCGGCGGCGCTGCTCCTCAAGGGCATCGCCGACTCCCGGAGCCGCCCTCTCTCGACCCTGCTCTTCGGCCTCGGCATCCATCATGTCGGGAAGAGCGTGGCGACGCTGCTGGCCCGGCGGTTCGGCAGCATGGCCTCGCTGCGGGAGGCGACCGAGGAGGAGATCAATGCGGTGCCGGGCGCCGGTCCCGTCATCGCCGCCGCGGTGCACCGGTACTTCCGCACCCCGCACCATCGCCGCCTCGTCGAGCGGCTGGAGGCGCACGGTCTCGGGATGACGGAACCCGATGCCATCGAGGCCGACGGCCCGTTCGCGGGGATGACGGTGGTGCTGACCGGTTCCCTCCCCACTCTCTCCCGCACGGCGGCGAGTGCCCTGATCCAGCGCGCCGGCGGCCACGTGGCCGGCTCGGTGAGCAAGAAGACATCCCTGGTGGTGGCGGGCGAGGAGGCCGGCAGCAAGCTGGAGAAGGCGAACGCGCTCGGCATTCCCGTCATCGACGAAGCCGAGCTCTTGCGCCGCGTCGCCCCGAGCCCGTAATCTTCCGCGGAGGAGAATCCCATGACGAACAGCGTGACCTTTTCGGAGCACCAGTGCCTCGGGCTCGGACGCCGGGCCCTGCACCAGCTGCGGGCCAGCCTCGACCGGGACCACGGGGTCCAGACCGCCACCCTGCTCCAGGAGGCGGGCGTCGCCGGCGGCGAAGGGCTCTTCAACGCGTTCGGGGCCTGGCTGCAGACGGCGTACGGCGTGGTGCAGCCGGGCGACCTCGACGCCGCCTACCTGCCGGAAGCGCTGCGCGGCTTCTTCGGGGATTACGGATGGGGAACGCTGACGGTCAGCGAACTCGCCCCCGCGGTCATGGCACTCGACAGCGATGACTGGGCGGAGGCCGCGCCGGACCAGGGGAGTTCCTACCCGGCCTGCCACCTCACCAGCGGATTGCTGGCGGATTTTCTCGGGCGGATGGCGCAGGGGCAGGTGGCGGTGATGGAGGTGGAGTGCCGGACACGTGGAGACGACCGCTGCCGCTTCCTCGTCGGCGCGCCGGATTCCCTTTCCCTGCTGTACGAGCGGATGTCCAAGGGGCTCACCTACGGCGAGGCGCTCGGTCCGGTGCCGGGCGCCTCATGAGCCGGGAGTAATTCGGAGCCGACCCGCAACGGCCCTACCGGGGGGCCACCGACACCCCTTCCAGAAGGATGGGCGGCACCGCCAGGCTTCCCCGCCTTTCCAGGTCGCGGCCCAGGCCGCCGATGCGGCTGAGCAGCTCGTATGCGTTGCCCGTCACCGCGGCGTCCTTGACCCTGCCGGTGATCTCGCCGTTGACGACGCGATACGCCAGCGCCACCGGGTGGGCAAAGGCCCCGCCGATGACGTTCCCCTGACCAACGCCGATCAACTCATCCACCACGAGCCCGTCCGTGATGCCACCGACCAGGTCTTCCCAGGTGGACCGGCCCGGCGTCACGACGAGATTGGAATACGATGCCTGCGGCTTTCCGAAGGTGTGCCGGCGGGCGTGACCCGTGGCCGGCACGGCGGCGAGCGCCGCCGTCTCGAGGTCGTAGATGAAGCCGCTGATGACGCCCCCACGCACCAGCGCAAGCCGCCGGGTCGCCACGCCCTCGTCGTCGATGGCGCGGGAACCGGTCGCCCCGGGGATCCACGGATCGTCGGTCACGGTCAGCGACGCATCGAAGGCCTGCTCGCCGAGCCGTCCACCGAAGGGCGAGACGCCCCGAAGCACCGCCTTCCCGAGGCACGCCTGGCGTATCGGCAGGAACAGCGCCGCGGTGCCCGCCGGCGTGAAGAGCACCGGGAGCTCCCCGCGCGGGGGAGTGGCGGACCGCTCGGCCCAGCGGACCCGGCGCATGATCGACTCGGCGAGCGCCGACACCGCCGGCTCCCCGGGCAGGTCGGCGCCCGCGTAGTGGTCGCCGACGGTGAGGATGCCATCGCCCGCCACGCGCGTGACCTCCGCGGCCAGCGTCACCGCCGTGACATCATACGTGGCCTCCACGCCCCGCGTGTTGGCCACGCGGACCGAGCCGGCGCTGCGTTCCACCGTCACATTGACCTGCAGGCCCTCCCGCCCGAGCCGCTCAAGCAGTCCCTGCCCCAGCGCGGCGAGGTCCGCCACCGACGCGACCTCCGCCGCCGGGGAGTGGGTGCGGACCGGAGGAAGCGGTGCCGGAGCAGGGAGCAGGAGATCCACCTCGTCCCCAAGGGCGGCGGAGGAGAGCGCCGCTTCGATCAGCGCAGCCGTGTCGGCGGCCGTGGATCCGGCGACGCCGATCCGGCCGGCGGAGCGCACCCGGAGGCTCGTGCCGCGCTCCTGGGACCAGGCGGTGCGCGTCAATTGTCCCGATTCAACGAGGAGGGTGACGGTCTCATCGCTCTTGACCGTCGCGTCGGCCTCCTCCGCCCGCCGGCTCGCCTGCTCCAGCAATCGCTGCATCACGGCAGGCTCCCGCCGACCAGCGCCTCACTGATCCGTATGTGCGGGGCTCCCTCGGTGACGGGCAGCGGGGACTGCCCGCCCTTCCCACAGCCACCACCCATCTCATTCCACTGGAAGTCCCCCGCAATCCGGTCGATGCGGTCCATCGTCTGGAAGAGGTTCCCGGCGATGACGACATCCTTCACCAGCTCGGCGAGCTGGTGAGGTTCCCGGCGATGACGACATCCTTCACCAGCTCGGCGAGCTGGCCGTCGCGGATCATGTAGCCATGGCCGGCGGTGAACGAGAAGTCCTCGAGGCAGGCCTGTCCGCCCTGCGCGTCGCAGGCGTAGATCCCGAGAGGAATGCCCCGCAGCAGGTCCTCGCGGGTTCCCTGTCCGTTCGCGATGTACGTGTTGGTCATCCGCACGATCGGCGGGTGGCGGAAGGAGAGTGCGCGGGCGTTCCCCGTCGCCGCCTCTCCCATGCGCGCCGCCGTCTCGCGGGAGTGAAGCCGGCCGACCAGGACGCCGTTCTGCACCAGCACGGTGTTCCGGGTCGGCGTGCCCTCATCGTCGAACGGAAGGGTGCCCCGAAGCGCGGCGGCACTGCCGTCGTCGCCGATGGTGAGGTCGGGACCGCCGACGCGACGGCCCAGCGTCATCCTCTCCCTGGCCTGGGGGGTCTCGTACCCCGTATCCGCCTCGCTCAGGTGACCGAACGCCTCGTGGACGAACACGCCGGCCAGTTTCGAGTCGAGGACCACGGGGTAGGTACCGCCGCGCACCCTCGGCGCGGCCAGCAGGGCGACCGCCCGGTCGGCGGCCGCGAGGAACTGGTCCTCCCGCCCCTGCACCGCGTCCCACCCCGAGCGACGGCCGAGCGACTCGAGTGCCCGCTCGATGGTCCCCTGGTCGCGTGCCACGGCGACCGCCGACAGGGTGACCTCGGGACGGAGTTCGGAGAGGAGGGTGCCCTCGGAATTGGCGTACCAGTACTCGACGACCTCGTCCCGGTAGGCCGACTGGGTATCGACGATGCGGCGGTCCCGCTCGAGCATGAGGGTGTTGAGCGACTCGAGGTGCCGTTTCTTCACGTCGAGGGGAATCCCGCGGACGTCGCCACCCAGCGGCAGGTCAACGTCGGCCTCGTGGATGGGGACCTCCGCCAGCCGGATCGGCGCGTCGAGCCGCACCGCGAGCGACAGTTCGTGGGCACGCGCCACCATCGCCCGCAGGTCGTCGATCGCGGTGAAGCTGGCCATGCCCCACCCGCAGCCGCGGTTGAGGCAACGCACGAACCCGCCCACGTCGGTGCTGACGGTGGCACCCTCGAGGCGGGCACCGCGAAAGGTCACCGCGGAGGTGACGCTTCGTTCGAGGCGAATTTCGGTGTAATCCGCCCTGGAGGACTGCAGGGCGTCGCGGAGCCGGTTCTTCACGGCCGTCGGGCGGCGTACTCGGGGTGCGGCACCAGCTCGCCATCGACGACGATTTCGCGGTCCCAGGGGAGGATGATGAACTTGTCGGTCTCGAACGCGTGGAAATCGGGGAGGTAGGGCCCGGTCTTGAAGGAGACCGCCGTGCGCACCTCGGCGGGCTGGAGCAGTCGCACCTCGCTGAGGGCCAGCTTCATCGTGCTGCCCGACTCGCAGGTCTCGTCCACCACCAGGACGCGCCGCCCGCGGATCGTGGCCGGGGGACCGGCCACCAGGACCGGCTCCTTGCGGGCGCTGCGCCGCGTCACCACCATCGAGGCGAACTCGCGCTGCAGGATCGAGGCGACCACGACGCCGGGCATCACGCCCGCCTTGGCGATCCCGAGCACCACCTCGGGGTCGAACTCGCGCGCCACCTTGAGCGCCAGCGCACGACAGACCTCCCCGAAGAAGGGCCAGTCGATCTCCATCACGTCTCGGGTGTCGGGAACCTGGGCTTTGCGCATGGGGCCGGTCCGGGTGCAAGTGACGCGCGACCGGGAGCGCCGGAGGGTGGGACCGGTCGGCGGAACTACCCTCCAAGCTACCCCGCCCCGGAACGGGGAGCAACCGCATTGCCACCCCCCAGAATCTCGGCTATCTTCCGAGGACACTACGACTTGAGTCTCTTCTCTCCCCGCGTCAAGGATCCGCCGACCGTATGAGCTTCTGGCGTCGGTTGCTCGGCAAGGGCCCGTCCTCCACGCTGCGTCCGCAGCGCCTCGACTATCTCAACGAGGCGCTGGCGCTGGAGCGTCAGGGAGATTTCGAGGCAGCGCTGACGTCCTACCGCCTGGCGCTGCGCGATAACGCGCAGGACACGCGCATCCTCCAGAACATGGCGATCGCCTTCACCAAGACGGGACAGCCCGACGAGGCGATCCGGCACTATCGTCGCGCCATCGAGCTCGACCCCACCCTGGTGGGTGCGCACTACGGCGTCGCGTTCCTCCTCCTGAAGCGGGGCGACACCGACCAGGCGGTGGAGCACCTGCGCGCCTTCCTGGCGCGGCCACCGCGGGGGCCGGACGCCGACCGCTGGATCACCCACGCCGAATCGGCACTGGCCGAGGCCCGGCAGGCAGTGGACGGGGACGGCCGGTGAACAGGCTCGCCGGTGGGCTCGCCATCCTGGCGCTGGCCGCCTGCAGCGACCTCGCCTCCAGCGACGACACCGTCATCGCCATCCAGGTGACCGCGCCTCCAGGCGCCATCGTCGAGGTGGGCGACACGGTGCAGTACACCGCCGTGGCCCTCAACCGGAACGGCGACCCGATTGCGACGACGATCACCTGGGCGACCCCGGACACCGCGAACATCGCCGTCGACAGCCTCACGGGAGCGGTCATCGGGCTCCAGGGTGGCACGCAGGGCCGGGTGCAGGCAATTGCGGACGGCCTCGTGTCGCCGCTCAACATCCTGACGGTGATCGTCACGGCAGACACGCTCATCCTCGTCCCGCCCGACACGCTGAGCATCGATACCCTGACCGCCACCGGCACGCCGCCGCTCGTGGCGCGACTCGAGGCGTTCAGCCCGCCCGGGCCGGTGGCAAGCCGGATCATCTACTACGAAGTGGTGGAGCCGGTGTTTGCGGATCCATCCACCCGGACGGTCGAGCTGTCGAACCTCGCCCTGGCGGATACCGCCACCACCGGCGCGAACGGCGAGCCGGCGACCGCGGTCACTCTTCAGCGCGTCCCCGGGGTGACCCCGCCGGACAGCGCCATCGTCGAGATCAGCGCAACCAGGCACCAGGGCACCGAGGTGGTGGCCGGCTCGGGACAGCGCTGGATCATTCGCTTCATCAAGTAGGACCACCACAGGAGGCATCGTGACCGCCACGCCTCGCACTCTCACGGAACTGTTCTTCGGGTCCATGGACCGCTTCGCCACGCGGCCGGTCTTCATGCGCGTCAAGCGCCAGGGCGTGTGGGCCGAGCTGAGCTTCGCGGACCTCCTCGCGCAGGTGCACGCCTTCAGCGTGGGCCTGCTGGAACTCGGGGTCCGCCCCGGCGACCGTGTGGCGATCCTCTCGGAAAACCGCCCTGAGTGGGCGGTGACCGACTTCGCCTGCCTGGCCGCCCGGTGCGCCGACGTGCCGATCTACCCCACCCTGCCCGCGCACCAGATCGAGTACATCCTCCGCAATTCCGGGGCGGTGGCGGTCTGCTGCTCCTCGGCGGCACAACTCGGGAAGCTCCTCGAGATCCGCGGAAACCTGCCGGCGCTCAAGCACATCATCGTCTTCGACGGCGATGCGGCGAGCGGCGGGGCCCTGACCTTCGCCGCCGTGCTCGACACGGGGCGCGGCGCCCTCGACAGGCACCCGACCTGGCGCAACGACGCGCTCTCGGCCGCTCCGGACGACCTCGCGACGCTGATCTACACGTCGGGCACGACGGGCGACCCCAAGGGCGTGATGCTCACCCACGGCAACGTCACCTCGAACGTGGTGGCGGGCGTCGAGGTGCTCGACCTGCGGCCCACCGACGAATGCCTCTCGTTCCTGCCACTCTCGCACATCTTTGAGCGGATGGCCGGGCACTATTGCATGACCCACCGGGGCGCCATCATCAACTATGCCACCAGCATCGAGAGCGTCCCCGTCGAAATGGGCGAACTCCGCCCGACGGTGGTCATCTCGGTGCCGCGCCTCTACGAAAAGATCTATGCCCGCGTGCTCGAGGGCGCGATGGCGGGCTCCCCCTTGAAGCAGAAGATCTTCCTGTGGGCCAAGCACGTCGGCGAGACCTGGGCCGACCTGGCCGTGGAGGGCAAGCCGATCCCGGCCGCGCTCGGCCTGAAGTACCGCGTGGCCTACGCACTGGTCTTCACCAAGCTCGCCGCCCGGGTCGGCGGCCGGCTGCGGTTCTTCGCGTCCGGAGGGGCGCCGCTCTCGGCCGAGATCGCCCGGTTCTTCTGGGCCGCCGGGCTTCCGATCATGGAGGGATACGGGCTCACCGAGACGTCACCGGTCATCACCGTCAACTGGTTCGGGCGCGCGCGGTTCGGCACCGTCGGCAAGGTGCTCCGTGGCAACGAGGTGAAGATCGCGGCGGATGGTGAAATCCTGACCCGCGGCCCGAACGTCATGAAGGGGTACTTCAACAAGCCGGAGGCCACGGCCGAGGTGATGAGCGAAGGCGGCTGGTTCCACACCGGGGACATCGGCGAGGTCGATGCCGACGGCTTCCTCCGCATCACCGACCGGAAGAAGGACATCATCGTGACGGCGGGCGGGAAGAACATCGCCCCGCAGCCGATCGAGAACCTCATCAAGACCAACCCGATGGTGCTGAGCGCCGTCATGATCGGCGACAAGCGGAAGTTCCCGATCATGCTGGTGGTGCCCAACATGGATGTCGTGCGAAAGTGGGCCGAAGGGGAGGGATTGACGGGGCGGACCGACCAGGCGCTGCTGAGCGACATCGTGGTGCACAACAAGCTGACCGGGGAGATCAA
>JAHECL010000110.1 GCA_024641745.1 Gemmatimonadota bacterium | reverse complement strand
GTGGCGGTGTGGGCACTGTTGCGGCCTGCGCCACCGGCACCGGTGATCCGCTACGGCCTGGCCCTTCCGCCGGACCAGGCGCCGGACGCCGGCTCGGGGTTCGGCCACCTGACCTCCGACGGGTCGCGCCTCTTCTACCTCGGTCCCGGGATCGCGGGGAGTCGTGATGCGATCTGGATGAAGCGCCGCGACCGCCTGACGGCGACGCCGATTGCGGGGACGGAAGGGACAGCCGCCATCGCCATCTCACCCGATGATGCCTGGCTGGCTGTCGTGCAGGCCGGCGCAGTGCGGAAGCTCCCGATTGAGGGCGGCGCGTTCGTGGCGCTGGCCGATGGCGCCAGTACCATCGGCGGCGGGATCAGCTGGCTGGACGATGGGAGCATCGTGTACGTCGGCCGCGACTTCCACACCCTGCTCCGCGTCCCCGAGGGCGGTGGGCCCAGTATTACCCTCTGGTCGTCCGACTCCCTGATTCTCTCCAACCTGACGCCCCTCCCCGATGGGCGTGGTGTGCTGTTCCGGGCGTGCCCGCCTCCCTGCGCCACGGGCAGCATCTACGCCCTTGACCCGCGGGGCGGCGCACCCCGGCAGGTGGTGGCCGACGCGGTCTTCGGTCTCTACCTCGCGACCGGTGACCTGCTCTACGTTCGGGCCGACCAGACCGTTCTGGCGGCCCCCTTCGACCTGAAGTCACTCACGCTCACCGGCTCGGCGGTCGCGGTGCTGGACAGCATCTTCCTCGGGGGAGGCTTGCCGTACCTCGATGTCTCCGCCACCGGGACGGTGGTGATGCGGACCGCTGCGCTGGCCCGGTACCAGGAGTACAACCTGGTCTGGGTAAACCGCGCCGGAGCGGTAACCCCACTGGACTCGAGCTGGAACTTCCGGATGACGGCTTTTGCCGGCAATTACGCGTGGAGGCTCTCGCCCGACGGAAGCCGCCTCGCCATTGGCCTGAATACCGTGTCGGGCGACGACATCTGGATCAAGGCGATGCCCCGCGGCCCGGTGTCCCGGGCCACCTCGGGCGACAACGCCGAGAGCCGGCCGCGATGGCTGGCCGACGGACGCTGGATCACCTGGGTCACGCCCGAAGGGGTGTGGAAGGGCCGGGCGGACGGAACTGGGACCGACAGCCTCCTCTGGTCCGGCGGCGCCGACGAGGGAGTCCTCTCCCCTGACGGCAGCTGGCTGCTGGTCCGGAGGGGAGCATCCAGCGCGGCGGCCGGCAACCGGGACATCTACGGAATACGCCGCGGCATGGACACCGCGCTGGTCCCCGTGGTCGTGACACCCTACGATGAGATGGCCATCGCATTCTCGCCCGACGGCCGGTGGCTGGCCTACCAGTCCGACGAAACGGGGCGGATCGAGGTCTTCGTCCGGCCCTTCCCCAACACCGGCGATGGAAAACTCCAGGTCTCGAACGGCGGCGGGTCTGCGCCGCTCTGGTCCCGCGACGGGAAGGAGCTCTACTACCTTGGGGCAGACCGGCGCATGATGGCAGCCGTGGTGACGGCGTCGCCGACTCTCCGGGTCGGTGAGTCACGGACGCTCTTCCGGCTGCCTGACGGGGTCGGGGAGCTCAATACGAACTACTACACCCCGTGGGATATCGCGGCCGACGGCCGGTTCATCATGGAGCGAGAGGTCAACCCCATCGACGGGGTGGTGCCGCCGCTGATCATCATCGAGAACTGGTTCACGGAACTGAATTCGATGGTGCAGAAGTGACGAACGCCTGCACCCGCCTCCCCTCTTCCGTCCGGAGCAGGTCATGAAGCGCACCGCATGGTGGCCAGCCCTCGCCCTCCTCGCGCTCGCCTGCACCCCGGCCGCGACGCCGCCGGCCACGGAGGCCGAGCAGCTCGCGAAGCTGTTCAATCGCCAGGAAGTCCGCATCCCGATGCGCGATGGCGTCGAGCTCTTCACCGTCATCCTGACGCCGAGGAACACCACCGATTCCCTGCCCTTCATCCTCTCCCGCACCCCCTACGGCACCGCGGGGTGGGGCGGGACCTACAAGATCGGCTACGGCTTTCAGGAACTGATCAAGGAAGGCTACATCTTCGTCTTCCAGGACATCCGGGGCCGGAACCAGTCGCAGGGCACCTTCGTGATGAGCAAACCCGCCTGCCAGGTGCGTGGCGACGGCTGCGTGGACGAGGCCACCGACACCTGGGACACCGTCGAGTGGCTCCTCGCCAACGTGCCGCGCAACAACGGGCGGGTCGGACAGCTGGGCATTTCCTACCCGGGGTGGACCACCAACGCCACCGCCTTCGAACCCCACCCCGCCATCAGGGCGCTCAGCCCGCAGGCCACCATGGGCGACGGCTGGATGGGCGACGACTTCTTTCACCAGGGCGCGTTCCGGCTGAGCTACGGTCTCGAGTACGCCTGGGACATGGAGGCCAGTCCCGACCAGAGCATCCCGCCCGAGCCGGGCCGCTACGATACCTACGACTGGTACCTCTCCTTCCCGACACTGAAGGACCTGGCCGACGCGGTCGGCGCCGACGCCTGGCCCACCTGGCGGCTCTTCGCCACCCACCCGAGCTATGACACCATCTGGAGCGCGCGCGCCATTCCTGGTCGGCTGCGGCACGCGCCGGTGCCGACGCTCAACGTCGGCGGGTGGTGGGACCAGGAGGACATCTACGGCACCCCGCACGTCTACGCCGCGATGGAGACCACCGACTCCACGCACCAGAACTTCCTGGTGCTCGGCCCCTGGTACCACGGCGAGTGGTTCCTGGAGGCGGGCGACTCGCTCGGCCCCGTGCGGTTCGGCAGCGCCACCGGCGAGACCTACCGCCAGACCATGGAGGCGCCCTGGTTCGCGTACTGGCTCAAGGACAAGGGTGACGGACAATTCCCCGAGGCACGGGTGTTCGACGCCGGCGCCCGGCAGTGGCGCAGCTTCGACACCTGGCCTGCTCCCGGCGCGGCAAAGACGAATCTCTACTTCCAGGCCGATGGCGGCCTCTCTTTCGAGGCGCCTGCCGCTGCCGCCGGATTCGACCAGTACGTGAGCGACCCGGCGCGGCCGGTGCCCTACCGGCACCGTCCGATCGAGTGGACCTACGACCCGCGCGGCTCCGACTGGGACTACTGGATGACGGAGGACCAGCGCTTCGTGGACAGCCGGCCCGACGTGCTGGTCTGGCAGACGCCGCCGCTCACCGAGGCCGTGACCGTGGCCGGCTCCATCGCCGCCAAGCTCTTCGCCTCGACCACCGGCACCGATGCCGACTGGATCGTCAAGCTGATCGACGTCTATCCCGATTCGATCGCCGAGCGGCCGCGGATGGGCGGGTACCAGCTGATGGTGGTGGGGGAGATCATGCGGGGCCGCTACTACAGGGGATGGGACAATCCGCAGCCGATTCCGGCCAATACCGTGACGCCGTTCACGGTGGACCTGCACCAGCAGGCCTATACCTTCGAGCCGGGGCACCGGATCATGGTGCAGGTGCAGAGTACCTGGTTCCCGGTGCACGACCGGAACCCCCAGACCTTCGTACCCAACATCTTCGAGGCCCGCGCCGAGGACTACCGCGCGGCGACGCAGCGGATCTACCGGAGCGCGCAGTATCCCTCGCACCTGGAGCTCGACGTGCTGGCCGCCACGCACGCGGGTAGTGCCAGCCAATGACCGACCCACTCTCCCGCCTCACCGCCGCCCTGGCCGACCGCTACCGCATCGAGCGGGAACTCGGCGCCGGCGGCATGGCCACGGTGTACCTGGCCGAAGACCTCAAGCACAAGCGCCGCGTCGCCATCAAGGTGCTGCGCCCCGAGCTCTCGGCGGTCATCGGCGCCGAGCGGTTCCTCGCCGAAATCACCACCACCGCCAACCTGCAGCACCCGCACATCCTGCCGCTGCACGACTCCGGCGAGGTGAACGGCACCGTCTTCTACGTGATGCCGTTCGTGGAGGGGGAGTCGCTGCGGGACCGGATCAGCAGGGAAAAGCAGCTGCCGATCGCCGACGCGGTGCGGATTGCCAGTGAGGTAGCCGGCGCGCTCGACTACGCCCACCGTCAGGGCGTCATCCACCGCGACATCAAGCCCGAGAACATCCTGCTGCACGACGGCCGCGCGCTGGTGGCCGACTTCGGCATCGCGCTGGCCGCTAAGAGCGCCGGCTCCCGGATGACCGAGACCGGCATGTCGCTCGGGACACCGCACTACATGAGCCCCGAGCAGGCGATGGGGGAGCGCGACCTCGACGCCCGGGCCGATGTGTACGCCGTGGGCTGCGTGCTCTACGAGATGCTGACGGGCGACCCGCCCTTCACCGGTTCCACCGCGCAGGCCATCGTGGCCAAAGTGATGACCGAGCGGCCGACGCCGCCGTCGGGGGTGCGCGACACCGTGCCCGAGGAGGTGGAAGACGCCGTCCTCACCGCACTCGCCAAGCTGCCGGCCGACCGGTTTGCCAGCGCGGCCGAGTTTGCCTCGGCGCTGCAGGGCCAGGGGACCGGCCCGATGCGCCGCTCGCATGCGAGAGTCGCGGCTCGTGGTGGCAGGCGTGCGCGTCTGCTCTGGCCGGCCGGATTCGCGGTCGCGGCCGCCGCCGCGCTCTGGGGCTGGGTGCGTCCGCAACCCGAGGCGCCGACGTTTCCCCCCTCCAGGCTGGCCATTCCCACCCCCACCCTGGGCGGCTCGAGCACCGGGCTCCAGCGGCAGGTCGCCATCACCCCGGACGGGAGCACGATTCTCTATACGGCGGTCGCCGAGGGCGGCAACTTCACGATGTCCCGGGCCCTCGATGAGTCGGAGGCCGCCGTCGTGCCGGGGATGCCGCAGTTCGTGGCGGGGTACGCCATCTCCCAGGATGGCCGCGAGGTCATCGCGACGAGCTTCACCAGCCGGACCTCGTCCCGGTTCCCCCTCAGCGGCGGCACCGGAAGGCCGATCCCCGCCGAACTCGACGTCAACGGGTACTACGCCTGGGCCAGTGACGGGTCGATCTGGTTCGGGGCGCTGCAGAACATGAGCGAGGGCACCGCGCAACTCGGCCCGGACGACCGGATCACCCACCCGTTCGGCACGAAGAGCGCCGAGTTCGTCCCGATGAGCATCCTTCCCGGCGACCGCTCCGCCATCGCCGTCCGGAAGAACCTCGGCACGGCGGCGGGGCCGGCGGCCGTGCTCGACCTCGAGAGCGGCGAGGTCACTCCCCTCATCGATCAGAACGTGGTGGACATCAAGTACACCTCGGGCTTCCTGGTCTGGGCAGTGACCACCGGCAACCTCGAGGCCCAGCCCTTCGACCTGCGGACCGGGAAGCTCACCGGGAGCCCGGTCACCATCGCCACCGGCGTCTCCCTCACCGGGACCGGCATCGCACAGTTCGACGTAGCCTCCAACGGGACGGTGGTGTACGTGCCGGAGGACCCACGCTCGCTGGTACTCGTCGACCGGTCCGGGGCGGTGCGCGCCGCGGTGAGCGAGAATCACAACTACCACTCCCCCCGCTTCTCGCCCGACGGGCAGCGGGTAGCGGTGGACTTCACCTCCCCTGACGGGCGGGATGTCTGGCTGCTGCGGCTGTCCGACGGCGCCCTGACCCGCACCACCTTCCTCCGGGACGGGCACGATCCCACCTGGAGCCCCGACGGACGCTTCGTCTCCTTCCTCTCGACCCGAAGCGGCGCCCTCGGCATCTACCGGGTCCGGCCCGGGAGCACCGAACCGGCGGAATCGCTCTTCGCCTCGCCCCAGCTCGGCTACACCGGCGTCTGGCTGAAGGATGAGAGTGCGCTCGTCACCGCCGGCACCACGCTGGAGGGCGGTTCGCGCACCGACATCGGCATCGTCCGCAACGGCGGCCGCGGACCGATCGACGCGCTGGTGGCCACCCGATTCGAGGAGCAGTATCCGGCCCTCTCGCCCGACGACAGGTGGCTCGCCTTCTCGTCCTCGCAGTCGGGCCGCGAGGAGGTGTACGTCCGGCGCCTCGACGGGACCGGGGAGCAGGTGCAGGTCTCACTCTCGGGAGGGGCGGAACCGGTGTGGGGCCCGAACGGGCGCGAACTGTTCTACCGGGCCTCGAACGGCAGCGGGGTTGACCTCATGATGGCGACCGTCCAGGTCACCCCCACCTTCCAGGTGAGCAGCCGCCAGCCGCTTTTCCCCGTGTCGGACATCGGCACCGCGACCCCCCACGCCAATTACGACATCTCCCCTGACGGGAAGACCTTCGTGATGGTGCGGCTCAACCCCGCCTCCCGGATCATGGTCATCCAGAACCTGCCGGGGCTGGTGGAGAAGCTGCGGGGCAGCGGGAAGTAGGCGGGGCGGCGGGGCAGCCTCGACTGGCCCTCCCCCCTGAAGGGCCGTATTTTATGGAGTTCCCTCTCCCGGAGATCCAGCCTGAGCGACGCCCCCCTCCGCCTCACCGAGGCGCTGTCCGACCGCTACAAGATCGAGAGCGAACTCGGCCAGGGCGGCATGGCCACCGTCTACCTGGCCCAGGACATCCGGCACAACCGCCGGGTGGCGGTCAAGGTCCTCCGGCCCGAGCTGGCCGCCGTTATCGGCGCCGAGCGGTTCCTCTCGGAGATCACCACCACCGCCAACCTCCAGCACCCGCACATCCTTCCGCTCTTCGACAGCGGCGAGAGCGACGGCTTCCTCTTCTACGTGATGCCCTACGTGGAGGGAGAGACGGTCCGCGACCGCATTGCACGCGAGAAGCAGCTCCCGGTGGCCGACGCGGTGCGGATCGCCACGGAGGTGGCCGCGGCCCTGGACTATGCGCATCGCCACGGGGTCATTCATCGGGACATCAAGCCCGAGAACATCCTGCTGCACGACGGCAGCGCCCTGGTGGCCGACTTCGGCATTGCGCTGGCGGTCAGCACCGCCGGCTCGCGCATGACCGAGACCGGGATGTCGCTCGGCACCCCGCACTACATGAGCCCCGAGCAGGCGATGGG
>JAHECL010000109.1 GCA_024641745.1 Gemmatimonadota bacterium | reverse complement strand
CGCACTTCGAATTCGTCGTTCCCGACCGGCTGATCATCATCGATCATCTCCGGCAGCGCACCCTGGTGGTGGCCAACGCCTACGGCGGGGACGGAGGGGAGGCGAACCTCCATGATGCCGAACGCGCCCTTGACTCCCTCGTCCAGGCGGTGACCGCCGCCGCGGCACGGCGCCCGGTGGAACCCGGCCCTGTTCAGCCGGTCCCGGCGGCGGCCGTGGACCTCTCGGATGAGGCATACGCCGAACTCGTCGTCCAGCTGCAGGAACGGATCACGGCGGGGGACGTCTTCCAGATCGTCGCCTCGCGTACCTTCTCACTCCCCTGCGCCGACCCGCTTGCGGCGTACGGCCGGCTTCGGGCAGCCAACCCAAGCCCCTACCTCTTCTACGTGTGCGCGCAGGAGGCGGTCGTGTTCGGGGCTTCGCCCGAGACGGCGGTCAAGGTGGATGGGACGCCGCTCCGCGTCGTCATTCGGCCGATCGCCGGCACCGCGTCCCGTGGTCACGGCCGCGACGGCGCGCTCGACGCCGACCTCGACTCCCGGCGCGAGGCCGCGCTTCGGCTGGACGAGAAGGAAACGGCAGAGCACATGATGCTGGTGGACCTGGCGCGGAATGACGTGGCGCGGGTCAGCCGGCCAGGCACCCGCCGAGTCACCCGGCTCCTGGCGGTCGACCGGTACTCCCGCGTGATGCACCTCGTGTCGGAGGTGGCCGGGGTGCTTGCCGACGGGCTCGACGCGCTCCACGCCTATGCCGCCACGATGAACATGGGCACGCTGGTAGGGGCGCCCAAGATCAGGGCGGCGCAACTGCTGCGCGAGGTGGAAATGTCCCGGCGCGGGGCGTACGGTGGAGCGGTCGGGTACCTGACCCACGACGGCGAGATGGACACTGCCATCGTGATTCGCGCGGCGGTGGCGCGCAACGGGCAGGCCGCCGTCCGCGCGGGGGCGGGTATCGTGCACGACTCCGATCCGCTGGCCGAGGCACTGGAGACACGCCGGAAGGCGGAAGCGGTGCTGAGGGCGATCGGGGGGCGGGATGGCTGAACCGCTGCGGGTCATCTTCATCGACAACTTCGATTCGTTCACCTGGAACCTGGTCGACGAGTTCGCCCGCCGGGAAACGGCCGTCGAGGTCTGGCGGAACACGATCTCGGCCGGGCATGCGATGCAGCGGGCGCTCGGTGCCGATCGCGCACTGATCGTCCTCTCCCCCGGACCCGGTGCGCCCGCCGATGCCGGATGTTGCGCGGACCTGGTGCGCGCCGCCGAAGGCAGGGTGCCCCTCCTTGGCGTCTGCCTCGGTCTGCAGGTGATGGTGGAAGCGCTCGGCGGTGTCGTGGGCCCGGCCGGGGAGGTAGTGCACGGAAAGGTCTCGCGAATTCGCCACGATGCCGACCCCGTGTTCGACGGCATCCCCTCGCCCTTTCCTGTCGGCCGATACCACTCGCTGGCCGCGACCCGGCTCCCGCCGTCTCTCGTTTCGACCGCCACGAAGGACGGCATGGTGATGGCGGTGCGTCACCGCACCGCGCCCATGATCGGTGTGCAGTTCCATCCCGAATCGATCCTGACGCCGGACGGCGGGCGGCTGATTGACAATGTGGTGGCGTGGGCCAGGACTGCGGGGCCGGAAACCCGCACAGCGAAGCAGGTGTAATTGCATAAGTGATGGTAATTCAGTAGGTTACACGTTCACGAACACGGGACGAGCCCCCTTCCACCCCAATCCGGGACGACGATGATCCGAGCCCGATGCCACGCTTCCGGAAGTGCGTTCCGGTGCTAGGAACGTCGCTACCGACGGTCCGCGAGGTCGTGGACTCCACGGATCCTGTGCTCACCAAGGTCCACGACCTCATCAGGCGCACCTTTCCCCCGGACGAGCTGGTCCGGCGGCACGAGTGGCGGGATTCGCTGCGGGAGCGGGAGGCGGGTCTCTGGTCCGACAGCCGCTGGCACCTCGTCGTGGCGGAGCGCAAGGGCCGCGTCATCGGTGTGGCGAGCGGGACCTACCTCGGCAACATCAATATCGGGACGGTCGGCTACCTCGCGGTGTCGCCGAAGGCCCGCGGCTTCGGGATCGGGCCCAGGGTGCGGGCGAAGCTTCGGACCCTCTTTCGGCAGGACGCGCGGGAGATCCGCGGGACGACCCTCGCCGCGGTGATCGGCGAGGTCCGCCGCGACAACCCGTGGCTCCGCGCACTGATCCGGAGCGAGCGGGTGCTGGCGCTCAATTTCAAGTACTTCCAGCCGAGGCTTCGGGCCGGGGATCGGCCGGTGCCGCTGGTGCTCTACTACGAGGGGATCGGCAGGCCGAGGCAGCGGCTCGCCGCCGCCGAAGTCCGGCGGATCCTCTACAGCACCTGGCGGCGGATCTACCGCATCCCGCGGCCGATGACGCGTCCGTCGTTTCGCTGGATGCTGCAGGACCTCGAGGGCCGCAAGTACATCGGCGAGATCCGGGCGCGCGACCTCCCCCCTGCCACCCGGTCCCCCCGCCATTGACCGCGCCAACCCAGCATCCCGTCGGAGGCCGCCATGCGTGAGCAGTTCGCCCTGATCCTCGACTCGCTGCAGCACTCGTGGTACCAGGTGGCCACGTTCACGCCGCGCCTGCTGGTGGCCGCACTCCTGCTCATCGTCGGATGGCTGCTGGCCCGCGCCGCCAAGTGGATCGCGGTGCAGCTGCTGCGGAGGGCACGCGTCGAGGAGGCGGCGGAGCACACCGGGCTCGACGACTTTCTCCTCCGCGGCGGGGTCCGCTTCACGGTGGTGACCCTCGTCGGTGAGACGATCTACTGGGGCATCCTGCTGATGTTCTCGCTGGCGATGTTCAATGTCCTTGGCCTCACCCTCGGTACGGACATGGTGGGACGGGTCGTCGACTACGTGCCCAACGTGGTGGCGGCGATGATCGTGCTGGTGTTCGGGTCGCTCGGCGCGAGGTTCATCCGCGGCATCGTCGAGGCGTACCTGAACAACGTCGGGGTGAAGGAGGCGGACAATCTCGGCTTGCTGGTCTACGGCGCGCTCCTCGCCTTCGTGGCGATCCTGGCGCTGGAGCAGCTCGGCATCGACGTCGGGCTGCTGACTTCCGCATTCCAGCTGGCGTTCGGCGGCCTCTGCCTCGGGCTGGCGCTGGCGTTCGGGCTGGGCGGCCGGGCCTGGGCGGAGTCGATTCTCGAGCGGAAGAGGAACCGGAAATGATCGTCGACTGCCACCTGCATCTCAACAACTACGAAGAGAACCAGGTCCCGACGCTCGACAAGTGTCTCGCCAGGCTCGAGCACGAGATGCGGCGCAACCGGATCGACCAGGCGCTGGTGCTGACCTCGTACACCGTTACCCCCGGGCGCCCGTCCACGCGGACGGTGGTCGAGGCGATCCGCGACAAGCCGTACCTGACCGTCATCGCCGGGCTGGACTACACGAAGTTCCAGCCCGACGAACTGGTGGAGATCGCCGACTACGTCCAGGCGGGAAAGGTGCGGGGGCTCAAGCTCTACCCGGGCTACCAGCCCTTCTATCCGCTCGACCCCAAGTGGACGCCGGCCTTCGAGTTCGCCGGGCTCCACAAGATCCCCGTCATGATCCACACCGGCGACACCTACTCGCCGAAGGGCAAGCTCAAGTACGCGCATCCGCTGAACGTCGACGAGGTGGCGGTGGAGTTTCCCGACGTGAACTTCGTGATCTGCCACATGGGAAACCCGTGGATCCGCGACTGCATGGAGGTCGTGTACAAGAACGCCAACGTGTACACCGACATGTCGGGGCTGACGCTGGGGGAGTTCGAGGACCGGTTCGAGGTGTTCCTGCGCAAGCAGGTGTCGGAGATGCTGAGCTATGGCGTCGAGCCGGACGCGCTGCTCTACGGCACCGACTGGCCCATCTCGTCGATGGACTCCTACCTCGATTTCATGAAGGAGCTGGCCATTCCGCAGAAGGAGCGGCGGATGATCATGGCCGAGAACGCGATCGAGCTGTACGGGCTCGACCGGGGGAACAGCCTGATTGGGAACGGGAAGCGGAGGTAGGCCCCTGCCGCGGCACCTTCCATCGCTCCATCGCACCACCGCGCCCCGCACGACGACCGTCACTCCCTCGTATCCCTCGCGCAGCCATTCGGTGGCGAGCGTGCGCACCGGCATCCGTTCGTGCGCACCGCCCGGCAACCTCCGTCGGCGCAATGAGGACGACCAGGCCTGTCCAGCTCGCCTCAGGGTGCACGCGTCTCCCTCCGTGTCCCCGGAACATGGGGACCGCCGGGAGCGCCTCGGCGGACCATACTCAACATCCGCAACGCGATGACCGCCGGTCTCAAGCCCATCCAGCGGTGAACGACCGTGATCCCGGATCGGCCGACGGGCCGGACGATCAGGGTGTCCGTCGGTCACCGGTCTCCGGCGATGAACTCCTCGTCCGTCAGGGAGGCGCGCCACGCGATCAGCGGCGCCGCGTCGGGGCCCACCAGGTAGCGGAACTGCCACGAGTCACCCTCGATGATCTTCCGGATGGTCTCCGCCACCAGCTCGGGCGCGACAGGGACGCTGAGGGCTGCCGTGAAGATGTCCGCCATCGCGCGGCTGTGGGGATAGATCGTCGTGTCGGACGGCCGGGTGACGCTGCGAGCCATCGCGGTGTCGATGATCCCCGGCTCCACCAGCACGACCCGGATGCCGAATGGCTTCACCTCCTGCGCCAGGGCCTCGGAGAGGCCCTCGAGGGCGAACTTGGAGGCGGCGTACGGTCCCATCGGGGGATTCGCGACGCGGCCCGCCACGGAACTCACGTTGATGATGACTCCCGAGCGCCGGGCCCGCATGCCGGGCAGGACGGCCTGGGTGCAGCGGATGGCGCCGAAGTAGTTCGTCTCCATCGCGGCCCGGAAGTCGTCCAGCGGGGTCTCCTCGATGGAGCCCCGCCTCACGATGCCGGCGTTGTTGACGAGGACATCGGGCAGTCCGTGTTCGGCGATGATCCTGCCCACCGCCGTCCGGACCGAGTCGTCGGAATCGACGTCCATCCTCGACACCACGACCGGGAGGGATTCCCGTTCGGCGGCCTCCGCCAGTTCGGGGGTCCCGGCAGGATCCCGCATCGTGGCGAACACCCGATGTCCCGCCCGTCCGAGCGCGAGCGAGGTGGCGTGGCCGATACCGCGACTGGCGCCGGTGACGAGGATGCTTGGCACGGGAGGCACCCCACGGTCGAAGGGGAAGGAGGGACTCGCGCAGGGCGCGATCGCCAAATGTATCTTGTTTGCTGAACCCTGTCGAACCATCCGCAGAGCATCCACCGAGGTCACTTCCCATGAGCCACGTCGCCATCAACCCTTCCAACGGCCAGACGGTCGCCACCCATCCCGAAATTGACGCGAAGGCGCTGCGCGCCGCGATCGCGGCAGGGCACAGGGCCTACCAGAAGTGGCGGAAGGTGCCGATCGCCGATCGGGCGGTGCCGCTGCGCGCCACGGCGCGCCTCCTCCGGGAGCGGGCCGACAGGTACGCGGTGCTGATGGCGACGGAGATGGGCAAGCCGCTGGCGCAGGGCAGGGCCGAGGTCGAAAAGTGTGCCTGGGTCTGCGAGTACTACGCCGAGCATGGCGAGGCCTTCCTCGCGCCCGAGGAGGTGGCCACCGACGCGAGCCGCAGTTACGTGGCCTACCGACCGATCGGCCTCGTCTTCGCGGTGATGCCGTGGAATTTCCCCTTCTGGCAGGTGCTCCGCTTCGCGGCCCCGACGCTCATGGGCGGCAACGGCGCGCTGCTGAAGCACGCACCGAACGTCCCCGGCTGTGCCCTGGCCATCGCGGACCTGCTGCGGGAGGCGGGATTCCCTGAGGGGCTGTTCCAGACCCTCATCATTTCCGTCGCGCAGGCCAAGTCGGTCATCCGCCACCGGCATGTCGCCGCCGTCACCCTCACCGGCAGCACGGCGGCGGGGAAGGCGGTGGCGAAGGAGGCCGGCGCCCGACTGAAGAAGTGCGTCCTCGAGCTGGGGGGGAGCGATCCGTACGTGATCCTGGCCGATGCCGACCTCGACGCCGCCATCGAGGCCTGCGTCACCAGCCGGCTCATCAACTCCGGCCAGAGCTGCATCGCCGCCAAGCGATTTCTCGTGGTCGAGCCGCTGCGAGCGGAATTCGAGCGGCGGCTGGTGGAGCGGATGGCGCGGGTCCGGACGGGGGACCCCCTCAAGGAGGATTTCGACATCGGTCCGCAGGCGCGCGCCGACCTCCGCGATGCCCTGCACGACCAGGTCCGGCGGTCGGTCGCCGCAGGCGCGACGCTTCTCCTCGGCGGTGCTGTGCCGTCCGGCCCCGGCTTCTTCTACCCGCCGACTGTCCTGACCGACGTGAAGAAGGGGATGGCGGCCTACAGCGAGGAGCTCTTCGGCCCGGTGGCCACCGTCATTCCGGTGAAGGACGCCAGGGCAGCGCTCAAGATCGCCAACGACACCGCGTACGGACTCGGCGCGGCGATCTTCACCGCCGATGTGGGCCGGGGGGAGACAATCGCGCGTGATGAGCTGGAGGCGGGTGCCTGTTTCGTGAACACCTTCGTGCGGTCCGACCCCCGGCTCCCCTTCGGCGGGATCAAGGAGAGCGGATACGGTCGGGAGCTGGCCCGGCATGGCATGCTGGAGTTCCAGAATGCCAAGACGGTGTACGTGAAGTAGGGAGTCCGGATCGCTACTGATGCAATGCGCGGCGGAGCCCGAGTTCCAGGATCTGCTGCTCCAACCCGGTGATCTGGTGGTACACGGTGTCGGGCGGCGCGTCGGGAAACCTGAGGACGATCAGGCCGCGCTTGTTGGTCCGCGCGATGGTGAGGTTGTACTCGTCGTGACCGAACCGTCGCGCCCTTCCCGCCGTGGCCACGATGAGGTCCGCCCTGGTGACGAAGATGGCGTCGCGCACCCCGTGCCCGTTGGTGGCAAACACGTACAGCACCGTGTCGGCGTCGGTCACCGCCCCGAAGCCCCG
>JAHECL010000023.1 GCA_024641745.1 Gemmatimonadota bacterium | reverse complement strand
CCTCACCCGGAAGGCGCACGCCAAGGCGAACCTGTTCCTGCGCGTCCTTGCGCGGGAGGCGTCCGGCTATCACGGGCTCGAAACGCTCTACTGCCTCCTCGACCTGGCCGACGACCTGCGTGCAGAACGACGCGAGGGCGGCGCCGTCTCCATCGAGGTGTGTGGCGCCGATGTCGGACCCGATGCGGACAACCTCGCGGTCCGGGCGGCCGAGATGGTGCTGCAGGCCACCGGCCGGCGATTCGGCGTGCACCTCACGCTGGAGAAGCGGATCCCGACCCAGGCGGGGCTCGGCGGCGGCTCCAGTGACGCCGCCGCGGCGCTGGTCCTGACCAACCAGCTGGCGGGGAACGCCGTCCCGCGTCACGAACTGCTGCAGTTCGCCGCCCGCCTCGGGAGCGACGTGCCGTTTTTCCTCAGCGAGGCGCGGCTCGCCCTTGCCTGGGGCCATGGGGAGCGGATGCTCCGCTTGCCGCCGGTCCCCGCGGCCCCGGCGCTCGTGCTGGTTCCAGGAGAGGGGATGTCCACCGCCGAAGCATACGGGTGGATCGATGAGGCAGGGTCGGAGACCCGCCGCGGCGGGCTCGCGCTCGACCTCGAGTCGCTGCGCGGATGGGGGGACCTGGCCCGGATGGCGGGGAACGACTTCGAGGCGCCGCTCTTCGCGCGGCGACCGGCGCTCCGGGAGGCGTTCGAAGGGCTGGCCACGACCAGGCCCCTGCTCTGCCGGCTCACCGGCAGCGGATCGGCGTTCCTGGCGGTCTACCGGGACGCAAAGGACCGGGAGGACGCCAGGATGATGCTGGGCCGGAAACACGGCCGCCTGATCGAGGTGACCGCCGGGGGGTAGGGGCGCACCGCCGTGCGCCCCTGCCCCCGCCTTTCTCCATCCCCTGCAATGCTTTACCTTTGACGACGCTGGCCCTTCGTCCAATGGCAGGACAGCAGACTTTGGATCTGCGAATGGTGGTTCGAATCCACCAGGGCCAATCCTCCAGCCGGCCGATCCTCTTGTCCCCTCACGAGTTGACTCCCCCCGCTCCGCCCCGTTAGATTTGAGGGCTCTATGGCGCCGATATCGCTCGAACGCAGCCAGATGTTGCTCCTCAGTGGAACGGCCAACCGGCCGCTCGCGGAGGAAGTCGCGCAGCACCTCGGGCAGCCGTTGTGCCGGGTGACGGTCAAGCGATTCGCCGATGGGGAGATCTTCGTCAAGATCGACGAAAACGTGCGCGGCCGGGATGTGTACATCATCCAGCCGACCAACCCGCCGGCCGACAACCTGATGGAGTTGCTGCTCCTGATGGATGCCGCGAAGCGGGCCAGCGCCGCGCGGGTGACGCCGGTCGTCCCGTACTTCGGGTATGCACGGCAGGACCGGAAGGACCAGCCGCGGGTGGCGATCAGCGCGCGGCTGATCGCCAACATGGTGACGATGGCCGGCGCGGACCGGGTGCTCGGGATGGACTTCCACCAGCACCAGATGCAGGGGTTCTTCGACATCCCGGTGGACCACCTGTACGCGGCGCCGGCGTTCGTGAACCACTTCCGCCAGAAGCGGCTGCACGATCCGGTGGTGGTCGCGCCGGACGTCGGCTCGGCCAAGATGGCGCGCGGCTTCGCCAAGCGGCTGAACGCCACGCTCGCCATCATCGACAAGCGCCGGCCGTCGGCCAACATCGCTGAGGTGGTCAACGTCGTCGGTGACGTGAAGGACCGGGATTGCGTCATCCCGGACGACATGATCGACACCGCCGGCACCATGTCGGAGGCGGTGCACGCGCTCAAGCGGCTGGGCGCGCGGGATGTCTACTGCTGCGCCACGCACGCCCTGCTGTCCGGGCCGGCGGTGGAGCGGCTGTCGAACTCCCCGGTCAAGGAAGTGGTGGTCACGAACACGATCGCCATTCCGCCGGAGCGGCTGTTCAAGCAGTTGACGGTTCTTTCGATCGCCGGCCTGCTGGCCAAGGCGATCGGCTACACCCACAGCGACCAGTCGGTCAGCTCGCTGTTCGATTGAGGACGCCGCGTCGGCGCCCACTACCCTGAAGGATTGAACTATGGCACAGCAGGTGAATCTCGCGGCGACCTCCCGCTCCCAGACCGGCACCGGCGCCGCGCGGCAGCTCCGCCGCCAGGGCCAGATTCCGGCGGTCATTTACGGTCATGGGCGCGAGCCCGAGCCCCTCGCCATCGACGCCGGTGACTTCTCGCGGCTGCTGCCGTCGATGTCGGCCAGCACCATTCTCGACGTCGCCGTCGACGGCCGGGCGCCGGTGAAGGCCCTCCTTCGTGAGTTGCAGCGGCACGCCCTGCGCTCCTCGACCATCGTGCACCTCGACCTGTACGAGATCCACGCGGACGAGGAAGTGGATGTGCGCGTCGCGATCCACCTCAAGGGCATCCCCGACGGCGTCCGGAACTTCGGCGGCGTGCTCGACTTCGTGCATCGCGAGGTCGAGATCCGCGTCCTCCCCGGCGACATCCCGGCCAGCATCGACGTCGACGTGACGGACCTGACGATCGGCCACTCGATCTTCGTCCGGGACCTGGTCCTCGAGAAGGCCGAGATCCTGGACGACCCGGACGTCCCCGTCTGCACGGTCGTGGCGCCGCGCGTCGAGGAAACGGCGACGCCGGTGGTGGAGGAGGTGTCCTCCGAGCCGGAACTGATCCGCAAGCCCAAGGCGGACGACGAGGACGACGACAAGGAGTGACGCCCTGCGCGCCATCCTCGGACTTGGCAATCCCGGTCCCGAATACGAGCGCACCCGGCACAATGCCGGGTTCGTCCTGGTCGATCATCTGGCGCGGCAGTGGGGGTTCGGCCCCTTCCGCCGCGGCGAGCGGGCGCGCGAGTCCGTTGGGCGGCGCGAGGGCACTGACGTCCGGCTGATCAAGCCGACCACGTACATGAACCGGAGCGGGGCGGCACTCGCCCCGCTCCGTGCGTTTCCGGGCTTCGACGCCTCGCGCGACCTGCTGGTGGTGGTCGACGACGTGGCCCTTCCGGTCGGGCGGTTTCGGCTCCGGGGCGCGGGCTCCGCCGGCGGCCACAACGGCCTGAAGAGCGTCGAAGGGGCCCTGATGCAGCAGGACTACGCCCGACTCCGCATCGGGGTCGGTCCCCAGCCCCCGGGCGGCGGGGACCTCGCGGATTTCGTGCTGGACGCCTTTGCGACCGACGAATGGGAGCAGCTGCAGGCACTGATGGACCCGATGGCGGAGGCCGTTGACTGTTGGCTGGCGGAGGGCATCGAGCCGGCCATGAACCGATATAACGGAGGCTGAGGTGTCGAATTTTCCTGTACTCGCGATGGCCGGCGGATTCGCCGGGCTGCTGATCGCGATCTCGATCTACTTCTACCTTCGGCGCCAGCCGCAGGGCACGCCGGCCATGCAGGACATCGCCGTGCTGATCGAGGGGGGCGCCATGGCGTTCCTCCGGCGCGAGTACACGGTGCTGACGCCGTTCCTGCTGCTGGTGGCGGCCCTGCTCGCCTGGGCCATCGGTCCCTGGACGGCGGGCGCCTACCTCTTCGGCGGCGTCTGTTCGGTCTTCGCCGGGCTGATCGGGATGAAGGCCGCCACCAAGGCCAACGTCCGCACGTCCGAGGCCGCCCGCGCCTCCGGCCAGGGCCAGGCGCTCTTCCTCGCCTATAACGGCGGCGCCGTCATGGGCCTCGCCGTCGCCTCGCTCGGCCTGGTCGGCATCGGGACCGTCACCTGGCTGGTGCTCGATCCCGCCACGACGGACCTCCTCGGCTTCTCCCGTTTCACCGAGATCCTCAGCGGCTTCGCGATGGGCGCCTCGTCCATCGCGCTCTTCGCCCGCGTCGGCGGCGGCATCTACACCAAGGCGGCCGACGTCGGCGCCGACCTGGTCGGCAAGGTCGAGGCCGGCATCCCGGAAGACGACCCCCGGAACCCGGCCACCATCGCGGACAACGTCGGCGACAACGTCGGCGACGTCGCCGGCATGGGCGCCGACATCTTCGAGAGCTACGTCGGGGCCGTCATCGCGACGATCGCCCTCGCCGCCACCAGCGCCGCCATCCCGGATGCCTTCCGGATGAACGCGATCGCCCTGCCCATCCTCATGATCCTCGCCGGGCTCGGCGCCTCGATCGTCGGGATCGCCGCCATGCGGCTGCTCGAGCACGGCGACCCGGCCAACGCCCTGCGGAACACCACCTTCATCGCGGCGGGCCTCTTCCTGCTGGCCGCCTGGTGGCTGGCAGACACCCTGGGCCTCGGCATGGCCGGCAAGCCGGCGCTCGGCGCCTTCTACGCCGTCCTGGCCGGCACCATCAGCGGCATCGCCATCGGGGCCGTCACCGAGTACTACACCTCCGGCGGGCCGGTCCGCGACATCGCGGAAGCCTCCGGGACCGGCGCGGCCACCAACATCATCGCCGGCCTCGCGGTGGGCATGATGTCCACCTTCATGCCGATCCTCCTCATCGCGGGCGCCATCTTCGTGTCCTACTGGGCGGCCGACCTCTACGGCATCGCCATCGCCGCCGTCGGCATGCTGGCCACCGTCGGCGTCACCATGACGGTGGACGCCTACGGCCCGATCGCGGACAACGCCGGCGGCATCTCCGAAATGAGCGGACTCGGCCCGGAGGTCAGGAAGATCACCGACGGCCTCGACGCGCTGGGCAACACCACCGCGGCGATCGGCAAGGGATTCGCGATCGGCTCGGCGGCGCTGACCGCCCTCGCCCTCTTCACCGCCTTCGCCACCGCGGTGGCGCCGCCCGGCGAGGTCCTCCGGCTCGACATCCTGAACCCGATGGTCGTCATCGGCATGTTCATCGGCGGTACCCTGCCCTTCGTGATGGGATCGCTCACGATGACCGCCGTGGGCCGCGCCGCCCAGGGGATGGTCGAGGAAGTCCGCCGGCAGTTCCGGGAGATTCCGGGGCTGATGGAGGGCACCGCGAAGCCCGACAGCGCCCGGTGCGTGGACATCTCGACCCGTGCCGCGCTCCGCGAAATGATCATCCCGGGCGTCACCGCCGTCGCCGTCCCCGTGCTGGTCGGCGCCTTCCTCGGGGTGCAGACCCTCGGCGGACTCCTGGCAGGCGCCACGGTGACCGGCGTGCTCCTGGCCCTCTTCATGGCCAACGCCGGCGGCGCCTGGGACAACGCCAAGAAGTACATCGAGGGTGGCGCGCACGGCGGCAAGGGCAGCGAGCAGCACAAGGCCGCCGTGGTCGGCGACACCGTCGGCGACCCGTTCAAGGACACCTCCGGGCCCGCCATGAACATCCTCATCAAGCTGATGAGCGTCGTGAGCCTCGTGCTCGCGCCGTGGTTCGCGAGCCTGGCGAGGTAGCCGGGACAGACGGGCGGACGCCCGTCAGGGCGTCTGGAAACGCGAGGGGCAACCAGGCATCGGTTGCCCCTTTCGCGTTACCGCCTGCCCGTCGGCTCCGCCCTACACCTCCCAGGTCTTCCCCTGCCTCAGCAGCGCGTCGAGTTCACCCGTCACGGCCTCCCCGCCGGCGTAGACCGCCGAGGTGAAGG
The DNA here is from genome assembly GCA_024641745.1 of Gemmatimonadota bacterium. GTDB lineage: Bacteria > Gemmatimonadota > Gemmatimonadetes > Gemmatimonadales > GWC2-71-9 > SPDF01. Next base: position 22,176 of record JAHECL010000023.1, on the reverse strand, counting down.
AGGTGACGGGCGCACAGTACAGCACACCGAGCGCCACCGGCGCGGGGCCCTCGAGCGCGGCCAGCATGCCGGCCAGCGTGCGGTTGGTCTCGTCGTGCACCATGACCTGATCGAGGGTCACGCCGTCTTCGCCCAGCGTGACCGTCTCGAGGGTCAACGCAGCGGGATTGAGCCGCAGTCCCTTCTGCCGGCCCTTCCCGTAGAGCAGCGGCTTGCCGTGCTCGACGTGGATCTGCCGTTCCTCCGCCACCTTGCGGTCGGTGAACCCGTCGAACACGCCGTCGTTGAAGACGAGACAGTTCTGGAAGACCTCCACGAAGGACGCCCCCCGGTTGGCATGGGCCCGCTTCAGGACCTCGACCAGCGGGCCCTGCTGCGTATCGATCCCGCGCGCCACGAATCGACCGCCGGCCCCCAGCGCGAAGGTGGCGGCGGAGAGGGGCCGCTCGATCGAGCCGGCGGGTGACGTCGGGCTCCGGGTTCCCTGCCGGGAGGTGGGAGAGTACTGGCCCTTGGTCAGCCCGTAGATCTCGTTGTTGAAGAGGATGATCTGCAGGTCCACGTTTCGCCGGAGCACGTGCAGCATGTGGTTGCCGCCGATCGAGAGCCCGTCGCCGTCCCCGGTCATCACCCAGACGTCGAGCGCCGGGTTGGCCAGCTTGACGCCGGTCGCGATCGCGGGCGCCCGGCCGTGGACGGTGTGGAAGCCGTAGGTCGACATGTAGTACGGGAACCGCGAGGAACAGCCGATCCCCGACACGAAGACGGTGTTCTCCCGGCTCGCCCCCAGCTCCGCCAGCACCTTCTGGACCGCCTTCAGGATGGCGTAGTCGCCACATCCGGGACACCACCGGACTTCCTGGTCGGAGGCGAAGTCCTTCGGCTGCAGCGGCACCGGCGCGGTCGCGGTGGTCATGCGGCACCTCCCGTCGGGTGTTCGCGGGTGCGTTCGAGGATCGCCCCGAGGATGGTGGAGACCTTGAACGGCTTCCCGTTCACCTGGCTGAACCGCTCGGCGGGCACCAGATAGGCCGCGCGGAGCAGCATCACCAGCTGGCCGTTGTTCATTTCGGGGACCAGGACGCGATCGAAGCGTCGCAGCAGGTCACCGAGGTTGCGCGGGAGCGGCGAGATGTAGCGGAGGTGGATGTGCGACACCTTCCGGCCCGCCAGCCGCGCGCGCTGCACCGCCATGTGAATCGGGCCGAAGGTGGATCCCCATCCCACCACCGCGAGTTCCCCTTCCTCCTCTCCCTGTGCCACCGCCTGCTCCGGGATGTCCGCGGCGATCCCGGCGACCTTGGCGGCGCGGGTCTCCGTCATCCGGGCGTGATTGTCGGGGTCGTAGGAGATGTTGCCGCTGCCGGCATCCCGTTCGATGCCGCCGATGCGGTGCTCCAGCCCCGGGGTGCCCGGTCGCGCCCAGGGACGCGCCAGCGTCGCCGGGTCGCGGACGAAGGGCTGGAATCCCTCGGGATCGGTGCGGAACGCGACCGGGAAGCTCGGCAGCGTGGTCACGTCCGGAATGCGCCACGGCTCCGCGGCGTTGGTCAGGTAGCCGTCGGTCAGGAGAAAGACGGGTGTCATGTACTTGGTGGCGAGCCGGACGGCCTCGATGGCCACCTCGAAGGCGTCCGAGGGCGTCGCCGCGGCGATGACCGGCATCGGTGCGTCGCCATTTCGGCCGAGCACCGCCTGGAAGAGGTCCGACTGCTCCGTCTTGGTCGGCAGTCCGGTCGAGGGGCCGGCCCGCTGGGAGTCGATCACGATGAGCGGCAGCTCGGTGGCGATGGCCAGGCCAAGCGCCTCCGTCTTGAGCGCGATGCCGGGGCCGGAGGAGGAGGTGACCCCCAGCGCCCCGCCGAACGAGGCACCGATGGCGGCGCCGATGGCGGCGATCTCATCCTCCGCCTGGAAGGTGACCACGCCGTGCGCCCGGAGGCCTGTCAGGGCATGCAGGATCGGTGACGCCGGCGTGATGGGGTAGCCCGCGAAGACCATGCGGTCGAGCCCCGCCGCGCGCAGTCCGGCCACCAGCCCCCACGCCAATGCTTCGGTGCCGCTCACCGTCCGGTAGACCCCCGGCTCCACCGGCGCGGGACCGATGGGGACCGGCCGGAGGAAGTTCGGGAACTCGGCGGTCTCCCCGAAGGCGTGGCCGGCGTTCAGGACCGCCACGTTCGCCTCGACGATCGCGGGATCCTTCCCGAACTTTTTCGTGATCCAGTCGATGGTCACCTGACGGTCGCGGTCGTAGAGCCAGAGCACCAGCCCCAGCGCCCACATGTTGCGGGAGCGGCCGGTCTGCTTCGAGGTGAGGCCCATTCCCGCCACGGCCGCCTCGGTCAGCCGGCCGATGTCGAGGGGGAGGATGGTGAAGTCCGACAGGCTTCCGTCCTCCAGCGGATTGGCGGTGTAGCCTGCCTTCGTGAGGTTCCGCTCGGTGAACGCGCCCTTGTCGACGATCACGATCCCGCCGCGCCGCAGGTCGCTGATGTTGGTGATGAGCGCCGCCGGGTTCATCGCCACCAGGACGTCGAGGTCGTCGCCGGCGGTGGCCACCTCCACCGACCCGAAGTGGATCTGGAAGGCCGACACCCCGAAGGTGGTGCCGATCGGGGCGCGGATCTCGGCCGGGAAGTCGGGAAAGGTGGCCAGGTCACTGCCGGCGAGGGCGGTTTCCATGGCAAACCGCGCGCCGGTGATCTGCATCCCGTCGCCGGAATCGCCGGCGAAGCGGACCACAGCCTGCTCGCGCGGCACCGACAGACCGGCCGCCTGGGCCGCGCCGGGAACGCTGGATGACGACGACATGAAGTCCACCTCGTGAAGGGGAGGCCTGGGATCCAATTGTATCCGGATGGGGCGGTACTGCGCCAGCAGCCCGCTTCCCTTGCGGGGCCGCTCTGGCGATAATTCCACGTGCTCAGACTCGGAATCGTCGGTCTCCCGAACGTCGGCAAGTCCACGCTCTTCAACGCCCTGACCTCGGCCGGGGCGCTGGTGGCCAACTATCCCTTTGCCACCATCGAGCCGAACACCGGCGTCGTCCAGGTGCCCGACCCCCGGCTGGACGCCATCGCGGCGTTCGTGCGCCCGGAACGGGTCCTCCCCGCCACGGTCGAGTTCCTCGATATCGCCGGGCTGGTCAAGGGCGCCAGCCAGGGCGAGGGGCTGGGCAACCAGTTCCTCGCCAATATCCGCGAGGTGGATGCGATCGTCCACGTGGTCCGCTGCTTCGAGAACGACGATATCCAGCACGTGATGGGCAGCGTCGACCCGGCGCGGGACCGGGAGATCATCAACATCGAGCTCGGCCTCGCCGACCTGGCATCGGTCGAGAAGCGGCTGGACAAGGCCGCCCGCACCGCCAAGTCGGGCGACACGCAGGCCAGGCTCGAGGCCCGGCTCCTCGAGGCGCTGCGCGCCGCGCTCACGGACGGGAAGGCCGCGCGTTCGGTCGTCCCCACGTCCGAGGAGGCCGCGGCCTACCGCAGCTTCAACCTCCTCACGGCCAAGCCGGTGCTGTACGCGGCCAACGTCGGCGAGTCGGAAATCAACGAGGGGAACGCGCACGTCGCGTCCCTGCAGGCGGCGCTCGACCACGATCAGGAGCCGGCGGAGATCGTGACCTTCTCCGCACAGGTGGAGGCCGAACTGGCCGAACTGGCCCCGGAGGACCGGGCCGAGTTCCTCGAGTCGCTCGGGCTGACGGAATCCGGCCTCGACCGCCTGGCCCACGCCGCCTATCACCTCCTCGGCCTCCAGAGCTATTTCACCGCCGGGGAGAAGGAAGTCCGCGCCTGGACCATCCACAAGGGCGACCGGGCGCCGCAGGCAGCGGGGGTCATCCACTCCGATTTCGAGCAGGGGTTCATCCGCGCGGAGACGGTGGCCTACGACGAGTTCGTGCGGGTGGGCGGCTGGAAGCCGGCCCGCGAGCAGGGCCTCGCCCGGGCGGAGGGCAAGGAGTACGTCGTGCAGGACGGCGACGTGATGCTGTTCCGGTTCAATCCCTAGGAGATTTCCATCATGACCAATCCCTTCGGCGCCACCCAGGGCCGTGCCGGTTTCGTCAGTGACGTCGACACCGCCCGCATCGCGACCTTCATCCGCGGCGTGTACTGGTGGATGTTCGGCGGCCTTGCCGTGACCGCCATCGTGGCGCTTGCGGTGGCCAGCTCCCCGGCCGCGGTCAGCACCCTCGTGCGCACCCCGCTCCTCTTCTTCGGCATCATCATCGCCGAGCTGGTGCTGGTGGTGTACCTCTCCGCCCGGGTCGCCAAGCTCGCGCCCGGCACGGCCGGCACCCTCTTCATCGCCTACTCCGCGCTGAACGGGGTGACGTTCTCGCTCATCCTGCTGGCGTACACCGGCGCCTCGGTGGCCAGCGCCTTCTTCGTGACGGCAGGGATGTTCGGGGCGCTGGCGGTCTACGGCAGCGTCACGAAGCGGGACCTGACCGGCATGGGCCGGTTCATGTTCATGGGACTCATCGGACTGGTCATCGCCAGCGTGGTCAGCATCTTCTGGCACAGCGACGCGATGCAGTTTGTGATGGGGGTCATCGGCGTGCTGGTGTTCTCGGGCCTGATCGCCTACGACACCCAGCGCCTGCGGACGATGGCGCTGCACGTCCAGGGCGAACAGGCCGGCACCTATGCGGTGGTGGGCGCCCTGAGTCTCTACCTCAACTTCATCAACCTGTTCATCTCCCTGCTCCGCCTCTTCGGCCGCCGGGACTAGCGCGGGTCATGGGGCTGGCGCGACGGCCGTCAGGCTGCCGCGCCAGCTCTCGCTCAGCGCCGGACACGCCGCCAGCCGCCCGCACTCCTCCCGCCGGACCGCCCGCTCCACCATCAGCTCGGACGCCACGATCACCGGCCACTGCGGGCAGGGCCGGTCCACCAGCGTGACCGGCATCCCCGCCTCGACCCAGCCCTCCGTCAGGACGCGGAGGTACCAGCCGGTCCGCAGGTTGCCCTGCACCAGCTTGACCATGTCCTTCCGGTGAAACCGCCGGTTGAGGGTGGCGCAGGGCTCGCGGGGCTGGCTCACCTCAAACCGCGCCTGCCCGATGGCGAACCGGTCGCCGATGCAGACGGTCCGTTCATCGGACCCCTCGATCGTGAGGTTCTCGCCGAACCAGCCCGGCCCGACGTCGGCCCGCCCGAGCATCTCGCGCCATTGGGGATAGTGCCCGTGGCCGTAGGCCAGGACAGCCTTGTCGGGGCCGCCATGAACCCTCCGGTCGGCCTGCACGTCGCCGGCCACGCCCAGCCGGCCGACCCAGACCGTCCCCGCCACCGCCTGCTTGGCGATGGCGCTGGTCCACGGACGGTCAAGAGCGTCCTCGGCGCCCGCCGTTCCGTAGTCCCGGGGCACCCCGATCTGGATCGAACGAAGTCGCATGCCGGCAAGATAGCGACCTTTGACTCAAGTCCGCACCCCGGCTATACTTCGCGGCTCACAATACTCCTCCTCAGTTCCACACCAGGGCTGGGGCAACAGTCCAAAGGAAGGTGTCATGACCCGTCATTATGAAGCGGTCTATATCTTCGATTCTGCACTCGAAGAGGCCGCCATCAACGAGCGCCTTGAGCGCTTCCACGCGCTGCTGGCCCAGCCAGACACGGACGCACCCGAACTGTCCCACTGGGGCAAGCGCACCCTGGCCTACCCGATCAACCGCCACGAGACCGGCTACTACGTCATCGCCAAGCTGGAGACCTCCCCGGAGGCCCTCCCGGAGTTTGAGCGTGCCGTGAAGCTCGACGAGGGCGTGCTCCGGTTCCTCATCGTGGTCAATGAAGGCCCCCAGCCGGTGGTCGCGACCGCCGACAAGGACGGGGAGGACGACGAATGAGGCGCCCACAGAAGAACTGTTCGATTTGCGAGTCCGGCGTGCGCGTCGTCGACTTCAAGGATGAGCGGACGCTGTCGCGGTTCCTGTCCGAGCGCGGCAAGATCCTGCCGAGCCGGCTGTCGGGGACCTGCGCGCGCCACCAGCGCCAGCTGAGCACCGCCATCAAGCGCGCCCGCGTCCTGGCACTGCTGCCATACCTCAAGGGCCACGGCGGCTGACCGTGTCGAGTGGGCGACCCCCGGAGGGACAGGTGCTGTCCCTCCGGGCTCGCCTGGCGGTCGCGGCCTACGTGCTCCTGACGTGGCCGGTAATGACCGCCTTCCTCTTCGGGCCGCTCGCCGTGCTGGTCGCGGCAGGTCGGCCACGAGAACGACGCACCTGGCTCTGGCTCATCGCCCTGACGCTCTGGCTGGCGCTGTGGGCGGCCCAGCCGGGCGGACTGGTCGAGGAGCTGGCTCGCGCCGCCGCCGTGCTGTCGACCGGCATCGGGGTCCTCTTCCTCCTGCTCTCGTCGGGATCGGTCTCGACGAGGGCATTGCGCGCCACCGGAGCCGTGGCGGCCGGGACGGCCGCCCTGGCCGCGGTGATCGGGGTCCGATGGGAGGACATCGAGTTCGCGGTGGTGCACCAGGGGATGCTGGCCCAGCGGATCGCCCTGGAGATGGCCCACCGGGTCGGGGTCGACCCCGACCCTGCCCTGCTTGAGGGAATGGGTGAGCGGGTCAGGGCACTCGCGCCGCTCTTCCCGGGGTACCTCGCGCTGGTGGCCTTCGTGGGGCTCTGCCTCGCCGCCCTCGTCGCCCCGCGCATCAGCGGACGGGCGGTGGCGCCGGTGGCGGGGTCGTTCAACCGGTTCCGGTTCAGTGATCACCTCGTCTGGCTGGTGATTCTCGGCCTGCTGGGGACACTCGTGGCGGGGGACACACCGGCCGCCGGACCCGCCGGCAGCCTCCTGGTCTTCGGGGCCGGCCTGTACGCCCTGCGCGGGCTGGCCGTGCTCACCACGGCCCTGACGTTTGCGCCGGTCATGTTCAACGTGTTGCTCGTCATCGGTGCGCTGTTCCTGTTTCCGTTCGCCGCGGGAGGGCTGACCCTCCTCGGCCTGGCTGATACCTGGCTCGATTTCCGGCGGCGCATCGCGCCGCCGCCTCCCGGAGGGTTGGACCCATGATGGAAGTAATCCTGCGCGACGACATCAAGTCGCTTGGCAAGGCTGGTGAACTGGTCCGCGTGAAGCCGGGCTACGCCCGCAACTTCCTCCTGCCGAAGGGCCTCGCCTACGAGGCGACCGAAGGCAACAAGAAGCGGATCGTCGCCGAAACGAAGGCGCGGAACGTTCGCCTGGCAGCGGAGAAGGACGCCGCCACGGCGGCCGCCGCCACGCTGAGCGCCATCGCCCTCACCTTCACCCGCAAGGCGGGCGAGGAAGGCAAGCTCTTCGGGTCCATCACGTCGCAGGACATCGCGGACGCCCTGGCCGCCAAGGGCCAGGAGGTGGACAAGCGCAAGGTGGAACTCGATCACCCGATCAAGAGCCTGGGCGACCATACGGTGGCCATCCGCCTGCACCCCGAGGTCCACGCCGACGTGCGCGTCACCGTCGCCGCGGAGTAGGGGCCTACCCCGATGGGCGTCGGCATCGCCTACATGGACGGGCCGCGGCTGGCCCGCTCGCTGTTCGCCGCCGCGGACTGGGTCGCTGTCGGACGGGAAGAGATCAACCGCATCAACGTCTTTCCGGTGCCGGACGGCGACACCGGCACCAACTTCAGCCTGACCCTTCGTGCCGTCGCCGACGCCCTCCGGGCGCTCGGCGACGCGCCGCTTCCAGCCACCGCCAACACCATGGCGCGCGCCGCCGTCCTCGGGGCCCGGGGCAACTCGGGCATGATGCTGGCGCACTTCCTCATGGGGGTCGCCGAGTCGATCGGCGCCCGCGAGACCGCCACCCCCGCCGAACTCGCCGCCGCCCTGACCGCCGGAGCCAATCGCCTCTACGGCGCGCTCGACGATCCGCGAGAGGGGACGATTCTGACGGTCGCCCGGGAGGCCGCCGCCGCCGCCGAGCGGGCCGCCACCGAGTCCCCCGATATCGCCGAGTTCATGCGCCGGATGCACGCCGAGGGGGAGGACGCCCTGGCGCGCACCCCGGAGCTGATGGCGGTCCTGAAGGAGGCCGGCGTGGTCGACGCCGGTGGCATGGGCTTCATGCGGATGATCGAGGGGGTGGTCCGGTTCATCGACGGCGACCCGATCCTCGCGGCGGACCCCGGCTTCACCGGCGAGTATTCCATCCCCGCGGCGGACATGGCCATCGAAGCCGACCAGGATTTCCAGTTCTGCACCGAAGTCGTGGTGCGCGGCGAGCAGCTGCCCCCGGCCAACGAAGTCCGGGCCGCGCTCCGGCCCTTCGGCGGCTCCCTCGTGGTCGCGGTCATGGGCGACATCCTGCACGCCCATGTGCATACGAACACCCCCGACGCCGTCTTTACCTATGTGTCCCGCTGGGGGAGCCTCGAGAAGACCAAGGCGGAGGATATGCGGGCCCAGCATCGCGGCCTGCAGCACGGGGTGCAGAAGCAGGTCGGCCTCGTCACCGACAGCGCCTCCGACCTCCCCGATTCGGTGCTCGACCGCCACGGAATCTCGCTGGTCCCGCTGCAGGTGATCTTCGGCGACGAGGTGCTGCTCGACCGGGTGGAACTGAAGGCGGAAGAGTTCTACCGCCGGATGCGGACCTCCAGCCAGCTTCCCTCCACGTCGCAGCCGACGGTGGCGGACTTCGTCCGGGTCCTCCGGGAGGCGCGACACGAGGCCGAGCAGGTGATCGCCGTGCTGGTGAGCTCGGGCCTGTCGGGCACCTTTCAGTCCTGCGCCGCGGCGATCAAGGCGGGCGGCCTGACCAACGTCCGGCTGGTGGACAGCAAGTCGGCCTCGCTCGGGTCGGGGATGCTGGCCTTGCGAGCGGCCGAGCTGGCGGAGCAGGCATGGCCCGCCGAGGCCATCGCCACCGAAATCGAGCGGGTCCGCGACCAGTCGGGCGTCTTCCTGACGGTGGACAAGTTCGACAACCTGCTGCGCAGCGGCCGTGTGAGCCGCGGGAAGGCCTGGATTGGCGGGCTGCTCGACGTGAAGCCGATCCTCTCCCTCGACGCCGCCGGCCGGGTCGTCCCGGTGGATCGGGCCCGGGGCCGCGAACAGCTGATCGCGCACGTCCTCTCGCTGCTGGAAGCGAAATTGCAGCCCCGCCCGAAGCGGTTGCGTTTCGGGGTAGTGCACGCGGAGGCCCCGGACATCGCGCGGCGGGTCCGCGATGCCCTGGTGGCGGCCTACCAGCCCCGGGACTGTTTCGTCTCCCTGGCGACTGGTGTGCTCGGCGCCCACGTCGGCGAGGGCGCCTGGGCGGTGTTCTACCAGGTGGAGGATGGCACGCCGCCGGCGCCGCCGAACCCGAGGAGCCCCGGGTGACCAAGCCGGCACACCTCCCCGCCGCGCTCCGGGCTGCCGTGCAGGCGGCGGACGACCTGAAGGCGCGCGACCTGATGGTTCTCGACCTGCGGGGCCTGCACGACGCGGCGGACTACTTTCTGGTGGGATCGGGCACCTCCGACGCGCACGTGCGCGGCATCGCCCACGCCGTCCTGGACGCGCTGGCCCGGCAGGGGCACAAGCCCCACCATGTCGAGGGGCTTCCCTCGGGACGGTGGGTCCTCCTCGACTTCGTGGACTTCGTGGTCCACCTGTTTCACCCCGAAGCACGGGCGTTTTACCAACTCGAGCGGCTCTGGGACGACGCCCCGACGCTCGCGCCGCGCCCCTGACCCTTGCCTGGACTGCCATGACGCTGCGTTCGCTGGTCCTCCTTGCCCTGCTCTCGGCCGTGCCCACGGTCGCGACGGCGCAGTACTTCGGCCAGAACCGCGTCATGTACGACAAGTTCGACTTCGAGATCATTCACACCGAGCACTTCGATGTCTATTTCTACCCCGTGGAGAAGGCGGCCGCGTTTGACGCGGCCCGCATGGCCGAGCGGTCGTACGGACGGCTTTCGACCCTGCTGAACCACCGGTTCGTCGAGCGGAAGCCGATCATCCTCTACGCCTCCCCGTCCGACTTCCAGCAGACCAACGCCCTCGGCGGCGACATCGGCGAGGCGACCGGCGGCGTCACCGATTTCATGAAGCACCGCGCGATCATGCCGTTCACCGGCGCCTACGCCGACTTCGACCACGTGCTGATGCACGAGATGGTGCACCAGTTCCAGTATGACACCTGGTCGAGGGGCAAGGCGGGATCGGGCGTCGCCACCATCATCCAGGTCAACCCGCCGCTCTGGTTCGCCGAGGGCATGGCGGAGTACCTGTCGCTCGGCGAGATCACGCCGGAAACGGCGATGTGGCTCCGGGACGCCGTGCTGCAGGGCAAGCTCCCGACGATCCAGCAGCTCACCTACGACCCGTACATCTTCCCCTACCGCTTCGGCCACGCGATCTGGGCCTACATCGGCAGTCGCTGGGGCGACGAGGCGGTCGGCGCCATCCTGTCCGCCACGCTCGGTGGCGGGGGTGTCGAGGGCGCCTTCCAGCGGGTCCTCGGCATCAGCCTGGCGCAGCTCTCGGTGCAGTGGCGTGACTGGGTGCAGGAGACCTACCTCCCCGATGTCGCCGCCAAGCAGCTGGCGTCCGCGGTCGGCAAGCCGCTGCTGACGAAGGAGAACTCCGGCGGGACACTCCACATCGCCCCGGCGCTCTCCCCCGACGGGAAGCAGATCGCCTACCTGAGCGAGCGGAACTTCTTTTTCATCGACTTCTATCTCGCCGACGGCGAGACGGGCAAGGTCATCAAGAAGCTGGCGAAGTCGGTCTTCGACGCCAACTACGAGACGTTTCGGTACCTGAGTTCGACCGCGTCATGGTCGCCGGACAGCAAGTACCTCGTGTTCGCGGCGCGGGCCCAGGGCGGGGACAACATCGTCATCTTCGACCCGAAGAAGGGGAAAGCGGTCCGGCGGATCCGCGTGGCATTGAGCGGCCTGGCGTCGCCGGTCTTCAGTCCGGACGGAACGCAGCTGGCCTTCACCGGCATGGAGGGGGGGCTCTCCGACCTCTACGTCATCAACGCCGACGGCACGGGGCTGCGGCAGCTCACCAACGACAAGTACGCCCAGCTCATGCCGGCCTGGTCACCCGAAGGGCATACGCTTGCGTATGTGACCGACGAAGGACCGGTGACCAGCTTCACCGACCTCAAGTACGGCAATCTCCGCATCGCGCTCTACGACCTCGACACCGGCCGCCGCGACCTGCTGCCCCACATGGAGTCGGGGCGCAACATCAGTCCGCAGTGGGCCCCTGACGGGAAGTCGTTTGCCTTCGTCTCGGATCGCACGGGGATCGCGAACGTCTTCCTGTACGAGGTCGGCGGCGACATCTACCAGCTCACCAACCTCTTCACCGGGGCGCAGTCCGCCACGCCGCTTTCCCCTGCCCTGAGCTGGGCACGGGATGTGGACCGGCTGGCCTTCGTGTACTTCGAGGCCCAGAACAACGACGTCTACACCATCCAGGATCCCCGGCGGCTGAAGCGCGAGCCGTGGCGGCCGGTGGCGCCCGAGACCGAGCCGCTCGCCGCCCGCATCGATGCCAGCCTCGGCGCCCCCGCCCCCGTGCCGTCCGACACGGTGTTCGCGCGGCAGGACTCGCTGCCGGCTCGTGAGGATTCGGCACTCGCTCAAGGCGACTCCGCCAGGGTCGCGGTGGCGCCGACTCCGTCCGACAGCACCATCCCGGTCGCGGCCGGCGTCCCGCAGGCCAGGGAGGGCGGTTCGATCTATCGGACGCCGAGCGGATTCCGTGCGGCGGCCCAGGCCCCGGTCCTCACCGACACCGCCGGCCGTCGTCGGGCCGACGTGACGGTCGTCGGGCTGCTCGACTCCGCGTCGCTCTTTTTGCCCGACACCTCGGACTTCACCACCGGCCCCTACAAGCGGAAGTTCACCCCCGAGGCTGCGGCACGTCCGTCGGTCGGCTACACGCGTGACAACTTCGGCAACGGCATCTACGGCGGCGGCGCCGTCCAGTTCGGGGACATGCTGGGCGATGAGCAGCTGATCTTCGCCGGGTACATCAACGGGTCGCTGAATCAGGGTGACTTCCTGGCGGCGTACGCCAACCTCAGCGGCCGGATCAACTGGGCGGTGGGCTTCCAGCAGACCCCGACCTACTACGTGCTCAACCCGTTCATCGTGCCCAACGACCCCGCCCCGGGCTACTACCGCTACGTGACCAGCACCCGCCTGATCGTCTCACGCCAGGTCTTCGGGCGGGCCTTCTACAACATCAACCGGTTCCAGCGCCTGGAAATGGGGCTGTCGCTGGGGCAGTACGACGACGGCATCCTGAGCTACATCCAGACCTACGACGCCCGGACCGACGCCCAGGTCGACCAGCCGTTCACCGAAGAACTGTTCGCGGCCGGCGTCCGCGCCGCCACGCCTTCCCTGGCCCTGGTGTACGACGCCACCTTCATGGGGTGGATCGGACCGCTCTTCGGTACGCGGTACCGGTTCGAGGTGGCCCAGACCGTCGGCGGCTGGCAGGTCAGCCAGTTCCTGGCCGACTACCGCAAGTACATCCCGATCAAGGGGCCGGTGCTCGTGGCCGCACGGGCCCTGTATTCCGGCCGTCGGGGCGCGGACGCCTACCGCGGCCGGTACTACCTCGGATCCACCAACCTCGTCCGCGGGTACACGTCGGGCTCGTTCTATCGCAACGAGTGCCCGTCCGGCTTCTGCCCCGAGATCGACAACCTGATCGGCACCGAGATCGCCGTGGCGAACCTCGAGGTCCGCTTTCCCATCGTCAATTCCTTCCTCGGCATGGGTCCCAGGGGCCTGCCCTACGTGGATGGCGTGCTGTGGGTGGACTACGGCGTGGCGTGGAACCAGGGGCAGACCGTCGCCTTCTCCCAGAATCCCGACGCGTCGCTGCAGGAGCGGCTGGACACGAGGGTGCCGGTCTCGGCCCTCGGAGTCGGGCTCCGGATGAACCTCTTCGGGTACATGATCCTGCGGGGAGACTTCTCGTTCCCGCAGGATCGGGACGTTTCGCCGTACTGGACCATCAGCATCGGTCCGCCCTTCTGAGTCCTGCCTGACGCCGAGGGGCTGGCGCTCTGGCCCCCACCCCCCGACGCGCCTATTTTTCCCCCGTGCCGCCCCGCTATCTGAAGGGCCTGGCCGCGCTCGCGGTCGGCCTCATGGCTTGTCAGGAATCCCCCGGTTCAGTCGCCGGGGCGCTTCCCCCCGCCTCGCAGGCCGTCCCCACGACCAGCCTGTTGCGCCTCCCCCGGGCCGGTGGTCTCCCCAGGCTGTATGCCGCTGCGGACCTCGCCGAGCTCGGCTGGAAGGCGCGCGAACGGATGCCTGCCCTCCAGCGCGCCATCGGCTTCGACCTCGACCAGGCCCTCGCCTACGCCATTGATTCCAGCCGCGGGCTCCAGGCGCTCGACCTCACCACCGCCACGAGCCGACAGCTGACCCAGCGCGTCCGGGGAGCAGCCCTCGGCCCCGAGGGGACGCTCTGGGTCGTGGACGACAAGGACGGCGTCGTCCGCATCCGCCATCGCCTCGCCAAACCGACCGGCACGACGCTCGCCGCAGCCCCTGTGGCGCTCTACGGCACCAGCGACCGGCAGCTCATCTCCATCGAGGGGGGCGACACCGCCAGGGCCGTCCTCGTCGGCGAGACCGAGTCGGGCGTCTCGACCGTCCTCCCGACCACCCGGACCGCCGCCTCGCCCTGGGGCGACCTGCTGGCAATCGCGGACCCCGCCGGCGTGGAGTTCTGGGCCCCGCGCGGGACGAGTCCCATCAGCACGGTCAGGGTAGACGGGGCCCCCAGGTCCGTCCGGTTTTCCGCCTCCGGCCACCGAATCTTCGTCGCTCGCGACCAGCGGGGGCTCGCCGTGATCGACCGATACGCCGGCGAGCGGGTCAAGGACATCGATCTCCCCGGTGCGGCCGCGGCCCTCCGGGTGGCACCCTACGGGGGCTGGCTGCTGGCGAAGGCCTCGGAGGGGGATTCCGTCTGGATCATCAACCTCGCGACGAACACCTATACCGCCACGGTGACCGCGCCGTGGGACACCGACCTGCCCACGGTCATCGGGGACGCCACGCTCCTGCTTCGCCAGGATGCGGACATCATCGCGCTCGACCTGCACAGCCCCGAGCTTCGCGAGACCGGCCGTCTCACCGGCGCCGCAGCGGATCTCTACCTGCCGGTGCCCTGGTCACCCGAAGGCACCCGCATCCAGCAGCCGGTCGCAAACGCCGACAGTGGTGCGGCCACGCCGCGCACGCCAGACTCGACGCGGGCGGGCGGGCCGCCGGATGCCGGGGGTGGCATCGTCTACCTGCAGGTGAGCCGGTCGCAGAACCCGGCGTGGGCCCAGGAGCTCGCGGCCACCATGCGCGACGAGGGGTTCCCGGCGCTGGTGCTCACGCCGCGCACGGGCGAGGAAGCCTTTCGCGTCGTCGTCGGTCCGTACCCCTCCCGCGAGGCGGCCGAGTCGGCTGGTCGGCGGCTGGGTCGCCCGTCCTTCATCTTTCAACCCTAGCCGTCCCGGGACCTTTCCTCATGAAGCTTTCCAAGCTGGAGCTGTCCGGCTTCAAGTCGTTCGCCGATACCGTGACCCTCACCTTCGAGGAGGGGGTCACGGCGATCGTCGGCCCGAACGGCTGCGGAAAATCCAACGTCAGCGACGCGGTGCGCTGGGTGCTCGGCGAGCAGTCCGCGCGCCTGCTGCGCGGCGGGAAGATGGAGGACGTGATCTTCCAGGGCGCCGCAAACCGGCGGCCGGTGAACGTCACCGAAGTCTCGCTCTACCTGGACAACTCCGACGGCACCCTCCCGATCGCCTACCAGGAAGTGCAGATCACCCGCCGGCTCTCCCGCTCCGGGCACAGCGAGTACCTGCTCAACCGGGCACCGGTCCGGCTGCGCGACATCCAGGACCTCCTGCGCGGCACCGGGCTCGGTGGTGATGCCGGCGTCGTCATCGAGGCCAAGATGATCGACCTCCTTCTCTCTGACCGGGCCGATGAGCGCCGGTCGCTCTTCGAGGAGGCGGCGGGCATCGGGCTCTATCGTGACCGGAAGCACAGCACCGAGCGCCGGCTGGAGGAGACCGCCCTCGACCTGCAGCGGGTGGAGGATCTGGTGGCCGAGGTGCAGTCCCAGCTCCGGAGCCTCGCCCGCCAGCGGGGCCGGGCGGAACGGCACACGAAGCTGATGGAAGAGAAGTTCGCCATCCAGCTGACCCTGGCGCGGAAGCACCTCGACCGGCTCGCCATCGAGGTGCGGGACAAGGAGGCGCGGTACGCCGAACTGGCGGCGGCGCTGCCCGAAAACCGCACCGCGCTCGCCACGATCGAACTGGAGCGCGAGGAAGCGGCACGAC
The DNA here is from genome assembly GCA_024641745.1 of Gemmatimonadota bacterium. GTDB lineage: Bacteria > Gemmatimonadota > Gemmatimonadetes > Gemmatimonadales > GWC2-71-9 > SPDF01. Next base: position 6,848 of record JAHECL010000023.1, on the reverse strand, counting down.
GCAGGGCCGCCGCGGAGGCGGCGCGCACCGACATCGCACGGCGACTCGGCGAGGTGCGCGTCACCCTCGGCCGCCTGGAAGGCGACCTGAACCTCGCCACGGAGCGCCTCGCCAACGCCGGCCAGCGCCGCGTGCGCGCGCTCGAGGAGCGCGGCGTCATGGAGCAGCGCGCCCAGCAGGCGCAACGGGAGCGCGACGTGGCCCTCCAGGAGCGGGACGCGGCCCAGGCCGACTACGACCGCATCCAGGGCGAGTTGCAGACGCGGGCCAGTGTCGAGGACGCCGTCCGGACCCGCCTCGCGGAGCAACGCACGCTCGTGCGCCAGACCGAGGAGACGCTCCAGCGCCAGGCCGAGACCCTCCGGTCGCTCGAAGGTGAGCGCGCGGCCCTCGAAACCGATCTCGTGGCCCTGCGCGACCGCGCGGTCCAGGCCGCCGGGCTGCGCGACGGGCTGCGTCAGGAACTCGAAACCACCGCCCAGAAGCGTGACGCGCTCGTGGCGGAAGCCGCCCGGCTGCTCGCGGCCCACCGCGCCGCCGCCGCCGACGCCGAGCGGGCCCGCCACCTGCTGGCCGAGACCCGGGAGCACGAAGCCCTTGCCCGTGCCGATCGGCGCCGTGCGGAAGAAACAGTGGCCCAGCTCGCCGCCCGGCACGAGGCGCTGGCCGAACTCGAACGGGATCGCGTGGGGCTTGCGCCCGGCGCGGCGGCCCTGCTCGCGGCGCGTGACCGCTTCGACGGAGCCGTCCTCGGTCCGCTGAGCGACTTCCTCCGCACCGGCGCTGCGGACGCCGACCTCGCGGAAAAGCTGCTGGGCGAATGGGTGCACGCCGTCCTCGTCCGTGATGACGATGCGGTCCGCCGGATCCAGGCGTGGCACGCCGAGGCGGAACCGGGTGCCATCATCCTCCTCTCGGCGGCCCGGGGCCCGGCGCGCGACGGCGGGGAGCACCCGCTCGAGCACCAGCTGCGGGTGGACGACCCCGCGGCGGCGCGCTGGGTCCGGGCGCTGCTGGGCGGCTCGGAGGTGCTCGACACCTCGGGACGCGCGCTCCGACGCAGCAACGGTGCCGTCCTCCTCTCCGCGATCGGAACACCATCGGGGCCGTTGCGCCGTCGCGCGGAGCTGGAGGCGCTCGGCACCGACCTGCAGACCGCCCGGGCCGCGCTGAGCGCGGCGGAAGCGGCAGTCGCGAATACCGTGGCCAGGCTGGCCGAGCTGGAAACGGCGCTGGCGACCGCCACCGAGGTGGCCGAGCGCGCTCGTGACGCCGAACGGCTCAGCGGCTCGGCGCGTGACGACGCGGAGCGCTCCGTGGCCACCCGGACCCGGGAACTGCAGGAGGCGGAAGGGGCGGTCGTCAGGGTGGGCGAACGACTCGCGGCCTCCGAGGCCCGCCTTGCCGTGGTCGACGCCGCGCTGACCGAGGGTGAACTCGCCAGGGTCCGGCACGACGAGACTCTCTCCACCGGGCGGGCCCACCTCGCCGAATTGGAGGCGGAGCAGGAGTCGGCGCGGGAGGCACGGGTGCACTGGCAGGTCCAGCTCGCCCATGTGGAGGCACGCCTCCACGGTGCCGGGGAGCGCCTGACCCGGGCGGAACAGGTCGGCCAGGAGGCGTCGGGTTCGGCCGCGTCGCTCGCCGGCGAGCTGACCCAGCTCGAGGGTGACACCGCGACGCTCGAGGCGGAGCAGGTCGCGTGGGAGGAGGAACGCGCGGAACGGCGGGTCACCCTCCTCGAGCTGGAAGCGGCGGCGGCCGAGGCGGAAGCGACGCTCTCGCGCACCGATGCCGCCCTGGTCACCGCCGAGCGGACGCTCCACGACAACCGCGAAGGGCTGGAGCACGCGACCGAGGAGCATCACCGGCTGCAGCTCGAACTCTCCGAGGCGCGGGCGGAGCGCCGGCGCATCGTGGAGCGGGTGGAAACGGAGTGGAAGCGCCCGATCGAGGAGCTGTTTGACGGGGCACCGCTCCTCGACCTCGACCTGGACACCCTCGAGGCCGAGTCGGCACGGATCGTCGCCGCGCTGGAGGGGATCGGGGTGGTCAACCCGCTCGCGGTCGAGGAGCACGCCGAGGAGAGCAAGCGGCTCGAGTTCCTCTCCGCCCAGCGCGACGACCTCGTCGCCGCGCGGCAGTCGCTCCAGCAGGCCATCCGCGAAATCGACGGGACGGCGCAGGCGATGTTCCTCGAGACCTTCACGGCGGTGCGCGCCAACTTCCTGACGGTGTTCCAGACGCTCTTCGGCGGCGGGGAATGCGACCTGCGCCTGTCGAGCGAGGCGGACCCGCTGGAGGGCGAGATCGAGATTCACGCCGCCCCGCGCGGCAAGCGGACCCAGCGCATCCACCTGCTCTCCAGCGGCGAGCGGACGCTGGTGGCGGTCTCCCTGCTCTTCAGCATCTACCTCACGAAGCCGAGCCCCTTCTGCCTCATGGACGAAGTCGATGCGCCGCTGGACGACTCGAACGTCGGCCGGTTCACCCGGCTGCTCGACGAGTTCAAGCACAGCAGCCAGTTTCTCGTCATCACCCACAACCCGCGCACCATGCAGTCGGCGGACGCGGTGTACGGCGTGACGATGCAGGAACCGGGCGTCTCGACCATCGTCGGCGTGCGCCTCGGCGAGCCAGTGCCCTGACCGGCGGGCCGATTCGGGCTGGCTGGGGTACTATTGTTGGGTTGACCCAGGTTCCACGGCACTTCTCGCTACCAGCGAGTGACCAGATATGCTCGTCGTAATGCGCCAGGACGCCCGGCCTGGGGATGTACAGGCCGTCATCGAGGCGATCGAGGCAATGGGATACGAGGCGCGTCCGATGCCGGGTCGGCAGCGGACCACCGTCGGGCTGGTCGGCAATGACGGCCGGGTGGACGGCACCCGGCTGGCGGCGCTCGGCGGCGTGCAGGAACTGATCCATGTCACGCACCCGTACAAGCTGGTGTCACGGGAATGGAAGCCGGAGCCGACGGTGGTGCGCCTTCCCGGCGGGCTGACCATCGGGGCCGGCGAGGTGCAGGTCATTGCCGGGCCCTGCTCCGTGGAGGGCGAGGGTCAGATCCTCCAGGCGGCGCACGCGGTCAAGGACGCCGGCGCCACCCTCCTCCGCGCCGGCGCGTTCAAGCCGCGAAGCTCTCCCTACTCCTTCCAGGGCCTCGGCGTGGCGGGCCTCACGTTGCTCGCCCTGGCCCGCCGCGAGACCGGACTCCTCATCGTCACCGAGGCGGTCGACCCCGAAGGGGTCGACGCCGTGGCGGAGGTCGCCGACATCATCCAGATCGGCGCCCGCAACATGCAGAACTACTCCCTGCTGCGCCGCGCGGGACGGGCGGGCAAGCCGGTCCTGCTGAAGCGCGGGATCGCCGCCACGATCCAGGAACTGCTCCTGGCGGCAGAATACCTGCTGGCGGAGGGCAACCCCGACGTCATCCTCTGCGAGCGCGGGATCCGGAGCTACGACACCCAGACGCGCAACCTCCTCGACCTGAGCGCCATCCCGACCGTCCACGCCCTCTCTCACCTCCCGATCATCGCCGATCCGAGCCACGGCACCGGGCGGCGCGCGATGGTGCCGTCGATGGCGCGGGCCGCGATCGCGGCCGGCGCCGACGGGCTCCTGGTCGAGGTGCATCCCCACCCGGACCAGGCCCTCTCCGACGGCGCCCAGAGCCTCGACACCGGGCAGTTCGAGCAGATGATGCACGAGCTGCGCGCGATCGCCGACGCCATCGGACGCCGGATCGCCGAACCCGTCGGCGCCCGGGCGTGAGCCGGCTCCTCACGGTCCTGGCGCTGCTGCTGGCCGCCGCGGCGCCGTCCCTCGAGGCGCAGCGCGCCGATTCCATCATCGAGCGGACCTCGTCGACCTACCGCCGGCTGCGCTCGTTGACCGCGCAGTTTGACCAGGTCATCACCAACGAGATGATCGGAACGTTCACGAGCCGCGGCACCCTCGCGCAGGCGGGGGCGTCGCGGCTCTCCATGCGGTTCACCGACCCGGTGGGAGAGGCCATCGTCATCGACGGCACCTCGGTCTGGATCTACACCCCCAGCACCACGCCGGGGCAGGTGCTCCGGATTCCGATCGCCAGCGCCGCCGGATACGGCCTCAACCTCCTGGGCTGGCTGCTCGACCGGCCGGCCGAACGCTACACTGTGGCCCTGCTCCGAACCGACCGGGTGGCAGGCACCCCGGTGGACGTCCTGCGGCTCACCCCGGCGGTCGAGGGACTCCCTTTCACGTCCGCCACGCTCTGGCTGGCCAAGGGCGATGCCCTGCCCCGCCGGCTCGAGGTCACCGAACCGTCCGGCAACCGCCGGACGCTGACCCTCTCCGATCTCCGCACCGACGCCGACCTGCCCCCCTCGACGTTCATCTTCACGCCGCCCGCCGGCGTCAAGGTCGTCACCCAGTAGCTGCGCCGCGCAACACCCGATCCAACTCCTCCACCGCCGCACCGCCGAGCCCCGCCTGTCGCGCGAGCGACAGCGCCTCGAGCCCGACGATCGCGTACAGGCGCCGGTCGCCGGCCGGGAGCGCGGCGAGATGGGCCGTCACCGTCTCCGTGTCGCCCCGGCGGATGGCGCCGGTCAGGGCGTCCTCGGGAGGGAGCCGGTCGAGGTTGTCCAGCGCCCCGCGGAGCAGGGGCAGGTAAAGCCGGGGCGCGAGGTCGGCCGGAACGCCCGCCTGCCGGGCCAGCCGCACCGCCATGCCCATCAGCGCCACGGTGTAATTCGCGACCAGCGTCGCGCCCGCGTGATAGATGGCCTTCGCATCGGCCGGGATCTCCACCGGGATCATGCCCAGGACGCCTGCCAGGCGCGTCCCGGCCGCGATCGCGCGGTCATCGCCCTCGATTCCCGCAAAGGCACCGCGGAGGCGCTCGGCGGCGGTCGTGGGGTCGGCGACGGTCTGCAGCGGGTGGAAGGAACCGAGCGCCGCGCCGGTGGCGACCAGCGGGTCGAGCGCGTGGCGGCCCAGCATGCCGGAGAGGTGGAGGACCGCCTGGCCCGGGGAGATGTTCCCCTCGGCGGCGAGACGGGCGGCGATGGCGGGGATGGCGGCGTCCGGGGTGGCGATCAGGATGAGCTCGGCCTCCCGGCAGGGCACCCCCCAGTCGTCCGCCTCGACGACCAGCGGGCCCGGGATCGGCTTGGCGGTCCGGCCGAGGAGGTGGACAGGCGCCCCGGAACGCGAAAGGGCCAGGGCGATGCCCTGGCCCATCCGGCCGGCGCCGATCACGGCGACGCGAAGCGTCATACGCCTACTGACGGGCGGGCGGCTGCGCCGCCGCGAGGGAAATCAGCGCCTGGGGCGTGGACGCCTTCGCGAGCAGGTCCAGTGCCACCTGCATCTGGTGATCGTCCGCCGCCCGGCGCTTGAACTCCGCCGACCGCCCGAACAGGTACCGGGCGACGGTGTAACTGAGCTGTTCGTCGATCAGGGAGGTCGCCCCGTCGAAAGTGGCGCTGCTCACGTCCACCCCCCGGGTCTTCAGCTGCCCCAGCACTTCCTGGCGCATCGCCGGCGTCACCGTGAAGCCGGGCGACGTGATGGCACCCTCGTTCTTGAGCTGGAGCGCATAGCTGGTCATCACATCCCAGTAGACCTGGACCTTGCTGCCGAGCGCCTTCGCAAATTCGCGCTCCGCGGTGGTCAGTGTATCCTGGCGCACCACCACGTCCGGCACGATGCCACCACCGCCCAGCACGACGCGACCGTTGTCGGTCTTGAACGCGGGCAGCGCCATCGAATCGCCTCGCGCCTTCAGCACGGAGTCGGGGACGATGCCGCCGTTCTCCGCCGCCAGCATCGCCTGCATGACCTGGTCGCGCTCGTCCGTCGCGGTCCGCTGGATGGTCCGGCCGCTCGGTGTGTACCAGCGCGCCGTTGTCAGCTTCAGCGCGGTGCCCTGGTCGATGCGGAAGACCGACTGCACCAGTCCCTTCCCGAAGGTCGGCGTGCCGACCACCAATGCGCGGTCGTGGTCCTGCAGCGCGCCGGCGATGATCTCGGCCGCGCTGGCGGAGAAGACGTCGACCAGCACGACGATCGGCATGTCGGGCCAGGCCTGCGGATTGTTGTCGAGATACGTCTCCGACGAGCCCGGCGCGCGGCCGCGGGTCGCGACGACTTCCTGGCCCGGGTCGAGGAAGAGGTCGGTGACATCCACCCCTTCGTCGAGAAGGCCACCCGGGTTGCCGCGCAAGTCGAGAATGAGCGACGTGGCGCCCTCGGCCCGGAGGCTGTCGATGCCCTCGCGCAGTTCGCGCGTCGAGGACTGGCTCACCGTGGTGAGCCCGATGTAGCCGACCCCCTTGGGGAAGAGCGTCGGCGAAGTCACGGAGCGAAAGTGAATGATTGCCCGGGTCAGCTCGAACTCGATGGACGCGGGCACGCCGGCACGCCGGACCGTCAGCACGACCTTGCTGCCCGCCGTTCCACGGAGCGTCGAGACCGCCTTCTCCGAGGCCCAGCCCTCGGTGCCGGCGCTGTCGATGGCGATGATCTGGTCGCCGGTCAGGATGCCGGCCCGCTCGGCGGGAGTGTCCGGCAGGGGCGAGACCACGGTGATCCACCCGTCGCGTACTTCGATCTGGATGCCCAGTCCGCCGTAATTGCCGGTGGTCGTCTCGGTCAGCGCCTTGTAGTTGTCGCCCTGCAGGAGCACGGTGTAGGGATCGTGCAGCTCCTCGAGCAGGCCCTCGGTGGCCTTCTGGTAGAGCGCCGCCTCCCCGATGCTGTCCACGTAGTAGCTCTGCACCCGCGCCAGGACATCGTCAAAGAGACGCGCGCTGCGGTACACGCAGCCGTCATTGTCGACGCCTTGCTGCAGGAGC
>JAHECL010000108.1 GCA_024641745.1 Gemmatimonadota bacterium | reverse complement strand
GAGGGGATGCGGCGCGCTCATCACCTGGGCGCCGGCAAAGCGGAGTCCCGGCGCGTCGGCGGGGACCACGAAGGCGGAGATCCCCCTGGCGCCCTTCGACGGGTCGGTGGTGGCGAAGACAGTATAGACGTCGGCGATGCCGGCGTTGGAGATGAACGCCTTCCGCCCGTCGAGCACCCAGTGGTTCCCGTCGCGCACGGCGCGCGTCGTCATGGCGCCGACGTCGGAGCCGGCGTCGGGCTCGGTCATCGCGAAGCCGCACATCGCCTCGCCGGCGTCGATGGCCGGCAGCCACCGGCTGCCGATGGCCTCGCTCCCGCCCAGCCGGATCGGGATCGAGCCAAGCGCCTGGAGGGCGTAGACCTCGTCGGCCAGCGGGGAGTGATACGCCAGCCGTTCGCGGATCAGGGCGACGGCGCGGAGGTCGAGGGTGGAGACCGCCCGGCCCAGCCCCGCCGCCGCCAGCAGCGGCACCAGCGCGCGGGCGCGGGTGCGCGCCGCGTCGTCGCTGTCGGGATCGGGGTGGTCGGCCAGCTGCGCCCGGCCGAAGGTGTTGACCGCCGCGGCCACGTCGGTGTGGCGCGACTCGAGGAAGGCGGCGACCGGCCCGACGTCGGGACTCACGGGAACCTCGGGTCCCGCTTCTCGGTGAACGCGCGATACCCCTCCTGGTAGTCGGGGCCGAGCATCAGCTGCGCCTGCGCCTCCGCCTCGTGCGCCAGTCCCGCCTCGAGACCGAGCCCCGCCTCGAGGTTGATGGCGTGCTTGGTGGCGGCCAGGGCGTCCTTCGGGCCGCGGGCCAGTTTCTCGGCCATGGCCCTCGCGGCGGGCATCACGTCGCCCTCCACCACCTGGTGGTAGAGGCCGATCTCCTTCGCGCGCGCGGCGGAGATGAACTCGCCGGTCATCATCAGTTCGGTGGCCAGGCTCTGGCCCACCAGCCGCGGCAGGAGCCACCCCGAGCCCATGTCGGCGCCCGAGAGTCCCACCCGGACGAAGAGGAAGGCGATCTTGGCCCGCTCGGTCGCCACCCTGAGGTCCGCGGCGCAGGTGATGACCGCGCCCGCCCCCGCCACCGTGCCGTTGAGCGCGGCGACGACGGGGCGGGGACACTGCCGGATGGAAAGGATCAGGTCGCAGGTGAGCCGGGTGAACTCGCGCAGCTGGTCGATCTTCATCGTCAGCAGCGGGCCGATGATGTCCTCGACGTCCCCGCCGGAGCAGAAGGCCTTCCCCGCGCCGGTGATGATGACCGAGCGCACCCCCGGCTCGCGGCCCAGGGCGCGGAAGGTGTCGGTCAGCTCGCGGTACACCTCGAAGGTGAGGGCGTTGAGCTTGTCGGGGCGGTTGAGCGTGATGGTGGCGACGCCGGTGCCGGCGTCGACGTCGTACAGGAAGGACTGCGGGCTGAGGCTCATGCCGGCACCACCGCGGTCGTCTCCATCTCCAGCAGGGCGTGCTCGTCCAGCAGCGCGGACACCTCCACCAGCGCCATCGCCGGATAGTGCCGGCCCATCAGCTCCTTCCAGACCGCGCCGAGCGCCGTGCGTGACGCGCGGTACCCCTGCATGTCGAGCACGTACACCGTCATCCGGCCGATGTCGGTCGGCTTCCCCCCGGCGGCCTTCACCACCGCCAGGCTGTTGGTGAGCGCGAGGCGGAACTGCGTCACGAAGTCGTTGGGCTGCACCGCGCCGCTCGCGTCGCTGGCGGTCTGCCCCGCCACGAAGAGCACCCGGCCGCCTGCCGGCGCCAGCAGCCCGTCGTTCCACCCCTTCGGCTGCCCGCGGGGGTTGATGATCTCCCAGGTCATGACTGCTCCTCGCTTCCGTCGATGACGACTGCCTCTCCGTTGCGGCGGCCCGACTCGTCCTGGACCAGCGCCAGCACCTCGGCGGCCACCTCGTCCGCGGTGATGAGCCGCCCGCCCGGCATCATCGCCACGATGGCCGCGCGCGCCTCCTCCGGCGTGCGGCCGGTGCGGCGCACGATGTGGTCGATCGAGGCGTCCGTCATCGGCGTGTCCACGTAGCCGGGGCAGACGGCGTTGACGGTCACCCCGCTGCCGGCCACCTCCGCCGCCACCGAGCGGGTGAGCCCCATCAGCGCGTGCTTGCTGGCGGTGTAGGCGGCGATGTACTTCGCCCCCTCGAGCCCGGCGATGCTGGCCACGTTGACCACCCGTCCCCACTTCCGCTCCAGCATCGGGGGGAGAAAGGCCTGCATGCAGAGAAAGGCGCCGGTGGCGTTGACCCGGAACATCCGCTCCCAGTCCTCGAGCGTGATGTCCCGGAACGGCATCGACTCGGAGATCCCGGCGTTGTTGACCAGGATGTCCACCGTGCCGAGCTTGTCGCCCGCCGCCGCGGCGAGCCGGGCGATGGCTTCGGGGTCGGTGATGTCGCAGGCGGTGGCCCACACCTCGGCGCCCCCGGTGCGGAGCTCCTCCGCGAGCCGCTCCGCCTTGCCCAGGGTGCGGCCCGACGCCACCACCGACGCGCCGGCACCCGCCAGGGCGCGCACCACCGCGGCGCCGATCCCCTGGCTGCCGCCGGTCACCACCGCCGTCCTGCCTGCCAGTCGCTTCACGTGGTGCCCTCAGTCATCGTGGAGCAGGGGAAGCGCCGCCTCTGCGAGGATGGCGCCGAGTGTGTCGATCAGGGTGCGGCCCTCCTCCGCGCTGGCATCGGCCGGCCACCCGAAATAGGCACGGGGCCCCCCCGCCTCCGCAAAGGTGCCCTGCCCGGCGCGGATCGCCACCGAGAGGGAGTTCGGGTTCGGCGCCAGGGAGCGCTGGATCGCCCGCACCAGCTCCGGGCGCTCGGCCAGCACGATCGAGGTCTCGAACCGGCCGGCATGACAGGCGCCGGTCTGGAACTCCTCCCCCAGCCGCGACGCGCACGCCTTGCGCGTCAGGTCGGGAAAGGCCACCCTCAGGCCGTCGGCCCGGATGGTCTCGACCGCCTCCCGCACCGCGCGGAGGTGGGTCGGGTCGAGGTGAGCGCTGATGAACACCAGGCGGGTGAACCCCTGCGCGGCCATCCCGTCGGCGACATCTTCCAGCAGCGCGATGAGCGTCTCCGGCCGCACGCTCAGCGTCCCCGGAAAGGCCTCGGCAAAGGGGGCCGGCGTGAGCGCCACCGTCGGGATCACCACGACCGTCGCCCCCTCGGCCGAGAGCCGCTCCGCGCCGGAGCGCGCCATCGCCTCGGCGATGATCCCGTCGGTCGACAGCGGAAGGTGCGGGCCGTGGGCTTCGGTGGCCCCCAGCGGCACGACGGCGATGGCGCGGGACCTGTCCAGCGCCGCCACGTCCTCGTAGGTTGCCGTCGCGAGCCAGCACACCGTCATCAGAGCCTCGTTCCAGCCGGGAGTCCGCCCGTGACGTTCGAGCCGCCGGAGCAGTTCAATATCGCCGATCACCTGCTCGACGCGCGCATCCGCGAGGGGCGCGGCTCGCGCGTGGCGCTGGTGACCGACCAGCGGACCTGGAGCTATCGGGACGTGCAGGGCCTGGCCAACCGCTACGGCAACCTGCTCAGGGAGACGGGAGTGATGCCGGAGCAGCGGGTCATCATCGCCCTGCCCGACGGGCCGGAGTTCGTGGCGGCGCTGTTCGGCATCCTGAAGATCGGGGCAGTGGTGGTGATGGTCAACCCGGACCTCAAGCCCGACGCGATCGCCTACTTCTACCAGTACACCCGCGCCCGGGTCGCCTTCGTCCATCCGGACAACCGCGACGCCTTCGAGGCGGCGCGGGCGGAGGCCCCCCTCCTCGCCGAGCTCGAGGTGGTCGGGAGCGAGACCTTCGAGCGCCGGATGGAGAGCCAGTCGCTGGAGCTGGAGACCTTTCCCAGCCACCGGGACGACGCCTGCATCTGGCTCTTCTCGGGCGGCACCACCGGCCACCCGAAGGCGGTCCCGCAGAGCCACCGCAGCTTTGCCCACACCACCGCCGCCTACGGGCAGGGGGTGCTGGGGCTGACGGAGGACGACGTCACCATCTCGGTCCCCAAGCTCTTCTTCGGCTACGCGATGGGCACCAACCTCTTCTTCCCCTTCTCGGTCGGCGCCCGGAGTGTCCTCTTCCCGGGCAAGCCGACCCCCGAGCTCCTCTTCGAGGAGATCGGGAAGCACCGGCCCACCGTCCTCGTCAACGTCCCGACGATGGTGAACCATATGGTCGGCCACCCGGAGGCCGCTGGGGCCGATCTCGCCTCCCTCCGGCTCGCCACCTCGGCGGGGGAGGCGCTGCCCGCCGAGCTGTACCTGCGGTGGAGGGCGGCCTTCGGGGTCGAACTGCTCGACGGACTGGGCACCGCCGAGATGTGGCACATCTTCATCTCCGGGCGGCCGGGGGCGGTGCGGCCCGGCACCATCGGGACGGTGGTGCCGGGGTTCGAGGTGCTGGTGACCGATGACGACGGCGCTCCCCTGCCCGACGGCGAGGTCGGCTGGCTCCGGGTGAAGGGGAATGCGCGCGCCATCGGCTACTGGCAGCAGATGGAAAAGACGATGCAGGCGTTCCAGGGGGAGTGGTACGTCTCGGGCGACATGGTGAGCCGGGACGCCGACGGCTACTTCACCTATTGCGGCCGCGGCGACGACATGCTCAAGGTGGGCGGGCGCTGGCTCGCACCGCAGGAAGTGGAGAACTGCCTGCTGCAGCATCCGGCGGTCCGGGAGGCGGCGGTGGTGGGCGTGGTCGACGCGCAGGGGCTGACCAAGCCGCACGCCTTCGTGATCGCAACGGGACGGACCGCTGCGCTCGGCGAGGCGCTCAAGGCCTTCGTCCGGGAGCGGCTCGAGCCCTACAAGGCGCCCCGCGAGGTGGTCTTCCTGGAGGACTTTCCGCGCACTCACTTGGGGAAGGTAGACCGCGGGCGGCTGCGGACGAACTGAATGCCCTCCGGACCATTTCCTGCGCCGGTCGTACTCAGTCTCGGGCTGACCGCGAAGACCGGGTCGCTCCGGAGGCACGTGAGTTCCGACTCCGGGAACGCCGGAGCCCACCGGAGGCCGTCGAGAACTCCAGTGCCGGAGGAGCGAGCTGGTCGAGCGGTCTTGCCGCTCACCACCGGCTCGGGGTGGACCTCCGGGGCTGCGGTTCGCACCCCCTCCGAGCCACGGTCTCTACGGGGGATGCGAACCGACGCCCCTTTGGCCCACCCCAAGCCGGCGGTCTCGACCTGAGCGAGCTGGTCGAGCCGGTCCACCCGGTTATCCTTAGTAGACACCGCCAGGGGCATCCCCGCGCACGTCGGCGCGACGGATTGAGACGATACCCTTGGAACCTGATCCGGCTCATACCGGCGAAGGGAGCGCGGCATGACTGCCTCATCCTTTTCTGACGCCTTTCCCAACTCCCGCAAGGTCACCCTCGACGGCGCGCGCGGCATCCGTGTGCCGGTCCGGGAGATTGCCCTCTCCGGCGGCGAGCCGCCGCTCCGGGTGTACGACACCAGCGGCCCGCAGGGCGCGGATGTCCGCCAGGGGCTGCCGGCCCCGCGGCTCCCCTGGATTCTGGAGCGCGACGTCGAGCGCCTGCCGTCCGGTCCGTCCACCCCTGTGGACGCAGCCGATGGGCTGATTCCGGCCGGGCTCCAGCGCCCCGTCTACCGCGGCCGCGGCCCCGTCACCCAGCTCCACTACGCCCGCCGCGGCGAGGTCACTCCCGAGATGGAGTTCGTGGCCATCCGTGAGGGCATGAACCCCGAGTTCGTGCGGAGCGAGGTGGAGCGGGGGCGGGCCATCATCCCCGCCAACATCAACCACCCCGAGATCGAGCCGATGATCATCGGTCGCGGCTTCGCGGTGAAGATCAACGCCAACATCGGCAACTCCGCCGTGAAGAGCGTCATCGAGGACGAGGTCGAGAAGCTCCGCTGGGCCACGCTCTGGGGCGCCGACACCGTGATGGACCTCTCCACCGGCAAGAACATCCACGAGACCCGCCAGTGGATCCTCCGGAACAGCGCCGTCCCCATCGGCACGGTGCCGATCTACCAGGCGCTGGAGAAGGTGGGCGGCGTGGCGGAGGACCTGACCTGGGAGGCGTACCGCGACACCCTGATCGAGCAGGCGGAGCAGGGGGTGGATTACTTCACGGTGCACGCGGGGGTGCTGCTGCGCTTCGTGCCGATGACGGCGAAGCGGATGACCGGCATCGTGTCGCGCGGCGGCTCGATCATGGCCAAGTGGTGCCTGTCGCACCACAAGGAGAACTTCCTCTACACCCACTTCGACGAGATCTGCGAGATCATGGCGGCGTACGACGTCTCCTTCTCCCTGGGTGACGGGCTCCGCCCCGGCTCCATCAAGGACGCCAACGACGAAGCGCAGTTCGCGGAGCTCAAGGTGCAGGGGGAGCTGAACAAGATCGCGTGGAAGCACGACGTGCAGGTGATGAACGAGGGGCCGGGCCATGTCCCGATGCACCTCATCAAGGAGAACATGGACAAGCAGCTCGAGTGGTGCGGCGAGGCGCCGTTCTATACCCTCGGCCCGCTCACCACCGACATCGCACCGGGCTACGACCACATCACCAGCGCCATCGGCGCGGCGATGATCGGGTGGTACGGCACCGCGATGCTCTGCTACGTGACGCCCAAGGAGCACCTCGGGCTGCCGGACCGCGACGACGTGAAGGCCGGCGTCATCGCCTACAAGATCGCCGCCCACGCCGCCGACCTGGCCAAGGGCCACCCCAACGCGCAGGCCTGGGACGATGCGCTCAGCAAGGCGCGCTTCGACTTCCGGTGGGAGGACCAGTTCAACCTGGCGCTCGACCCGGTCACGGCGCGCGCCTTCCACGACGAGACGCTGCCGGCCGACGGCGCCAAGGTGGCCCACTTCTGCTCGATGTGCGGCCCGAAGTTCTGCTCGATGAAGATCACGCAGGACGTGCGGGAATATGCGGCGGCGCTGGAGGAGAAGTCGGTGGAGTTCCGCCGCCGGGGTGGCGAGATCTACGTGAAGGAGCGGCAGGAAGCCTAGCGGGAGGGACCATGCCCGGACGCCTGGACGCGCAGGCGCGCGTCGACCGGATTCGCGCCTTTCAGCAGGAGCTGGCCCAGGTCGAGCTGGAACTGGGCGACATCCTCGACAACGACCAGCACCAGCGCCTCATCGACCATCA
>JAHECL010000107.1 GCA_024641745.1 Gemmatimonadota bacterium | reverse complement strand
CCGCCGGCGGGCCAGCCCTGATGCGGCTCCCGCTCCTCCTGGTGGCGCTCACCCTCGTGGCGGCTGCTTCGGCAGCCGCCCAGGAGGGGTCGTCCATCGTGGTGGATCGGGTGGTCGGGGTGGTCGGCAACAAGCCGGTGCTGGCGTCCCAGGTGGACGAGGAGATCTTCTCGCGGCAGGCGCAGGGGGTCCAGCTGCCGGTGGACGACTCGGTGGCGATGCACCAGATCCGGACGCAGGTGGTGAACGACCTGATCGACCAGGAGGTGCTGGTCCAGGAGGCGCTCCGGGACACCGCCATCAAGGTGACCGACCAGGAAGTGGCCGCCCGCGTCGAACAGCAGATCAAGCGGGTGCGCCAGGGGTTCACCAGCGAAGTGGATTATCGCGCCGAACTGAAGAAGGCGGGGTTCGGCAGCCCCGAGGAATATCGCCGCTGGCTCACGGAGCAGCAGCGCCGCGGCGCCCTGCAGGAAGCGCTGCTGGCTTCGATGCGGGACCAGGACAAGTTGAAGCCGGTGTCGCCGACCGAGCAGCAGATGAGGGACTACTACGAGGAGCATCGGGCGGCGCTCGGGAAGCGTCCGGCCACCATCTCCTTCCGGCAGATCGTCGTGGCGCCGCAGGCCGATTCGGCGTCGAAGGCCTTCGCCCGGGCGCTCGCCGATTCGATCGCGGTCGCACTGCGTGACGGCGCCGACTTCGCCACCGCTGCCCGGCGGTTTTCGCAGGATCCGGGCTCCGCCCAGCAGGGCGGCGACCTCGGCTGGCTCCGGCGCGGCCCGCCGCTCGCTCCGGAGTTCGAGAAGGCGGCGTTCCGGCTCCCTCCCAACGTCATCTCGGACCCGGTGGAGTCGCCCTTCGGCTACCACATCATCCAGGTGAAGCGGGTGCAGCCCGCCGAGATCGACGTGCGTCACATCCTGATCATGCCGCAGGTCACCGACGCCGACGCCGAGGCCGCACGGCTGCTCGCCGACTCGGTCGCCGCGGCGCTCCGGGATGGCGCGTCCTTCGATTCTCTCCAGCGGCGGGTGCACGATGAGGCGGAGGAGCGCGAGGCGAAGCAGGTCGTCATCGCCCAGTTGCCGCCGGTGTACCAGCAGGGGCTGGCGAATGCCGACTCAGGCACGGTGGCGCCGGTCTTCGTCCTGGAGGCGCCCAACAACCGGAGCAAGTACGTCGTGGCCTGGGTCACGGACCGGAGCGCCGAGGGGGACATGACCTTCGAGGATGTGCAGGCCGGCATCCGGACCCGGCTCAGCCGGCAGCTCGCCGAACAGCGGTACATCGAGCAGTTGCGCCGCTCCTCGTACGTCGAGGTGCGCGACCCGTGAGGCCCCGGATCGCCGTCACGCTCGGCGATCCACGCGGGATCGGGCCTGAAATCGTCGCCCGGGCCCTCGAGGCGCCGCTCGACGCCGAGGTCACGGTGGTCGGGGCGGACGATCAGGTCGGCGCGGTCCGGGCGGAGCATCGCATCGTGGTGGGTCCCTGGGGCCTGGGGTCAGGGGAGCACGCTTCCCTGAAGCCGGGCCCTTCGCGCGTCGTGCAGGCGGGGCGCATCGCCGGCCACGCCATCGAGCAGGCGGCCGCCCTCGCCCTCTCCGGCGCCGTGGACGCCATCGTCACCGCCCCCGTCCAGAAGCATGCGCTGCACCAGGCGGGGTTTCCCTGGCCGGGGCATACCGAGTGGCTGGCCGAGCTTGCCGGCGGCGTCGACGTGGCGATGATGCTGGCGTCCGACCGGCTGCGGGTGGTGCTGGTCACCACGCATGTGGCGCTGCGCGACGTGCCGGCGCTGGTGACGCAGGAACGGGTGGTCCGGACGGGACGGGTGACCGAGCACGCCCTGCGGGAATGGTTCGGGATCGCGGCACCCCGGCTGGCGGTCTGCGCCCTGAACCCCCACGCGGGAGAGGGAGGGCTCTTCGGCGACGAGGACGCGCGGGTGCTCGCCCCGGCGGCGAAGGCGCTGGGGGCCGCCGGACCGCTGCCGGCCGACACCGTGTTCGTCCGGGCGATGCGGGGAGAGTTCGACGCCGTCCTGGCGCCGTATCACGACGTGGGGATGACCGCCATCAAGGTGGCGTCGTTCGGCAGCGCGGTGAACGTGACGCTGGGACTGCCGTTCCCGCGGACCAGTCCCGATCATGGCACCGCATTCGACATCGCGGGGACCGGCAAGGCGGACGCCGGCAGCATGCGGGCGGCGCTCGCCCTGGCGGTGGAGCTGGCGGGAACGCGCTAGTCCACCTGCTTCGCTTCCTCCTCCTTCTTCTCTTCCGTCACTGTCATCCGGACCTCGTTGACCCGCCGTCCCTCCATCGACACGATCTCGAAGGTCCGCGTGCCGACGACCACCCGGTCGCCGGGGCGCGGCAGGCGGCCGAGTTCGCCGAAGAGGAACCCGCCGAGCGTGGTGTAGTTCCGGTCGTCCAGCTTCGCCTCCCAGGCGTCGTTGAACTCGGAAATGGTGGTGGCGCCGTCCAGCAGGGGCGCGCCGCCGCCGGCGGCGGGGACCTCGTCCGTCAGGTCGTGCTCGTCGAAGATCTCCCCGACGATCTCTTCCAGCAGGTCCTCCATCGTCACCAGGCCGGCGGTGCCGCCGTACTCGTCGAGCACCACCGCCAGGTGGGTCTTCAGCCGCTTCATGTCGGCCAGGACATCCTCGACCTCGCGTGTCCCCGGCACGAAGAGGGGTTCCCGGCGGATGCTGCCGAGGGTCGCGGTCGGGTCGGCCCGGAGCGCGCGCAGCACGTCCTTGGCGAGCACCACGCCGACGATTTCGTCGAGGCTCGACACGTAGACCGGGTACCGTGAGCGCCCGGCCTCCGCGATGGCGTCGGCCGCCTCGGTCACCAGCAGGTCGGCGGCGAGTGCGACGATCTGGGTCCGCGGCGTCATCACCTCTTCGGCGGACTTCT
This sequence comes from Gemmatimonadota bacterium, assembly GCA_024641745.1. GTDB lineage: Bacteria > Gemmatimonadota > Gemmatimonadetes > Gemmatimonadales > GWC2-71-9 > SPDF01. Next base: position 4,375 of record JAHECL010000107.1, on the reverse strand, counting down.
CGCTGAATTCGAAGACCCCCTCGAGGAGCCGGGCGTCCTGGTCCTCCATCGAGCCGCCGACCTGGCTCTGCTCGACCAGCATCCGGATCTCCTCGGTCGAGTGGAGGCGTTCGTGGTCGCCCCGGGGCTTGATCTTGAAGAGGCCGAGGAGCCCGTTGGCGGTGCCGTTGAGGAGGGAGATGGGACCGGCCATCAGCCAGCCGAACCCGATCAGGGGACCGGCCACCCAGCGGCTCACATCTTCCGGGTAGAGGAGCGCCAGGGACTTGGGGACCAGCTCGCCGAGCACGATGTGCAGGGCGGTGATGATGGCGAAGGCGGTGGCCGCGGAGACGGCGTGGGTGGTCCAGACGGCGGCGGTTTCCGGGAGGAAGGCGAAGAGCCCGTCGAGGAGCCCCGCCAGGGCGGGCTTCCCGATCCAGCCGAGCCCGAGCGAGGCGAGGGTGATGCCGAGCTGGGTGGCGGAGATGTACCGGTCGAGGTGCTTGACGGCGCGGCGGGCCAGCACCGCCTTGCGGTCCCCGGCCTGGGCCATCTCGTCGAGCCGGGTCCGCCGGGCGCCCACGAGGGCAAATTCGGCGGCGACGAAGTAGGCGTTGGCCAGGACGAGCAGCACCACCGCGAGGAGGCCGGTGCCGATGGCGGGGGCGGGAGAAGGATCCATCCGGGCAAGGTAGTGGCGCCCCCGGTGCCCCGCGAGGTTTGGCCCCTTCCGCCGGGCCATCCGGCACCATTGCTCCCGGTGGGGGACTCCGCTATATATGCCGCCGATGGGAGGGGGGTGGGGCCGGGTGGGCAGTCTCGAACGCAGTGCAGGGGCCAATGGCAGGGACCGAGCAGATTCGCAACATCGCCATCATCGCGCACGTCGACCACGGGAAGACCACCCTGGTGGACCAGATGCTCCGCCAGGCGGGGGCCTTCCGGGCCAACCAGCAGGTGGACGAGCGCGTCATGGACTCCAACCCCCTTGAGCGCGAGCGGGGCATCACCATCCTGGCCAAGAACACGGCCGTGCGGTGGCATGGCGTCAAGATCAACATCGTGGACACCCCCGGGCACGCCGACTTCGGCGGCGAAGTCGAGCGAATCCTGCGGATGGTGGACGGCGTCCTGATCCTGGTGGACGCCGCCGAGGGGCCGATGCCCCAGACCCGATTCGTGACGGGGAAGGCGCTGGCGCTCGGCCTCCGGCCGATCGTCGCCATCAACAAGATCGACCGGCCCGACGCCGAGCCGATGCGGGTGCACGACGAGGTGCTGGGGCTGTTCATGGACCTCGAGGCGAGCCATGAGCAGCTCGACGCGCCCTTCCTCTACACCTCGAGCCGGCACGGCACCGCCACGACGGAGCTCGACCAGCCGGGGCCCGACCTGGGCCCGCTCTTCGAGGCGATCCTGGCCCACGTCCCGCCGCCCAAGAGCGACGCCGCCGGGCCGTTCCAGATGCTGATCTCGACCCTCGACTTCACCACCTTCCTCGGGCGGATGGGCATCGGGCGGATCGAGCGCGGGACGCTGAAGGTGGGCGACCAGGTGGCGCTCCTCCCGATCGGCGCCCCCGGCATGGTGGGCCCGGAGGAGCAGATCGAGCGGAGCCGGATCACCAAGCTCTACACCTTCGACGGGCTCCACCGGATCGAGGTCCAGGAGGCCACGGCGGGGGACATCGTGGTGCTGGCGGGGCTCGAGGGGATCGAGATCGGCCGGACGGTCACCGCGGTGGACGTGATGGAGCGGATGGAGGGGATCGCGGTCGAGGAGCCCACCATCTCGGTGGACGTCATCGTGAACAACAGCCCCTTCGCCGGCCGGGAGGGGAAGTTCGTCACCAGCCGCCAGGTCCGGGACCGGCTCTTCAAGGAGCTGGAGCGCAACGTGGCGCTGAAGGTGGAGCCGACGGAGAGCCCGGACACCCACACCGTCTCCGGCCGCGGCGAGCTGCACCTGGCCATCCTGATGGAGACGATGCGCCGCGAGGGGTTCGAGTTCCAGGTGTCCCGGCCGCGGGTCATCACCAAGGTGGGGCCGAACGGCGAGCGGCTGGAGCCGTATGAGGAGTTGATGATCGACGTGCCCGAGGAGTACATGGGCGCGGTCATCGAGAAGCTCGGGCCGCGGCGGAGCGAGATGCTGGAGCTGAAGAACCCGGGGCAGGGGATGGTGCGGATGGCGTTCCGGATCCCGGCGCGCGGGCTCTTCGGCTACCGCTCGGAGTTCCTGACCGACACCCGGGGCACCGGGCTGATCCACCACCGGTTCCTGGACTACGGGCCGTGGGCGGGGCCGCTGGCGGGCCGCAAGCGCGGCGTGATGGTGGCCGACCGGGAGGGCACGGTGGTGGCGTTCGCCCTCGGCAACCTGCAGGAGCGGGCGCAGATGTTCGTGGCGCCGGGTGACCAGGTCTACGAGGGGCTCATCGCCGGCGAGAACAGCCGGCCGGGCGACATGGACGTGAACGTCACGAAGGAAAAGAAGCTGACGAACATGCGGACCACGGCCACGGACGACAACATCATCCTGGAGCCGCCCCGCGACATCACGCTGGAGTACGGGCTCGAGTACATCGAGGAGGACGAGCTCATCGAGGTCACGCCGAAGACGATCCGGCTGCGGAAGCGGGCCCTCTCGGCCATCGACCGCAAGCGGGCGAGCCGGGCGGCCAGCCGGGTGGCGGACGCCTCGTAAGTGGACCGCGCAGTGTCAACGAATCACTTTGCACCGGAGGAAACCATGTGGGCCTGGGAGACGTCGACCGCGGTCGTGGGCAGGAAGCCGCGCTTTGATGACGACGCCGACGAGTTCGAGGACGATGGCTTCAGCTTTGACGACGACGAAGACGAGGACGACGAGGATCTCGACGACGAGGATGTCGATGACGAGGACGAGGACGACCTCGACGACGACGATTTCGACGTCGACGACGATGAGCCGAAGCCCAAGCGCAAGCGCGGCGGCGACTGGGAGGAATAGCGCCGCGGGGCCGGCGAATGTTGCATCGGCCCCGCAGCGCCGTTATCCTACCGCCTCCCCGGGCCGGCCGATGGTGGCTGCCTGCCGGGGCCTGTAGCTCAGGTGGTTAGAGCGCACGCCTGATAAGCGTGAGGTCGGAGGTTCAACTCCTCCCAGGCCCACTGATCGAAACTCCAAGCCCCGCTTGAGCCTGACGGCTCGGGCGGGGCTTGTGTTTGGGTGTTTCTGCCGTGGCATCAAGTCGTCTGGCCACAGATGCCGCTCCCAAATGTCCAGATAATTGGCGTCAACAGGCACTGGCCGGTGCGCTGAGACTCGGTCGAACGTAGACAGACAACGGTTGGCGCAGGACGAAGAGACCGGGTCGGGACCAGGTGACCACCCATTCGCGGTTGGTTGCGTCCGACCACGCCCGTTCCGGCACGCTGTCGCCCACCGTAACGCCGATGCACAGCACGCTGTCGCCTGACTTCCAGAGGTGGTCCTGCGACGGTGCGCTGACAGTCACGCAGGTATCACTGGTCTGGCACGCCGTGACGGCGGTCGGCTTGGCGGCGACCAGGTCTGTCGGCTGCAGGCCGTCGGCACCCACAAACGTCAAACTGACTCCGGCGACGTCAGCCGAATGCCCGATCCAACCCTCAATGATCGGGCTCCCCGCGGGGCCGCAATCGAATGGGGAGCCACATTCTGCTGGTGTCCCCCGCATTTCCAGTCGCAGGCTGGTGGCCTGAGCGTCAGGAACCACGAAGAAATCTGTGCTGGCCGAGAGTCCTCCTCCGACACCATAGAGGACCCTTACCAGGCCCGGCACTCGCGCCTCGGCCCACCCTGCGGGCGAGACCGCGAGCACCGTCGTGTCTAACGAAGTAAACGTTCCTTCGGGCTCGACCAGGGGATTGCCCTGGGCATCCCAAACCTGCAGTTGGAACTCGCTTCCGATACTGAGATGAGTTTCCGCGATGACGACCGGGCGGATGGTCCCAAAGTTGTAGCAACAACCACCCCCACCCCCACCGCCCCCGCCATCGCCCAAATTCCAGTCATCAATTCCAGTCAAGTCGAACCCGGACAAGTCACAGCCCGCGAGGACCAGCATCAGGAGCGTAGAGAGTATCCGGCGCATACAACCTCCCTTGAAGAAGTTGATTCACGCCCGGATGATTGCCCCGCCCAGTCAAGCAGCCGTCAAGTGGCCTGCATTTCTCGTCGGAAGGCAGAACGCCCCCGCCGAGGATTGGCAGGGGCATTCGAGGTGTCCGTTGGGTGCCCGTTGGGTACGACTTTCAGGCGTTTGGATCAGGCCGGATCCCGGCAGACAGGCGGGGTTTCATGGAGAAGTCCGGCAATTGGCCGGACTTGGTGGCCTTTCCTTGGCGCCTGATACGCGTGAGGTCGGAGG
>JAHECL010000106.1 GCA_024641745.1 Gemmatimonadota bacterium | reverse complement strand
GCTGGTTCCGGGCCACCGGCATCCCGCGCGCCCTCGCCGGCAGCGGCCGACTCTCGTTTTCGTTCGGCATGCTCGCCGCCACCGCGCCAGCCCCCGGCCCCGCGGCCCCGCCGCCTCGCCTCCGCGGGGCGCAGGCCGGCGGACCGACCGTCGCCCTTTTCACCGGCTGCGTGATGGACACCCTCTTCCCTCACGTGCATGCCGCCGCGCGGCGCACGCTCGAGGCCAACGGATACCGGGTCCTCGAGGTCGCGGGACAGGGATGCTGCGGCGCGCTCCACGAGCACGCCGGCGACCACGCCGGGGCGCGCACGCTGGCCCGACGGAACCTCGCGGCGTTCGGGACGCGCGTGGACTTCGTGGCCGTCGACAGCGCCGGGTGCGGCGCGCTGCTCAAGGACTACGGCGAACTCCTGGAGGGACCCGAGGCGGCGGGCTTCGCGGCCCGCGTCCGCGACATCACGGAGCTGCTGGCGGAGCGGGGCCCGCGTCCGGGGGGCACGCTGGCGGCGGAGGTGGCGTACGACGGCCCCTGTCACCTGCAGCACGCGCAGGGGGTGCACGCCGCCCCGCTCGCGGTGCTCGGCGCGATCGAGGGCCTCCGTGTCCGCGAGCTCCCCGGCGCCGACCGCTGCTGCGGAAGCGCCGGCGTCTACTCCCTGCTCGAGCCGGGACTCTCCCGGGAGGTCCTCGACGCCAAGCTCGAGACCTTTCGGATCGCTGCGCCTGCCCCCGCCATCATCGCGACGGGGAATCCCGGATGCCTGATGCAGATCGGCGCGGGATGCCTCGCCTCCGGCGTGCCGGTGCGCGTGGCCCATCCGGTCGAACTCCTCGACGAGGCGTACCGGCTGGGTGGCGTCTACACCGAGAAGACGGCGCCCCGCTAGGTTTCCACCATGATCCGAGTCACCCTCGACCATTTCGAACGCCTGCACCAGCTCCGCGGTGGAGCCGTCGTCGCCGCCGCGCCCTCGGCGGTGTTCCGGGTCACCGGCCCCGGGGCACTCTCCTGCCTCCAGGGGTTGTGGACCAACGACCTCGTCGAGCCGGGCGACCGGTCACTCACCTACGGCGCCCTGCTCACCCCCAAGGGCATGATCATCGCGCCGGGGTGGTCGCTGCGCGCCGGGGATTCCATCCTCCTGACCTTCCCCGCGGCGGCTCGTGAGGTGGTGGCCCAGATCCTCAAGCGCTCGCTCCCGCCGCGCCTCGCCACCGCCGAGGACCTGACCGATTCCACGGCGGTCCTCCACCTGCTCGGCGATCAGGCCATCGAGCGGTGGCCGGTCGTCCCCCTGGGCCGCCTGCCGGAGGAAGACAGGGTAGGCGAAGGCGAGACGACCGAGGGACCTTTCCAGGTGGGGACGCCATCGGCGGGGCCCTTCCGCGCGATCCTGGTCGGGGCCCGCGACACCCTCGCGGCCGTCGGGACACTCCTCCGGACGGCGGGCATGGCGGTCGGGGGAGACGAGGTGCGCGAGGCGGCGCGGATCTTCGAGGGATGGCCTGCAGCCGGCGCGGAAATCGACGAGCGGACGCTCCCGCAGGAGGTCCGCTTCGACGAGCATGGCGGGGTCTCGTACACCAAGGGCTGCTACACCGGGCAGGAGACCGTGGCACGCCTCCATTTCCGGGGCCACACCAATCGGGTCCTGCGCGGGCTTCGGTGGATCGGCCCCGAGTCCGAGGGGGACCAGGTGCTCTCCGGTGAAAAACCGGTGGGCCGCGTGAGCTCGGTGCTGACCCTGCCCGACCGCGTGCTCGGGCTCGCCGTCCTCCGGCGCGAAGTCGACCCCGGGAAGCGCGTGACGATCGGCGGCGCGCCCGCGATGGTCATCGAGCTTCCCTTCAGCACGAGGGACATCGAGGGTTGAAGGTCTTCGTCACTGGCGGAACAGGGCTGGTGGGGGAGCCGATCATCCAGGCCCTCGTGGCCCGGGGTGACGCCGTGCAGGCCCTCGTCCGCGGCGATGCCGCCGCACGGCGGATGCGTGACCTCGGCGCCGACCCCTTGCTGGGCACCGTCGAGGATCAGCGCAGCTGGGAGGCGGTACGCCAGGCGGACGCCGTCGTCCACTCCGCCGCCCTCGTCGCCGCACGGACCCAGTGGCAGAACTTCTTCCAGGTGAATGTCGAGGGGACGCGGCTGGCGGCGACGACCGCCCGCCGATTCGGCGCGCGCCTGATTCACATCTCGTCGGTGGCGGTGTACGGCCGGCAGGCGGCCGACGAGGCCCCGGGCAGCCGCAGCGAGGCCTCGCCGTTCGGCCCGCTGCACGAGCACGACTACTACGCCCGAAGCAAGCGGCTGGCGGAGGCGATGGTCCGGACCGAGGTGGCGCTTGGGCTGGAGGCGACGATCCTGCGGCCGTGCGTCGTCTATGGTGAAGGAGATCGCCTGCTGATCCCGCGGTTGAGCGCCGTGGCGCGCCACGGGTTGCTGCCCCGGATCGGCAGCGGCCATCTCGGAATGGCCGTCGTGCATGCCACCAGCGTGGCCGATGCCGCCGTCCGGGCGCTCGACACGCCACGTGCCGCCAACCGGATCTATCAGGTCACGAACGACGGCGAACTCACCAACCGCCAGTTCGTGGCGGCGCTGTCCGACGGGCTGGGGAGGCGGATCCGTGTGGTTCCCTTGCCGGAGCCCGCCGCGTTCGGGCTCGCCCACGTCGTCCAGGCGGTCCTGCGCGTGGTCGGGCCCGGTCTCTATCCCGGCACCCTGACGGGCGCCGTCCGGTTCTGGCGAGGCGGCAACCCCTATTCCTCCGACCGGGCACAGGCCGAGTTGGGCTGGCGCCCGGTGGTGGCGCACCAGGAACAGATCACGACGCTGGTCCGCAGGTGCGCCTCGACAGCCTGACGGCGGCGCCCTTCCTCACATCGTCGTCGCCGTATCCCGCGCCATCACCGAATCCGCCTGGAGCGGCGCGGAGTCGGCCTTCGGCGCCGTGACGCTGTCGGCGGGCTGGACGGCGCCAGCCCCGCCGGAGGGTACATCCGCGGGCGGACGGCGGTCGTTGCACGCCAGGACCGCGACGAGCGCGGTCAGCAGGAGCAGCCTGGGCATCCTCTCCTCACTTTCCCGATTGGGGGGGCGATCCCACGGGAGTGTCCCATCCCAACCGACGGGCTCGATCCACGATCACGTCACCGGCTCCGGCATACCCCAGCAATCCGGTGTTGAGCACGAGGTGGTAGTGAACCGGATCGGCCCAGTCCCGTTCATAGTATTCCCGGTGGTACCGTTCCCGGTTGCTGTCCATTTCCTCCATCATCCGCTGTGCTTCCCTGGTGTCGACTCCGTGCCGCGTCATGACCGCCCGGACCCGGTCCTCGCGCGGCGCGACGACCCGGGCATGCAGCGCGTCGCCCTTCATGCCGAGCACCGCCGGCGCCGCCCGGCCGACCAGCACCACCCTCCCTTCCGCGGCGAGCTCCGCCACGACGGCCTCGGTGATCCGGACCAGTTCCGCCTCCTCCAGCTCGGCCGGCGGCGTGGGACTGGTCGGCACGATCAACTCGGGCGCCGCGCGGGAGAGCGCCCGGACCAGCCATTCCCGGAAGCCGGGGGCGCGCTCGTCCCTGAGCGCCACCGTGGACTCGGGGAGGCCCGCGCGCTCCGCCACCCGCGCCACGAAGTCATTGTCCGCCACCCGCCAGCCGAGCGACGTGGCGACGCGCTCCGCCACCAGCGACCCTCCGGCCCCGAATTCCCGTGAGATGGTGATGAGCATCGTCACCTCGCCTGCGAAGGAGGGATCACGACGTGACCAGGACGCGACGCCGTGCGCTCCGCCAGGCGAGCCACGCCGCCGCCACGCAGACGCCGCCGCCCAGGGCGAGGGACACGCGGACGCCGAAGTGCTCGGACACCCAGCCGGCCTGGAGGGCGCCCAGCGGCGCCATGCCGACGACCATGAAGGAATAGAACCCCATCACCCGCCCGCGAAGCTCGTCGGGCGCCTTGGTCTGGAGCAGGGTGTTCGTGAGGATGCTGGTCAGCGCCCAGGCGCACCCCGCGAACATGAGCAGCCCCAGGGCGACGCCGAAGCCCCCTGCCAGGCTCGCCCCGATCAGCACCGCGCCGAACAGCGCCGCGAAGACGAAGACCCGCCCTTCCTGCTGCACGCGGTGCCCCATGGCGGCCACGAAGATCGCTGCCACCGCGGCGCCGACGCCGACGCCCGACATCAGCGCCCCGTATCCGGTGGCCCCCGTGCCAAGCACCTGGGAGGCGTAGACCGGCAGCATCGGGGCGAAGGAGAACCCGAAGACGCTGAAGGCGATGGTCAGCATGGTGAGCAGCCGGGGTTCGGGGGTGTCCATGATGTAGCGCCAGCCGTCCCGGAAGCTCGACTTGCCCGGCGGCGTCCCGCTGGCACCGGCAAACGGCGGCCGCATGATGGCGAGCATCCAGAGCACCGCGAGATAGCTGGCCGCGTTCACGAAGAAGCAGGCCGCGATGCCGATCGCCGCGATGACGATGCCGGCGATGGCCGGTCCGATGACGCGGGTGACGTTGAAGGTCGACGAGTTCAGGGCAATCGCGGTCATCAGGTCCTCCCGACCCGTCATCTCGACGAGGAAGGATTGTCGCGCCGGGATCTCGAAGGCCGCGAGGAGCCCCTGGACGGCCGCCAGCGCCATCACCCACCCGACGGTGACATGACCGGTGGCGGTGAGCAGCGCGAGGGCCAGCGCCTCGAGCAGCATCAGGCTCTGGAGGATGAGGAGGAAGCGCCGCTTGTTCACCCGGTCGGCCACCACGCCGCCGTAGAGCGTAAAGAGCAGGACCGGCAGCGTGTTGATGGTGGTGACAAGGCCCACCTGGAACGCCGACTGGGTGAGCTGCAGAACCAGCCACCCCTGGGCGACCGTCTGCATCCATGTCCCGCTGAGGGACACGAACTGCCCGACGAGGAAGAGGCGAAAGTTTCGATGGCGAAGCGCGCCGAAGGCGGGGCGCGGGGTCGCGGCGGCGGTCACCGCGACGGCTCGGACACGGCTACCGGACCACCCGTTTCACCAGCCGACCCTTCGGGAAGGAGCCGTTCGTCTCGACCCCGTTCAGGAGCGCGAGCTGGTCGGCTGAGACCACCGACGGATATTTCTTCTCGAAGGCCGCCAGCGTCATCGGTGCCGTGAGCCTGACCACCCGGATCCGCTTCGGACCGACGTCCAGCCGGGCCGCGTCGGTCAGGGGCCGGAAGCTGGCAATCCAGCCGCGCATCGCGGCGTCATGGGTGGCGGCCTGCGCGCTGGTGGCGAGCGCCATCAACCGGTAGTTGCGGCCGCCATAGGTGATGAATGCGACGTGGCCCTGCACCGTGCCCTGCTCCAGCCGGGCGGAGAACTGCGCCGAGGCCGCCGGGAGCCCGTTGACCGGCGCCCGGCTGGTGGGACCGGCGGAGACCGAGGGCTGGGCCAGGAATTCCTGTAGTGACTTCGTGATCGGAGTGGTCCCGGCCAGCTGCAGCTGCAGCAGGCCGTCCTGTCCCTCGGCCAGCCCCGTGACCGCCGAGAATCCGTTGCTGGTGCGCCAGCCGGTGGGAAAGACCACCTGGAACCGGAGCTCCGGATGGTAGAAGGCCTGCCCGTCGAAGTAGCCCTGCCGCGGGTCGGTGCCGTAGACCATCCCGTCCAGCTGCTGCACGTACGATTCGCGGTCCCAGGTGAGGCCGGTGTAATCGGTCCGCGCGCTGTCGAGCATGCGCTGGGTGTGGGCCAGCCGGTTCTCCGGGAAGGGGTGGGTCACGGCCCAGGTCGGGAGTCGCTCCTGTCCGCTGGCCGACTCGACGCCCTGCAGCATGGAGAAGAGGTCCAGCATCGCGTGCGGGTCGTACCCGGACCGGAGCGAGTACCGGAAGCCAAGCATGTCGGCCTGGGTTTCGTCGTCGCGGGTGTACTTGAGGAAGAGCAGCTGGAGGCCGGCGCCGACCACGCCGGCGTATTGCGCCATGTCGGGGCGCAGCACCGTGCCGAGCCCGAGGCCGAGCTGGGCAAGCTGGGCACGGCTCATCTGGGTGGCGGAGTGCCGGGCGGTGACGTGCCCGATCTCGTGCCCGAGCACCCCGGCGAGCTCGGCCTCCGAGTTCATGTTGGACAGGATGCCCCGGGTGATGTAGATGAACCCCCCGGGCAGGGCAAAGGCATTGACCGCGGGGTCGTCCACCACCGTGAACTGCCACGGGAGCTGGGGCCGCTCGGACTGCGCGGCGAGCTGGAGACCCAGGCGGGAGACGTATGCCGACCAGGCGGAGTCCTGGTACGGCCCCATCTGGGTGGACACCTGCTGGGCCGCCTGCATCCCCAGCGCGATCTCCTGGCTCTCCGACACCAGGTTCAGTTCCTTCTGGCCCGTCGCGGGATTGACCGCGCATCCCGCAAGGACGAGGCAGGCCAGCACCGCCAGCTGGCGGTGCCGGACCCGGTCCCCGACGCGCGCCTGCCGCGCGTGGTACGCCATCAATTGCCGGTCATCTCGTCGGCCAGCGCGCCGGCGTCGTACACCTTGCGGAGTGCCTCGATGATCGCGCGGCTGTCCACCCACACCGAGCGCGCCACCCGCTCGGTGTACAGGAACCGGTTGGGCAGCATCTCGATGTTGCCGTCGAAGATGAGGCCGATCACCTCGGCGTCCTTGTTGATGACCGGGCTGCCCGAGTTGCCGCCGATGATGTCCGGCGTGCCGGCGACGTTGAGCTGCGTCGCCAGGTCGAGGGACCCGCGCCGCTCGACCCACCGCTTGGTGAGGTCGTAGGGCGGCACGCCCGAGAACCCGGCGGAGTGGTCGTACATGCCGTAGAAGGTGGTGAAGGGCTGGGCGACCGTGCCGTTGTACGGATAGCGGAGGATCTCGCCGTCGCTGATCCGCAGGCTGAAGGTCGCGTCCGGGGCCACGCTGCTGCCGAACACCGCAAGCAGCGCACGCGCCACCAGTTCGTCCTGCGCCGCCTCGGTGTCGGCCAGGTCAGTCCACTGCGCTTCGACCGCCCGCTGCAGCGGATCGATGGTCGCCGCCAGCCGGATGAACGGGTCGTTCGACGCCGCGATCGCCGGGGCCCCGCCCTTCACCAGCGCCTCGCGCTCCGCGGCGGTCGTGATGCCCGAGGTCCGGTACATCGCCGCGGCCGCCGCGGCGGGGGTCCGGCCCTGGAGCGCCGCCTTGAGCACCGGATCGGTGGCGGGCAGCCCGGCCTGCATCGCCTCGAACCACTGCGTCAGCAGGAGCCGCTCCTGCAGGGTGTCAATGGGCGCGGCGGACGCGATCGCCCGATCCCGCATCGCCTGCCGGGAATCCTGGAACAGCGGCATCCGGGCCGAGTCGGGCTTCGCCATCTCGGCCGGCATCTGCGCCATCAGGCCGGCCAGC